>JAVHQF010000342.1:0-1377 GCA_036170995.1 Sideroxydans sp. | reverse complement strand
GCGGACAAAAGGATGCGCTGGAGGAGTTCCTGCCGCTGGATGCGCAGAACTGGATTGTTTGCGGCAATGCGTTGCGGCTGGATTGGTTGAGTGTCTGCCCGCCCACGGGGACGGGTGTGAAAGTGTTGGCGGATGATTTGTTTGGCACGCCGTTGGATCAGGCGGAAATTGACTTTGTGAACGAAGGTGGTGAGACGTATATCTGTGGCAACCCGCCGTACAAGGGAAGTCAAGCCCAGAACGCGGAACAGAAAGATGACCTAAAACTCGTATTTGACTCTCACCAGAAACGGTGGCCTTCGCTTGACTATATTGCGGGATGGTTTTTCAAGGCAGCGAAGTACCTCAATGCGACGAGTGGTAAGGCCGCATTCGTTAGCACAAACTCGATCTCTCAAGGCGAGCAGGTGCCGTTGCTCTGGCCCCTCTTGTTGGAAACTGGTCACAGTATTAGTTTTTGTCATACATCGTTTAGCTGGAGCAATCTTGCCAGTCGCAATGCTGGTGTGACCGTAGTTGTGATTGGATTTGGTAGGGAGTTGACCGGTAGGAAGAAGATTTATGAAACAGATGACACTGGTGAGGTGAGAATTCGCGAGGTCAGTAATATCAATCCCTATCTCGTTGCCTCGGATAACATCCTTGTTCAAGCTATCAGCGGGCAACCACACGACAAATGGCTAATGTTGAAAGGTAATCAGCCAACCGACGGTGGCCACCTTTGTCTGACTCCGGCTGAACGCGATAAGCTATTGGATGAGTCGCCGGAGGCTGCTGCCTATGTCATGCGCTACGTTGGTTCGCAAGAGATTATTAGAGGAGAACAACGTCATTGCATCTGGGTTGAAGACGATCAGCGACAGGAAGCAGAACGGCTGCTTCCTTTGTTACAACGATTTAAAAAAGTTGCAGAGACACGCGCCGCAAGCGTCGCACCCAGCACTCGCCCCTACGCGGCATTTCCCCATCGTTTTAGGCAGATACAAGCTGTTGGTCTCAGAACAACTATTGCGATTCCGAGCGTTAGTTCGGAGCGGCGACCCTACCTCCCAGTCGATTTGTTGGGCGAGCGCACAATCGTGTCCAACCTAGCCTTCGCCCTCTACGATGCCCCGCTCTGGAACATGGCTCTTATCGCCTCCCGCCTGCATCTGGTCTGGATTGGCACTGTTTGCGGAAAGATGAAAACTGACTTTCGCTACTCCAATACAATGGGCTGGAATACCTTCCCCGTCCCTCTGCTCACCGAGCAAAACAAAGCCGACCTGACCGCCTGCGCCGAGGCCATCCTGCTGGCACGCGAAGCGCATTTTCCCGACACCATCGCCGACCTGTATGACCCGGACACCATGCCGGAAAACCTGCGCCACGCCCACG
>JAVHQF010000341.1:0-1377 GCA_036170995.1 Sideroxydans sp. | reverse complement strand
CGCCCGCGCCGGATTTAGGGTCGGGAGGGCGGCGGATAAACACTATTCGTTGGGCGTCAAAACCATGCGCATTTCCGAGCCTGATCGATACAAATTGAGTTTCGACTCTGCATCGTTCGCCGTGCAGTGCCAGAAGGGTTCTCCGAAATTCTCTGGCATTGCAACGTCAAAAAAGCCAAAGCTGTACATAGTGAGCATTGATGAGAAGCCCATCTATGTCGGGGTCACAAAGCAGCCGCTTCGCAATCGCTTGCGGCTTGGTTGGAACGCCAATGGCGAGAGTGGCTATTACGGCTATGCGTGGCGCCACCATTTCAAAGAGGCAAACATAGACATTTGGTGCCATGAAGATGCGCCAGATCAGAACCCCATCCTGGACATTGAAACAATTGAAGCCGAGGTTGTGTTTCTCATCCGAAGTTTGGGGCAGTGGCCGCTACATCAGACAGAAATTCACTTTCACCCTTCCACGCCCACTCACCGTGAAATTGCAGCAAAAATTATGGGGCTGTACACATTGCCGTCCAACCCGGCGGTCAAGCGGGACGCGCCAAAAGCGGCGCGCCCCTTACCTTAACGTTAGGCCCCACCCAGATATGACTCGAAAATTCATCCAACCAGAAAGGGGCGCAATCGCACCAACTAGCAGAAACTTGTGGGATGCTGCTCGTGAGAAGCTAGAGGAAGCGGACACAGCACTTGCTGAGATGGAAAGAGCTCATGATCGAGTCTCTTACGAGGCAGCTTGGAGCCAGTTTGTCGACTCCATAGAAGAATTCTGGTCCCGCTTCTTTGACGAAGGAAAGAATACTTTTAGCAACTTCCAACCTTGGGCCGGCGCTATTGATCAAGAGCGCAAGGACGATGAAACCCTCCAATATTTTTATCAAGCTAGGCACCAAAGCCAGCACGGGCGAATCCCAATGTTGTGGGAGCAACCTCAATTGATTCTTGGCCGTGGCTTTGCTGGTGCGATGTATGAGCTCAGGATTCATCCTGACGGAAGCTATGAAGCCAAAGCTGAGCCTAATGACCCAGCTGGGCAACCATTCTTGGTAGAACATGCACCTGGGAAGCCGGCCCTGCCAACAATTGAGAACAAGCGTTACAAGCAATCTTTTTCCCCACCTTCAAAGCACAATGGCACCCAAATTGTCGACCGTTCGCCAAATGCCGTTGCCCGATTGGTTCTGGGCTATTACAGGCGTGTACTCAGCCAAGCCATCCACCAGTTCGTTGGCGCATGAAATGCCTAACAGCCGCTTCGAGAGGGACGCTCCTACAGCCGGCTTCGCCGCCTGTCTCCGCGCCCCTCAAGCTAAACGTTCGGCGTCTAGTAGCGGCTACCGTAAGCCATCACTCAGTTACATTCTTCCA
>JAVHQF010000340.1:0-6548 GCA_036170995.1 Sideroxydans sp. | reverse complement strand
CTACTTAATGGCTTGCAATTGCGCAAGCGCGGCTTCGGCATCTGCGCGCAAATTACTATCAGGATGATTTTTGATGAAATCATTGAATGCAGTTTGCGCATCGGATGTCTTTCCCGCATCAACTAACGTAATAGCTTTCTTGAAAGCGCCTAGCTCATCCAAATCAACCAACTCTGGCTTGTTCTCACCTTTCCAGTAGACATCATCCGCATCTGCCAAGGAGCCGCGCACACCGCCCGCTGCCGTTGTCGTGCTCAATTTTTTCTTCGGTGTCATCGCTTCGATTTTCTTACGCAGACGATCCCACAAAGATGGCTCGGCAGTCACGCCAGCCGCATAACTTGGCGTCGCCAAGATCACGCTCAACAATACGAACAACGCAATCAACCTCTTCATGTCCATTCTCCTTTTTTAATTTGAAGCACGCACTCCGACTCAAAGTGCATTTAATAGTTCCAAACCAAGCGCACGATACTGCTCTTTTACCTTAGCATCTAACCCTTGAGCCTTCTGGAAAGCCGCCTTGGCTTTCTTAGTGTCAGCTGTTCTGGTGTAAGCGCGCGCAAGATTGACCCATATTTGGGCATCTTTAGGGCTGGCTTGAGCCGCCGCCAAATACGCCTTCTGCGCCTGCACATATTTGTCGTCAATCATGAATAAATTTCCCCGATTGTTCATTGCCGCCGAATTCTTATGATCTAGGCTAATCACTTTATCAAAGTATTTCATCGCTTCTTGACGGTCTCCCAATTTGGCCAAGGTGATACCCATTTGCTGGTTCGCCTCTATGTTGGCTGGATTGGCTTGTAAGGCCTCAAGATGCTTCCGCGTCTTTGTTTGTGAACTGATCTTCATGACTGAAGTGTTGTCATTCGGAAATTTCTTTTCAATAGCTGCTCGTGTTAATCCATTCGGTTTCCAATCCGAATCGGGCAGGCTGGCGGGCTTAAATTTATCCCACGCTTTTCCCACATCAAGAATAGTCAATCCTTTGTCCTTGAATTTGTAATAGGTTGCGCTACCGCTCTCCCATGCCTTGATGAAGGAATTGCCCACTAGCGTGGTCTCCACGGGAATCCATAATGTATCTTCATAAATAACGTAGAGATTGTTCATGGTGTACCCGTCTTCATCGGCAGGAATGCCCGTTGAGAACATCATAAACATGTGGCCTGGCACTTCAATTACTCTCGTGGCGATGCCCATGCTTTCCAAGCCAGCAGAGTAAGCCGCCACCAAGTCATCACAATCGCCTGACTTACGTTCCAAGGTTTCGCGGGGAAATTGAATGTAATCGACTGTGTTCACCTTACCCGAACTAATCTGGTAGGGATTGCTCGGATCTTGAATGTAGGTCAGTCCAAACACACCCAATGCATCGAATAATGCCGCCGCCAAGCGCGCCTCATCTTTAGTGTCTTTGAACTCACTCACTGTAATGCGCGCAAGATTCAGGACTGGCGGATCCTTCGGCGTAACAAAAGCGGCGAAGCGGTCACGCTCATCCCATGTCAAACGATGTTTGTCATACACATTGACAGTGGCACTCCGGCTGAATACCACTCGCTTGCCATTGTCAAAGAAACTCGCCTCAATCTGTGCCTGTACCGCACTATCTTCCGTCATAGTAAGGATGCTGTTATTGAATACGGCTTTGAGCACCAATTCTTCACTTTGCCCTGGAAGCAACTTGGCTATTTTCGACTCAGTGGAGTAATCCATAAAGTTCTTCAACACAAAACTGACGCGAATCTTCTCCATTGGTTTATCCGTATTGTTGGTCAGCTTGATGCTGCCGATACCGTTTTTTTCATATCCCTTGTAGGAGTTAGAGAAAATATCGCTCAGCTTGATGACTTCTATATCGAGGGGCGGACGATTGAAGACCAGCGTGGTCGCTTCAACAGACACATTCTCTGATTCCGTCCCATCACTGCTCAATACGCTGACGTAATAAGCGTACTTCGTCTCTGGAAGAAGTGCATCTTTGACAAATTCAGTCTGCGCAACCTCGCCAATCTTGACGAACTTATCTCCCTCTTTTTGGTAGATGCGATAAGCAGCGAAATACCGTGGCTCGACGGACTCCCAAGATAGCTTGACTTGCCACGGTGTTGTTTCCGCTTTTACGGCACGCAATGGTTTGGGCATGTACTTCTCAGAGACTGCATTCGCTGCCACACTGGTTTCGCCCTCATAACCGAAATCAGAAATCGCCGCGATACGGTAGAAATATTTCACGTCTGCATCTAGTCCCGCATCAAGATAGGCGTTACTGGTTGTTGTTGCAATCTGAACGTATCCACTTTTCTCAGACTTGGAGCGAAAGATGCGGAACTCTTTAACATAGGATGCTGCGGTCTGAGCCCAGTGCAAGTCAATGCCATGCACTTTGCCCTGCGCTACAAATTGCTCAGGGGCTTCTGGTTTATATAAGACGGCGAATGATTGCATCTTCTTGCTTTTGCTATCCGCCACAAACAATGAGCTTCCCCCCGCGGAGGCCAGTGCAATCGGCTTTGGCAGGCTCCCTGCTCCCGTCGCCTTTGTCCCGAACACTCGGAGCAGCTTACCTTTGTGCGTGAAGGCTTTGACTTGATTGCCATCCAGCACCAGTAATTCGTCCGCAGTGACTTCCATATCCACTGGCTTTGAGAACATACCGCCCTCTTTGAGCTTACCGAACTCTCGTATGAAATCGCCAGTAGCAGAGAACACCATCACGCTGTTGCGACCAGCATCCAAGATGTACAAATTATCTTTTGAATCTAAGCCAATCGCCAATGGGTCTGTGAGGTTTGCGGACTTTCCACCTAATTCGTTCAGGTATACCCCATCACCACGAAACACCTGTACGGAATGATGCCCGCGATCAGCCACAAAGATGATGCCAGATGATGCTATTGCGATGGAACTCGGATCGCTAAATTGCCCTGCCCCAATGCCCTCACTACCAAAACTAGAAACAATTTTTCCAGTTTCATCCAACTTCGCGCATTGTTTCTTCACTTTGTCCAACACCCACAGCGCGCCAGTAGCGTCCACTGTCACCGCCGTCATCTCCATATTTTGTGGCTTAATCTCTCCAATGACTTTCTCTGCGTTTAGCTTGTACAGACTCTTGCCTTCTTTACTGATGGCGTAAACCACGCCTTTGCCATCCCCAGCCAATGCACTCACTTCAACTGGAACGCTACCAATCCACTTGGCGGAAGCCCTGCCAGCCGCTTTGGGAATCACTTCATACTTTGTTCCCGCGACAGTCAAAAACGCATTCACCAACGACTTCTCTGCGTCACCGATAAACACTTGCTGACCTTTCTCGACTGCAATCCCCGCAATTTTTTTGAACTGAGACTTCGCCTCACCTTTGGAACCGAAGGTGTAAGCCAACTTACCATCGTGATCAAACTTGGAGATGACCTGCGTAGCTTCATCGGCAATATAGACACCATCCTCCGCCACGCTCATCGCAACTTGTTTCCCTACAGTAGGCAGCGATTTGATGTAACGACCATTGGGTTCATATAACTTCACTTGGCCGTCGTCCGCATCCAACACATAGATACGTCCCACCCCGTCTAGCGAAATGCTAGTTGCTTCTTTCAGCTTAAATGGAATTTCAGTTGCGTCTTTAGGAGCAAGTGCCACGCTCAGTTCCAGCGTATGCAAGAACACGCCGTTGACGCCAAACAATTGAATACGAGAGTTACCAGTATCAGATACATACACGACCCCCTCTCTGATCGCGATGCCTTGAGGGAGACTCAATGCGTTGTCATCGCCACCGCCGAAGAATCCTCCCGCATTACTCCCAAACCTCCCCAAAAACTTGCTCGTTGAGAGTGAGTACATCACGACCTGATTGGATTCGCTATCCACAACATATAGTGTGTCACCCTCGACAGCAGCTGCCTCGGGCTTTTTAAGTAGTACGGTGTCGCCCTCTTTAGCAGCAAAAGTTAGTGTCGATTTCGACTCTTCATTAATTGCCTCAACCGATCCATCTTGTTTAGAGAGGAATAGATAGCCGTTACCCACACCGAGTAGCTTGCTCAATTTGGCTACAAGTATCTCCCGTTTGAAATCAGCCTTGATGAATCCATTCGCCGCACTCACCGGCGCTTCCGCCACAGCGACACCAATCCATAAGGAAAATACTAAAGAAGCAATCAATGTATTACGCATGAAATTACTCATATTCCTCACCTATCCAAATCAATCCAAACGAACAGCGCGGCTTAAGCCGCGTCTCGTGTGATGCACTGCCGATTATTTTTCAGCCCTGTTGAACACACCATCCCAATCCAAAACGGGCGGGTGTTCGATAAAGTAATCACAACGCTCAATATACAGCTGGGTTGGCTTATCTTGTGGTAATACTAGCGCCAACTCCTCAAATATTAATTTAGCTTCGCTCCAGCAACGTGCACGATAAGACCCCAACGCAGAATGGAAACGTGTCAATTCAGCATCACCCAAGCCCCCCGCCCCCACCTGCGGCTCGTAAATTGTAACGGGTAAATGTTTCCCAACCACGCGAATCTTGTCTAGCTCTCGGTATCGGCAAACATCGGTTGCACTTGAGTAAGTCGCCTCCCCCACCAGATAGGTGATGCCGTAATATTTGGCCGTTCCTTCCAATCTCGACGCCAAATTCACCGTATCGCCAATAACGGTGTATTCCATCTTTTTACCCGCCAGCCCCACGTTACCAGCGACTACATCGCCCGAATGCAAACCGCAACGAATAGCGAAAGGTTCTTCTCCTTCGGCTTCCCACTTGGCGCGTAGTTCATCCATTCTCACCGCCATTGCTTGTAGACACCCCATCGCCAGCTTAGCGTGATCTGGCTGACTCAACGGTGCGCCCCAGTAGGCCATGATGGCATCACCAATAAATTTATCTATAGTGCCGTCGTGTTGCTCGATGATCTGCACCATCGCCCCCAGATATTCGTTCAGGCGCGACACCACTTTTTGTGGTGGATGCGATTCACTGAAGGTGGTGAATCCCTTGATGTCTGTGAACAATACCGTCACATCCTTGTTATCCCCACCGATCTTCGCAGCTTCTGGGTCTTTTTCAAGACGCGCGACCAACTTTGGAGACAAGTAACTGGAGAACATCGAACGCATCTCCCGTGCACTCTTTTCCAGCACCAGATAACGGAAGCTGCCTCCAACCAATAAGGCAAGGATGGCTGACAAAGTGGGATAGATGATATTGATCCAATACCCACTCCCGAACATATAGTTTGCATACCAGATGTAACCAGCCAGCAAGAGTGTGGTTGCGGGTATCGCACCATACAGCTTCAAACGTGTGGTCAGGAAATATGCCAGCGCGCCCATCAATATGATGAATGCCATATCGACCAGAGCCGTCATCCCCCCCTGCTGGATAAAGCGACCGCTGATTATGTTGTCGGCGATGGTGGCATGCACCTCTACTCCAGGCGTGTTTTGATTGAACGGTGTAACTCGCAAGTCGTAGATACCAGGGGCTGTCGCGCCCACAAAGAGCACTTTTCCGCGCAACGCTTCTGAGGGAATGCGACCATTCACCACATCAGTGAATGAATATCTTGGATAGCCCTTGGGGGGGCCAGTGAAGTTGACCCACATTGAGTTGTTCTCGCTCACTGGGATATGACGCTCACCCACGATGATCTCGAACGGGTTTACTGCATATTCCTTCACACCCAACGCCATCATCGCTGCGACTAATCCCATTGAGGGGTGTTGTTTCCCCCCAGACTCAATCAACAACAAGGCTTGTCGATTGACCCCATCATCGTCTGGCAAGAGATTGATGTGAGCGATGCCAGTTGCAGCACGCTCAAGTTCTGGCAAAGAACCTGTAACACCAATCGCTTTCCCATTTGCATCAAAATCATATAACTGTGCTAGAACGGCATTACCTGAACGCTTGATGGCTGCCGCAAACGCTTGATCGTTCACCATATCCTCGTATTCAGGAAAGAATGCGTCGAACAATACCGCTTTAGCTTGTGCCGACTTTAGCTTATCCAACAAGCGTGCATATTGACTGCGCGTCCAAGGATAACGACCCAGTTCGGCGATGCTCTTATCATCGATGGCGATGATGGCTATGCTAGGCTCAACTGGGATGACGCCTCGCACATCGCGGAAACGCAAGTCGTAGGTCTTATATTCGAACGCCTCTAGGAATGCGTTCTGGGAAAAGTACAAGAACAAAACGACAACGATGGATATCGTCCCCAGCAAGAACGAAAGCAATGTGTTGTTATTACGCGAGAACCACTTAGGTATCCATGATGAATTCATGTTCGATAGACTCCCTTTGCTTAGTTTTTCCAGAGGCTTACGTTGAGTTTGGATAGTGACTGAATGATGCCACAGCGAAGCTGCATCTGGAATGTGGAAATAAACAGCCCAACCAGAACGATTGGGCTTTTTCATATTTTGGTGGCACAAGAAAAACTCTTTGCGCTATTTTGCGCGCTACTGCACGCGGAATGTGGTCGGGGCGGAATCGAACCACCGACACGCGGATTTTCAAT
>JAVHQF010000339.1:0-1382 GCA_036170995.1 Sideroxydans sp. | reverse complement strand
GCATTGCGCCGGACGAAAAGAATTACACATTCGGCGCAATAATAATTGCGCCCTTGTGCTGCTCGGTAGACTTCTTGCTTTCATTTTAATTTTTGGCTGCCGACTTAAAGCCTAATTCACAGTTGTATATACAAGAACTTGGATGTGACATTTTGATAGATTCTTTCCTGCAACCTTCATTTGTAAATTCAGATGCCGTTATACCAAAGTCAGTCATCTTTGTGATGTTGGCTAAATAAACTGTCGCTAAAGAATTGCCAGCGATAAAGCAATGGTTTTTATCATCTTCACTTTCGATGGACTCTGTTGTTTTTGCGCTAATTGGTTTCTTAGGAGTCGTGTTTATATTAGTAATTTCTACGTTCGCAATTGAGTAACCAATAGCTGAACTCAACGTCATTACGGTTAGTGCGACAATCAAATTAAAATTTCTGTTTCGACTTAATTGGGTAGTGAGCTTGGCTGTCCATTTTTCGAATATATCTGGATTCCTGTCAATAATGTAGTAGGACGCAGTCGCAGCAAGTAGTGCGAAAATGGCAATTGCTGCAAGAGCAAATGGTAGATCGTATGGCTTTACTAAGGCGGCATATAAAGCCAAACCATGAGTGGAAAAATATGAAAAAATGGCGAGAAAGACGGAGATAGCTCCAATACGCTTAAACGTATTTCGCCCATTGGTGTTTATTGAAGGGCTGCAATAAACAGCCTCATCTTGAATTAGCTCAGCACATTTAGGGCATTTTTTCATTTACAGCCTCCTTTCGTGCGGCGAAACTATGCAGTAACTACGCGCGTAATCTTTACTTACAGGCTTGTGGTCAGACTGCTTAATCAATTCGGTTTGGGAGAAAGGCGGCGAAACTATTTTCACTCCGGTGACGGAGTAGATAGTTCGCGCTGAACCTTTTTCGACCTCTGCCTGTGCCGCCTCATCAGGTGCTTCTATCAGCAGGTTTTCTAGAAGCGCGGTGTCTTTGAACGGCAGGATGACAATTTTTTCGAGCGTTGCTTCGTAGGTGATTTCGCCTAGCTGCTCTGCAACTATGAAGTAGATGGTAACTTTTTCCCCCGCAATATGGGCATCTTCAATGCTTCTCCAGGCAATGTTGGAGTAGAACGTAACCACACCGCCATTTTTCAATGCTGGATCAAGGTGCGTTTTGTAGTTGTGGGTAAGCACCGCTATATCTGCCATCTCTCTTCCCCTTATGCTCAACGAATAGCGTTTATCTGCCGACCCCACTAAGCTCGTTTAGTCATCGGGTCGTAAGTAGGGTCGGACTGCATTGTTTGTATCATTTACCAACCACGCCATTATAGCCAGACGCAAACAATTCGATCTTGTTCAAAATCGCCAATAGCTCACTCGCCAGCGGGTA
>JAVHQF010000338.1:0-1383 GCA_036170995.1 Sideroxydans sp. | reverse complement strand
CTAGCGTGGTTGAAGAGCCGTAGCTCCATGCACCGTTGGGGTTGCTGGCGATAGAAAAATCATTGGCAGCATTGAAGGTCAGTGCGCTGACAGCCGAGGTTGAAAAGAGTAAGGTGGAGCAGGCTAAACAGGCTAAGAGCTTCATTTTAATCGCTTTCATATGAATGGTTGATGGTGCGTAAGCCTAAAATTGAATGATTCTGTGTCGGCCCCTCTTTATTGTCCTTGCACGGTAGTGATCACTCAAGCCAATGAATTTGTGCGGCGCTTGCTTACTGAAATCAGGCACAGGCCAGACAGCAAGAGGATCAGACTGCCGGGTGCAGGTACAGGTATCATCGCACCGGTACTGACGCGAATATTGTCGATGAAAGCGGTTTCATCACCAACAGCCTGTAGACTCACAAATGACAGGGTATGTGTGCCGGTTAAAACATTCACTGCGGTGGTTGCGTAATCCAGATAATTAATGCTGGTGGGCATGAAATTACCAATCACAATATTGTCCAGCAGCACGTTGAAGTTTTGCGTACCCGCACAACCGCCGACACAACGCGCAGCCCTTTGCGCCGCAGCAAAGGTGAAACTCATGCTGGCATCAGCAGCAGTGGTGAATTGCTGGGAAATCGTGCTGTTTGAATTTTGCAGAAATGCTACCTGCACGCCTTCGGGCGCTGCCGGGTTGCCAATCGTGAAACCGCTACTATTTCCGGACAGGCCACTACCATTAGTATAAGTCCAGATGTTTGTAGGTCCATAGGCAAACCCATTCACCACTGTGCTTTCAAACCCTAAATCTTGCAGTGGCAGGGCATAAGCACCTGAAAACGGCAAGATCGCAGCCAAGCCAAGAAGGAGGCCCAGAGAGATTTTATGGACAGCCATCTTGACGTTCAAAAACCTTGCCGCAAAAAAACTGTATGGATGTTGCATTGATTATCCTAAATTACTATGTGACAGTTAACAGTTGATATTTGGTGGTGTGGATAAAGCGCGAGGGCTTATGTACAACCAAACATTATTTTTTGGTGGAAAAGCTACGTTTTTTAAGCGCCTTTACCTGTATTTCGGCGTTATATTACCTGCATTGTTTTTTTAAGCTACCCCCTGAACAAGGGGGCGAGAAAGATGGATCTGATGAGTAAGTATCCACGGCCAGTGGGGCTTAAGTTTGTGGGTCGCTTAATGAGTCGATTTGCGATCCATTCTTTAATGGTTTAAGAAAAAAGTGAATTGCTCTCCATTGACGTTGGGAGGGGCTAAGGGCAGAAAATGGTACATTGTTACCGGTCGTGAGCGTAGGCAGCTGGAACTTTTATACCTCTAACCGCCGCAATCAGTCGTTTTTTTCATCTGCCTTAGACGCATCGCACGGCTCGCCGA
>JAVHQF010000337.1:0-1390 GCA_036170995.1 Sideroxydans sp. | reverse complement strand
CTGGCCGGGCTGGAAATCATGAAAGAGACTTTCTCGCTGACCGATGAACGACTGTATGAGCGGTATCGATTTGACCTATCGTTTCGCTATGCGCTGGGGTTGGAAGATATCAATGCGCAGCAGATGACAATCCGTACGCTTTACAATTTTCGCGCCGCCGTAGCGGAGAATCAGGATGGACTTTTTGACGCCATTTTTGACGAGTTCCGGGATCTTTTGATCGGAGAAGTCGGGATCAAAACCGGAATGCAGAGGACGGACTCGGTGATGATCGGCGCGAACATCAAGCGGCTGAACCGGGTGATGCTGTTTCATAAGGTGTTGTCCAACCTGGCGAAAGATGTAACTGAAGCGGGTTTTCCAGTGAGTGTGGAATGCGTGGAGTTTCTAAAGCAAAACGAGGACGGTTTTTCCTATCGATTGAAAAGGGAGAATTACGAATCGAAAACGGTGGAAATCGGAACCGAAATATTCCGGATGGTTTTGGAAAACACGTTTCATATTAACGTCAGGAAGCAAAGAAGTTTCCGGCAGGCTTTGAGGCTGCTCCGGGAACAATGCCGGGTTGAAAAAGAAGGCAAGGTTACGCTCAAGCCCGCCGAGGAAATCAAGGCCTCGTCGATGCAATCACCGGTGGACGAGGATGCGACTTATCGCGAGAAACGCGGCAAAAGTAATGTCGGATACAAGGTGAACGCGGTGGAAACCTGTGACCCGACAAACCCGATGCAGGTGATTACGAGCATCGAAACCGCGAAGAATAACGCGGATGACGGAGATTTATTCTGCAAGCAGCTCAAGGAGTTGAAAGAAAGCACGGATATCGACACGGCGGTCACCGATGGCGGATACAATTCGGAAGCCCTTCGGAAAGAATGCGGCGAAGACATTCTGCATGTCATGAGCGCGATTCGCGGAGTCGATCTGGATGCGTTGAAAAATAAAGCGAAACTTGAGGAGTACCAGGTCCCGGAAACTGGAAAATACGGAACTTGTCCGGCGGGCGCCACTCCGAACAGCGTTATCGAGAAAGAAGATGGCACAGTTGTACTGAATTTCGACGCGGGAAAGTGTTCTGTCTGCAAACTGAAGGATAAGTGCCTTGCTACCGTCGGTAAAAGACAATGCCGCATGGTGGTGGATGACAAACGCAAGTGGTTGGATGAATTTGTAACACTTGTAGAGACTGATAACGGAAAATATCTGATGGGATTGCGTCCGGCAGTGGAAGGATTGATGAGTTTAATGAAGCCGAAGTATCTGAGCGGCAGAATTCTGTTCCGCGGGCTGATAAAAGTCAAAATCCGCATGCTTTTGAAGGGTATCGGGGTCAATTTCAAGAGATATCGGAGCTATTTGGTCGAAAAGGCGAGGTTAGCCGCTTCAATGG
>JAVHQF010000336.1:0-6617 GCA_036170995.1 Sideroxydans sp. | reverse complement strand
GCGCTAAATGAGGTGAGCGGTGATGTGATTGGAGCGAGAAATGGGTGGCATACTGCAAACCACTATCTGATGCCTGATGCGGCGGCAATACTTTGGCGAATCGCTGTTTCGTATAACGTGGAGCAAGCTTTCAAATTGCGTGATCCAATTACCAAGAAACTATTACGTGATGCTCAAAACAAACCTGTCGCGGCCCCTGTATTGCACTTGAATGACGCTAGCTTGCCATGGGGTGGGGTTTATGACATCTGTGCCCGCCCTACTGCCTGTATACAAGGGGTGGTTCGATGGGCTCCCGATCACTATGAACACAGGCGCGGTTCGGTGGTTGACGTGAGGGCGAATAGCGACACCACTGCTATTCCAGTAGCCAATTTTGTGAAACTTGAACGCTTGGCAACTAGGTATGGTGCTCGTGCTAAATTGGAATCATCAGGTACTAACCGCCATTACCATTTGCGGCTTTTTAATCGAAAGGAATGATATGCGTATCGCTTCTTTAAGCTTAGTTTTGTTGCTCTCGTTGATGTCGCACCAGGTGGTTGCGGGGCAGGGGGAAAGCATTGTGCGGGATGCAAATACTGGGAAATACCTCATTACTTATCGCAATCATGCGAACGGCCCATTTCTGACAGCGACTCTTGACCCCGCCACCAAAATCGACCCTGCCATCAAGTCCACCTTGAAGCTGTTACCCAATTGGGTTGTGACCTACCGCTATCGCATTAGCAACAGTAAAACGGCACGCCAGCCGGTTGGCTGGATATTGATAGATCCGGTTAGTAGCATCCTGACAACCAGTACCTTAACCAATGACACCTTGCGCAAGCTTGAGCCCAGCAATCAGCCGAATACAGTGGCAGAAGATTATGGCAATGCCATGTATCCCATGTTGACACCCAGCGCGGAATGGGCGGGATGGACAATCGAATCAATCAAGAACAATAAAATCGGATTGAGAGTGGGGTGGGATTCTACGGAGGAGAGCATTGCACCCGGCAAAAGTCAGAGCGGATTTGGCGTGCTGAGTAATGACTTGCCTGGCATCATGGCAGCAGAAATTAAGGGGGATGCCGAATTATTTTGGACAGAAGATGAAGGTCCGCAGGGTGAGATTGGTGATGAGTTGGATAGATTGGAGCAAAGCGACTACGTTCAGCGCAGTATTGCAGTGCCTTTGATTGCTGTGCCTACAGTCTTTGATCCCGCCATCGTGGTAGATCGCATCCGCGCTCATATTGCCACTTGGCCGAATTTTGTAACCACTGGCTACAACGGCAATGTGCCGCCCGATAAAAAAATATTTTTGATTGATTCTGCCTTGGCTACCCATTTCGATGCCGAGATGCTTGCCGTAGCCACCGCCTACCGCGCCAACCAACCCCAAGTCGCCCGCGACCATATGGAGATACTGCTCGATATGATTCGTCGTGAACATAAAGACATTGATCGTGATGACGATGATGAACATGACAACAAGCGTGCTGAAAGAGACTCTGATCGCAAAGCCACCACACAACCCATCCGTCTAGACCGCCTCGCCGCCCGCGTATTGGATTTCGATTTGAAGTATGTGTTGAAGCGGATGAAGAAGGATGATGAGAAGCACGAAAGTAAGAAGCATTGATCGGGTCTAGTGACTCATACCCAAACTAGGCTTTGAAGTTACTCACCGCGTCTTTGAAAGCGCGTAACGCACCTTCATCGTTGGTTCCGGCATACCGTAAGTCGGTGTAGCGCTTGGAGATGTCATACATCGAACTAGCCAGATGTGGGCGTGCCGCGATGACGCGTGCAGCGTAATCTTCCGGTCCCTCATGCGGTGCGCGCGCCAAGCCGGCCTTCGCCAGTTTCTTGCACACCTTGAGCCATGCGGCTTGCACGGGGTCGTTCTGTCTCACCACCAAACGTCGCAGCAAGATGAGGGTGAAGATGCCGACTAGGAGTGACATTCCTGCGACCATGTTCATGATCATTTTCTGCCAAGTGACATCCTCCATGCCAAGGCGTGTGAGGAAAGCGAACTGGCGTTCCGAGTTGTATCCCAGTACCCATTGATTCCATTGATTTGCTAGTGCATCCCAGTTGAAGCGTAGTTCGCGCATCCATTGCGGTGGGTTGCGCGCCATGAAGGGTAGGGCTGCGTTGTCTGGCAGGGCGGCGCTCAAGCCACTCTGTATTCGTGCAGGCGAGATCGCTGCGGTGGGGTCGACGCGCACCCATCCTCGGTTGGCGAGCCACACCTCGGCCCACGCGTGTGCATCGGCTTGGCGCAGGATGTAGTAACCACCCAACTCGTTGAATTCGCCGCCTTGGTACCCAGTCACCACACGTGCGGGGACACCTGCCGCGCGCATCAGGAACACAAAGCTACTGGCGTAGTGTTCGCAGAAACCTTGTTTGGTGGTGAACAGGAAATCATCCACGCTGTGGATACCGAGCTGTGGCGGTTCAAGGGTGTAAGAGAATGCGTTCTGATTGAAATAGCGGAGTGCGGTGTTGGCGATTGCCACATCGTTCGTATTCTTGGCGCGCCACTCGGCGGCAAGTTGCAGGGCTTTAGGGTTGTAGCCGCGCGGCAAGTCCAGCGCACGCTTTATCTGTTGTGGTGGCTCGTTCAGATTCGCACGGTAGGTGAGTTGCGAGCGGGCGTTGTAGCGCAGCCTAGCGTTGACTGGCGTGCGGCTTAGCAATTGAAAGTCGGGCGCCATGTCGGCGGCGACAGAGATGTTGGTCGGTATGTCCAGCGCGAACAGCCACAACTTGTTGTGCGGCTCTAAAGTCACGGTGTAATCCACGGGCGTGCCCACATCCGAGAGCATCGGTTTCTGCAAGGTGGCGTTTTGCCTGCGCTTCCAAGTCGTCCCATCAAAATCCCACAACACGGGGCCGCGCCAGTACATCTGTTCGCGCATTGGCGCAGTGCCGCTAAAGGTGACGCGGAACGCCACATCGTCGGAGAGCGAGAGTTTACTCATGCTGCCGGGCGACATGGTGTCGGAAAGGCCACTTCTAGCATAGGCATCCTGCGGCATACCCCACAGCGGACCTTGGATGCGCGGGAACAACACGAAAAGGATGAGCGAGAGCGGGATGGCTTGTAACAACAGCAGCTCAGCGATGCGCAGTCGCGGTTTGAGTGCGAGTGAGCCAGTTTGCAAGTTCACCCACGTCGCCACGATGACGATGAGTGTGAACAGCATGAACAGTGCTGTGGGGATGCTCTGCGAGTAGAAGAAGTTGGTGATGATGATGAAGCAGGATAGGTAGATCAGCACCGTGGCATCGCGCACCGCTTTCAGTTCTAGCAACTTGAGCGTAGCGAGCAGGATGAGCAAGGTCACTCCGACCTCGCGTCCGAACAGCGTGCGGAAGCCGATGCCGATGGCGGCGACCCCAGCGATGGTGATGAGCAACAGCAGCCAGCGTGATGGCAGCGGCGTGCCGCTGAAAGCAAGATAGCCACGCCAACCCAGCAGGGCGATACACATCGCGCTGACCCAGATCGGCAGATGTTCTGCGTGCGGTGCGCTGACCAATAGCATGGAAGCGATGAGTCCGTAGATGAGCGGGGCGGTGAGCTTCATCTTCGCGTCATTCCCGCGTAGGCGGAAATCCAGTTATTTAAATCAGACCTTGCGCAGCAAGGACAACCCCCAAAGGCATTCGACAATAATGCACTCGATTCCCGCTGCAGCCTGCCCTCGAATGTTGTAATCGGGGGCGGGAATGACGAGATTCTGCGGTGGATTGACTTCATCATTGTGTTTCTCTCAACCCAAACAATGCCAACCGCTTCAAACAGTCTGCCCGATGCGTCGTACCGTGTTGTTGCATGACCTCGCCATCAGGCAAACGTAGCCCGTACATCAACCCCTGCGCATCGGCATCCAATACCCAGCGCGTGAGCAGTTCCAGTTTGCGCTCGGTCGCGATGTTGGGAAGCAAAGCCCAATCCAGCCACAGCGAGTAGCCCTGCTGCGCCGAGAACTGTTTCACTTGCAGACCTTGCTCACGTGCCAACGCTTTCCAAGCGATGCGCGGCAGTGCATCGCCTGAGACGTAATTGCGAAGCCCCGAGAAATCGTCGTCACCCTTCGCCATCACCTTGCCCGTGCCGTCCTGCGCAGAAGCGGTTGGTAAAGCTTGCGGTGCGGCAGGTTTAGGATAGACCAGCGCACGCACATCGAAGTGGATGTAGCTCCACGCATGGAACAGGCCGAGCGGGAAGTGGGTGTAGAGCGACAGCCTCTCGCTATCCATCCAACCGCGTTTCGTTGCGGGAATGGCGAGCTCGATTTTCGTGGAATTTGAAAAATGACCGTTCGTGATGAGTGTTTTCCGTTCGGCACTTCCCTCGATACGGCTATGCCTACTTGGGACGAACGGAAAATTTATCGAACCATTTTGAGATTCACGCGCAGGCAGATCGAACACCGTCTCGTTCCCCGCATCGTCATGCAGGTGAATCTGGTAACGCGCCAAGCTACTGGGGTTGTTGAAGTGGAACACGAAGCGCGCTTGTTCACCGACGAACACCGGCTCCACGTGGCCCGCGTGGATCTCCAGTTGTGCCAAGTTGCGGAAGGCGTACAACATGGTCAGTCCTGCGGTGGTGGCGAGTAGGAAGGTGAGCATGTAACCCAAGCTCAGGTTGTAGTTGATGTCGCCCAGCAACATCAAACCCAGCACGAGGGCGAAAGCGAACCCTTGCTTGGATGGGATGATGTAGATGCGGCGTTGGTTGAGAATTACCGTGCCCGTCTCGACGGTGCGGCGGAATGCCCAGTTGCGGAAGAGTTGTTTAAGACGCTTGAACACAGATATTACGTCTATGCTTCTGTTGGGTTGATTGAAGACAGCCATGCTTTGTCTTCTGCAATGGCTTTTTTTGTTAGCGTGCTCTCTCCAGATTCCATGATGGTTTCACGCAGACGATATTCGACGGTAGGCAGAGAAATAAAGCGGGCTAACAAACCAGCGCGAATCCAAGTGCGATCACGCGGTTCGCTACGGACATATTTTGAAATAGCGGCATCATTGGGTTCTAGAAACCAAGCGGTCACGCCATTATCAAATGCAACATTGATAAGCCTTGCCTCCCAGCCTTCGGGCAGTGTGGGTAACATCGGTGACACCGCATCAGCGTAATAGCCATAACGTTGTTCAAACGCGCTACCCAATCCCAGCGCTGCGGCAATTTCAAAAGCACGCCCGGGATCATTCTTGGGATAGAGATCAACATCAATTGAGCCTGTCATTGCATCGGGCGGGGTGGCAGTGGTGCCAAGAATAGAGAGACTGCCGATGATCACGTAATCACGATGCTGGGTGAGGCGCATCGCTTCGGCTAGCAAATGACTTACATCGTTGCGATTCATCAGGCAGCGCGGTTAACGAGAAAACCGAAAGGTGAGTTTTGGCGTAAGGCGACACCTTCCGCATCGTTACGCAACATTGCGGGTTTGATCGAAGCCAATGGTAAATTCAGAATATTTCTCCACGCATCGACATAGTGCATATCACACAGGTGCGCACTTTCCCAACGAGCCACTTGTTGTAAAGCGCGTTCACGCACACCGTTGCCAGCAGACGAGTTGGATAGTGCCTCACATGCTTTTACATGCAGCTCAACTAACGCCGCATCAACAAGGTTTTTTTCGGCGCGTGCTTGCCGACGTTGTTCGAGAATTATTGATTGATTCATGGCTAAATCCAGTGGGCTAGTGATGGTGAACATTCTAGCATTGCTCTGCCGCTGCGCTGGAACGCCCAGTTGCGGAAGAGTTGTTTGAAGCGCTTTAGCACAGGATGATTCGTTGAGGTGCTTTGCCCTCATCGAAATGACAGATCACAGCATCAGCAATTTGCAGGCGCAGGCTTTTCATGTCATCCGCTTCGGTGAAGATGGATACACCAATAGCACGTGCAATCAACCCGCCCTCAGCGGCTTTTTCAACAACGAACCTGATTTCATTCATGCGCGATATTCCTTGGATAAATTGCGCGCCAATTCTAGCATTGCCCCACCGCTGCGCTTGACACCCCCCCCCTCCCCTGAATTAGAGTGCGGTTCGTTTTTTTATTACGACTGAAAAATATTGTGACACCTGAAACTTTGTATCAAGTTGTCTCCATTACGGTTGAGCACATCAAGCTGCACGATAGGTTGAACTAGCCGAGTTTGTGTAATCAGTTCGCTGGGCTCAGAGATGATGATAGGTATTTTTTGGAAGTACTTAATAAAGACGTGGCATCTGAAATCGAATTAAACAAACAAATCTCTAAAGTGGTTACCGGAAATCAAGAAGAGTCACTTGCAAAGCATGACAATCTCCCCTTGCTTGGTTTGTCTGGGCATATTGCGAGATTGGAGAGTAGAAGTTCATTTCTTGACGGCATCGCTGCAATTTTTACTCTTGTCATTGCTGTGTGGAGTGTCGAAATTCCGAAAGATGGGAAGGGCGTTGCGCTAGGAGTGATTGTCGTATTTTCAATACTTTTGCTGAGTGCACTCGTGATTAAGTGGAATGTCAGAAAACGTATATGGGTCCTGAATAGAGCAGCCGAGCATCTCAAATTTATCGTTGACCGAGCGTAAATACGCTTTGTTTTTT
>JAVHQF010000335.1:0-25960 GCA_036170995.1 Sideroxydans sp. | reverse complement strand
GGAAGCATGGTTTTTCTCAGCATTTCACTCCAATCGTTGGCCGGAAAATCTGAAGGAACACGGGTGATACAACCACGCCTCCATGAGCTTAAATCGAGAAGTTTTATAGCTTCGATCCTTACCATTGGTAAGCACGAATAGCGGCTTCCAAATCGGCCAGAGAGGCCTCAAGGTCGGCCACCAAATCTTCCAAGCCGGATTTGCCCGCCAGCTGTTCGACCTTAGCGGCTGCCTGCAAGCTGCGCTCGGCGGCAAAGATACCAACCATACCTTTCAGTGCGTGGGCGCTGTGACGCACGGCATCCGCGTCACCTTGCGCCAAGCCGTCCTTGATCTTCTGAATATGTGGCGGTGCATCTTGCAGGAACAACCGAACAATCTCCTCGAACAGTTCTTGGTTGTCGTCCATCGTCTGGCGTGCCTTGCCAAAATCGGCCACGACTGCCTGACCTGCTGGGGAAACAATCGTGGCTTCGTTGTTCACCGCCCCTTGTGCCAAACTATCCAACTCATGCCACAAAGCATCAGTGTCTATGGGCTTGGTGAGATAGCCATCCATACCGTGACGCAGACATTCCTCGCGTGCGCCCGCCATGGCATGCGCCGTCATAGCGATGATGCGGGTATGTTTGCCTGTGTCTTTTTCTAATTCACGGATGCGTCGCGTTGCCGCATAACCGTTCATCACGGGCATGTCCACATCCATCAGAATGGCGTCGAACGTGGTGGTCTGCCAATGCGTTAGCGCCTCTTGCCCATTGTTGGCGACAGTGACGGTATGCCCCATCTTTTCTAACACACGCACGGCCAACATCTGGTTCACCGCATTGTCTTCTGCCAATAAAAGGCTCAACTTTTGTCTTGTCTCGCGCAATGAGTGGCGCGTAATCAGCGGCCTATCTTGTTGTAAAGGTTCGCCCAACGCCGTCATCATGGCATCCAGCAATTCCGACTGCGACACTGGCTTCATCAGATAGCCCGAGATACCCAGTTCACGACAGCGTGCGGCATCGCCGCGCTGCCCTTCGGAGGTGAGCATCATCACCGTCGCGCCGACATACTCAGGATGTTCACGCAAGCGTTCGGCCAAGGTAAAGCCATCCATGCCTGGCATCTGCACATCCAAGATGGTCAAACCATAAGGTTGCCCTGCCTGTGCCGCGCGCTGTAGCTCGACCAGTGCTTCATCACCGTTCGCAACAACCGTAGGTCGCATCTTCCAGTTGCTCAACATCTCTTGTAGCAAGCGGCGATTGGTCGCATTGTCATCCACCAACAACACGGGCATAGCGGTGATACGGCCAGTCTGTTGATATTCAGCCAGTGGGGCAGCAGAGCGCACCAGCATCTCTAATTCGAAGAAGAAAGTCGTGCCCTGCCCCACTTCACTTTCAATACGAATACGCCCGCCCATTAACTCAACCAACTGCGTGGAGATTGTCAACCCTAATCCAGTACCGCCATACTTGCGCGTGGTCGAAGTGTCTGCCTGCGAGAACGACTCGAAGATGGTCTCGAATTTATCTTGGGGAATACCGATACCCGTGTCGCGCACATTGAAACGCAATCTAATCTTGTCATCGTGCACGTTTTGAGTAACCACCACCGACACTTCGATCTCGCCCTTTTCGGTGAACTTGATCGCATTACCCACCAAATTGACGATCACCTGACGCAAGCGCCCAGGGTCGCTCAGTAATTTATCTGGCACATCTGGGGCAATGTGCAACAGCAACTCCAGGCCTTTTTGGTGCGCACGCACTGCCAGCGAGCGCATGGTGTCGCGCATCATCATTTCCAAGGAGAACTCAATCGTTTCAATATCCATCTTGCCCGATTCAATCTTGGAGAAATCGAGAATGTCGTTCACGATATGCAACAACGAATGCGCGGAGGATTTGACGATGCTCAAATATTCCTGCTGCTCTTTGTTTAACTCGGTATCCAAAGCCAAGTCGGTCATACCGATGATGCCGTTCATCGGCGTACGAATCTCGTGGCTCATGTTGGCAAGGAAATCGCTTTTGGCCTTGGCGGCTTGTATGGCAGCCTGTTTAGCCTGTAGCAAAACCGCCTCAGCCTGCTTGCGTTCGCTGACATCGGCATTGGTTCCTGTCATGCGCAAGGCACGACCTTGCGCATCCCGCTCAACCACCTTGCCGTGCGTAGCAACCCACAACCAATCACCGACTCCCCTCTTGACGCGATATTCAGAAGCGTAATAAGCAGCTCCCCCCTTGAGAACTGGAGTCAAATACTGATGCGCAGCCTCACGATCATCGGGATGAATGAGATTAAACATCTGCTCCAAAGTCACCATGCTCTCTTCTGTCATCCCCCCCAGCATCTCCGACCAACGACTGCTCAAATAGATGCGGTCGTTCACGATGTCCCAGTCCCATAAAGCGAGATTAGATCCTTCCAATGCAAGATTCAGGCGCTCCTTGGTAAGCTTCATATACAGCTCATTCTTTTTGCGATCCGAAATATCTTGGAACGCCACCACCACATTATCAACACCGCCGTTCGCCGCATAAGCCACCTTGGAAGAAAGCGCGACTGGGAAAATGCTGCCGTCCTTGCGCACGAATACTTGGTCATCCATGCGCGCTTGTCCGTATTGATTCACACTCAGATAGATAGGGCATTCCTGCGCTGGCAGGTGTTCGCCTGTCGAGGTTTGTGTATGGATGGTGTCATGCACTGGCAAGCCAATAAATTCTTCACGCCGCCATCCTAGTAATTTCTCGGCTTCCGAGTTCATATAGGTGCAACACCCCTTGGCATCCTGCACATACAGCCCCTCGCCCAGCGTTTCACTGATGCGTTCATAGAATGAGCGTTGCTCGGCCATGCGTGCGTCCACATCTTTCTTCTCCGTGATGTCGGTGCGGATGGAGACATAGCGTAGCGGTTTCCCGTCTTCCCCCATGAACGGCACGATGCTCGAATCCACCCAATAGAAGGAGCCGTCTTTGCGCCGGTTTTTGACCTCGCCGTGCCATACCTCGCCGCGCCCGATGGTTGCCCACATCCGCTTAAAAAATTCACTTGGGTGATAGCCTGAATTAAGTAACTTATGATCCTGACCAAGCAATTCTTCCCGCGAGTACTGACTGACCTCACTGAACTTGTCATTCGTGTAAAGGATGCGCCCAGCGCGGTCGGTGATGCTGACGATGGAATGTTGATCGAGCGCATACTTTTGAAATTCCAGTTCGCTCAAAGACAATTTCAATTCACGCTGTGTGCGCTGAATGCGCATCAGCGCCCACGCGCCATACAGTAACGCGCTCAATGCAAACAGCATCAACCAAAAGCGGTAAATATCGGCATGCCGCTCTGCCCGCTCAAAATCGACCCCATAGCGCGCGATTGCTTCATCTAACTGTTCACCTCCCGTCAAGGCAAACATTGCACGCATGGTGTCTTCTGTCGCTTTTCGGTAATCCAGCAGAATGCGCGCATGTCGGAGCAAAGCCTCCAGTTGGCTGCGTCTGTTCGGCGATTGTTGTTGCGCCAACCGCGCCACCGCCAACATGTCGCGTTCAATGTGCGCGCGCAACTCAGGTTGCAAGGTGTTCTGGTACGTCAACATATCCACCACCAGATGATCGCGTAGCGCCTCTTCCAAAGGCTCTCCACTCACCAAAGTGGCATTGATTTCACTCGCCGCCAAGGGGAAATAGCGCAAGGAGTTACGCAAAACGGCGTACTCTGATTTGAAGCGCTCTAGTAGGTGCAACTTCTGCGCATGCTGTTCACGAAATTGACCAAAAGCCTCCCCCACGGGATGCGCTGGATCGTTGAATAGATCGGGACGACGCCGCTCGATGCTCGCAATCAAGAGTGCCATGTGTTGCTCGGTCTGCACCAGAGGATCGTAGTTCAGCAGTAAATTGCTATAACGCCTCAACACATAGACAGAAAGTCGTTTATCGAACTGGCGCAGTTGACGTAATTCACTGTTGAGGACGACTTCTTCGCGCACATCCACCGCCGTGGATTGCATATACAAGAATGCCAAGATGCCCAGTAGTAGCACTGCCAACCAATTTCGCATCAGCCAATTCTTGCGTGTCATGGTTGATTATCCGTCAGCGCTTTCCCAGTGAGGGAAATCAAAAAAGCCACAATGTATTCCACATCCGCATCGGGCATGGGACGGCCCAGTTGGTATTTCGCCATCGTACGCACAGCATCATGCAAAGTAGCCGCGCTGCCGTCGTGGAAGTAGGGATAGGTGAAGGCGACGTTGCGCAAAGAGGGAACGCGGAAGTAATGACGATCCGCTTCGTCATGCGTCACGTTGTAACGTCCATTGTCCGCTTCGGTAGGATGGCCACGATCCCCGAAATAATCCGCCATCAATCCTAATCGTTCGTAAAAATTGCCGCCAAGATTACTTCCCTGATGGCAACTTACACAGCCATAAGACTGAAACAATAGCCAACCGTGTTGCGCTTCCGCACTCAGCGCCGTTTGATTGCCTTGCAGATAAAGATCGAAGGGAGCATCTGTTATAGCCAACGAACGCTCAAAAGTGGCAATCGCCTCTTTGATATTGTTTGGCGTGATGCCATCCGAGTACACCTCGGCAAAGCGTGCACGATACGCACTATCTTGCATCAACTTACCCATCACCTGCCCCCAGTTTGAGGCCATCTCTAAGGGGTGATTCACCGGACCTTCGATCTGCGCTTCCAATGTGGGCGCACGCCCATCCCAGAATTGCACAAAATTAAATCCGCTGTTGAACACGGTAGGCGCATTGATGCCGCCCACCCCACCGTTCACGCCAACCGAGTGCTGCCGATTGTCCACCCCGCCCCCTTTCAGATCGTGGCAACTGGCGCAACTAACGGTATCGTCGGCAGAAAGCCGCACATCGAGGAACAGACTTTTACCTAAAGCCACTTTGGCTGGATCAAGTGAAATAGGTTGGGGGACTGGCTGAGTTATCCCAAAATCTAAAGGGGCTAAGGGCAACCATGCCACTTCTTTCATCTCAATTTTTCGCTGTGATTGCCATTGCAGCCAGAACAGCGCGATGACCAACAGCATGACTACGGCTAAAAACAACCAAGCCAATCGCGTGTTGTGTTCAATCCAAAGTCTCGCTTTATTTTGCATATTTGAAGTTCCTGTTGCGTAGCTTTTATCCGCTCAAAGAGATTGTTCCAGCCTGCGATCCCTGACTTCAAACTCCGCATCCACAAATTGATTTTTGATGGCCAACACATTGTCAAAATCAGTAAAGAACGCGGCCACACAACTCGGATCGAAATGTTTCCCCATGCCATCGCGCAGCAACTCTGCCGCCTGCTCAATACTCCATGCTTTTTTATAGGGGCGCTCCGAAGTCAAGGCATCGAACACATCGGCGACCGCCACAATGCGCCCAAATAAGGGAATGTCTGTCCCCTTCAATCCTCGCGGATAGCCTGTTCCATCATATTTCTCGTGGTGTGTATGGGCAATCTCTGCTGCCACCTTAAGTAACGCTGAACTGCTGCTGTTGAGCACCTCGTAGCCGATCACTGCATGCTGTTTCATGATGGAGAACTCATCTGGCGTGAGTTTTCCCGGCTTGAGCAGGATGAGGTCAGGGGTGCCGACCTTGCCAATGTCGTGCATGGGGGCGGCTTCCAACAACAGTTCTTGCTGCTCGATGGATAAGCCCAACGCGCGCGCGATATGTCTGGAGTAATGCGCCATGCGGATGATGTGCGCCCCTGTCTCGGGGTCTCGATATTCCGCCGCTTTGGCCAAACAGAAGATGGTCTCTCTTTCTTGCGCCACAATCTTGTCGGTCGCTTTGCGCACCTCCTCCGCCAGTAAGGTCGCTCGGTTTGCTAATAACTTGTGACTTTTGCGTAGCGCCAGCATATTTTTGGCGCGCGCAAGGAACTCGGCACTGTCCAAAGGCTTGGTCAGAAAATCAGTGACCCCGTTTTGTAAAGCCTCATGCCGCAATTCAATCTCGTGATTCGCGGTCACCATCAGCACCGGATTATCGGGATAGCGCGCACGGAATGCCTTAGTCAGCTCACTCCCACTCATCTGCGGCATCATAAAATCCACTACCACCAGATCAGGATCGTTCTCAAGACACCACGCCAACGCGGCGACAGGATCGGTGAAGCACACAGGCTCGCAATCAGGCAGTTTTTTGACCAGATGTTGTAACAACGTCACGTTGATCTGTGAGTCGTCGATGACGGCTACTTTCATATCCCCTCCACTACAATATCTTTAAGGGCACTTCTATGAATTCGTCATTCCCGCGCAAGCGGGAATCTAGTTTGTTGATTTAACTGGGCTCCCGCCTGCGCGGGAGCGACGATACGGGTATTTATAGAAGTACCTTTAAATACGCATCAGCCTAGGCTATCGGCATCTTGTTTAGGTTCTTTAGCATTTTGTGTCGCTGGATCAAGCTCTTTAGGCACAGGCAGTTTGGCTGGCATCTGCGGCATCGCACCGCCTACTTGTTGATAGCGTTTCAATTGATAGACATAGGCCAGCACTTCGGCCACGGCATTGAACAGCGCCTCGGGGATGGGCTCACCGAGATCGGTATGTTTATGCAGTGCTCGCGCCAGAGGGGGAGCTTCCAGAATGGGAACACGATGCTCGGCGGCGATCTCCTTGATGCGCGCGGCTAACAAATGCGAACCTTTTGCCACCACGACAGGCGCACGCATCTTGCCTTCACTGTATTTCAGTGCAACCGCGTAATGGGTTGGATTGGTCACCACCACATCGGCGGTCGGGATGGCGGACATCATGCGGCGACGCGCAATCTCGCGCTGCATACTGCGGATACGTCCCTTGACCTGCGGGTCGCCCTCGGTCTCTTTCGATTCTTGGCGCACCTCTTCCTTGGTCATCTTTAGTTTTTTGTTGTGTTCGAACAATTGGAACGGCACATCAATCGCCACGATGATGAGCATGCCCATCATAATGGAGGCGAAGCTCCACCAGATGAGTCCGCCCACATGTGGGATAGAACGCGTGACAGGTTCACCGATGAGCGACATCACCGCCTCGCGGTTGTGCCACACCACCCATGCGCCAACTGCGCCAACAATCAGCGTTTTGCCGATGGCCTTAAGCAACTCTACTAGGCTGTTCATCGAGAACATGCGTGCGATACCCGCGATGGGATCGAGCTTAGAAAATTTAGGAGCGAGTGCCTGGGTGGAGAACAACCACCCATTCAACAGCAGCGGAGAAAACGCTGCCACCACCAGCACCAACAATAAGAAGGGGGAGAACAACAGCAATATGTCTATGCTCATATCGCGCAGATGCGGCAACAACGCTTCACTATTAAAGGCTAAGTGTCTATCCAGCGTCAGTCCCTCGCGCAACATCTTGAGCATCGCATCCGCGAAATGTGAACCCATCAGCCACAGTCCCGCGCCGCCCGCCATCATCACCAGGAAAGTTGTCAACTCGCGCGAGCGCGCGACCTGCCCTTCCTCACGCGCTTTGTCTAATTTGCGCTGTGAGGGCGATTCCGTTTTTTCGAGGTCACTGTCTTGGTCGGCCATATCTCTTCCTTTATAGGCAGAGTCATTATGCGAATGCGCGGCCTAGTCAAAGGATTGAAATGGGGGGATTTTCGCCCCTTGATGAAAAGATGGACTGGCGCTCGCCTAGCTAACATGCCCTACATCGGTGAATCCCCCTCAAGCTATGCGCGGGGATGCCGATAGACCAAGCACACAGCACCTGTCTGGAGAAGCCACATGAAAAGAGACATCACACCCACCACCGTAGAAAGAATGATGCGCGAAGACGATTTCATCGTTTCCATGACTGATCTCAAGGGGCGCATCACTTACGGTAACCGTATCTTCATCGAATTCTCGGGTTACTCAGAAAAAGAACTTTGGGGGAGTCAGCACAACATCATCCGCCACCCCGACATGCCGCGTGCCGTGTTCAAGTTGCTGTGGGACAAGATACAGAACAAAGAAGAATGTTTTGCGTATGTGAAAAACATGTCGAAAGACGGTGGCTTCTATTGGGTGTTCACCAATGTGACCCCCACCTTTGATCCAGCCGGCAACATCACGGGATATTTCTCGGTACGTCGCAAACCAAAACTCAGTGGCATCGAAGCGGTGACCCCACTGTACGCCGCGATGCTAGAAGCCGAAAAACAAGCTGGTCCCGCCAACGCGATCGAAGCCTCTACCAAAATTTTGGTAGATTTACTTAAACAAAAAGGAATTAGCTATGATGAACTGGTCCTTGCAATCTAGGATTTCTGCCCTGCTGTGGGCATTTTCCTTCGGCACGCTGGTCACGATATTGGCCAGCTTCTATTTGCACGGCTTTGATGCCGTCATGCTGACGTTCTTAGCGTTTGCTATCGTCGTCGCCCTTTGGGGGCAATGGGAAGCGAAGAAATGGCTATCACTCCTCCCCAAGTTGGAAGCAGTCATCCATGAGGTTGCTGCTGGTAAGTTCAACAGCCGCGTTATCGGTATTTCGGAGAGTCAAGATGAGCTTAGCCTGCTGTGTTGGGACATCAATGACATGCTAGATCAACTTGCCGCGTTCTTCCGCGAACAAGAAACTAGCTTCCGCGCTAACCTGAACGGCTCTTTTTCGCGTAACGCCCTGAATGCGGGGATGCATGGCGGTTTCAAGAAAGGGCTCACCAATCAGAACATCCTGTTGGAAGGCATGACACAACAGAAACTGGCTGCAATGCGTAACCGCATCCTGTCACAAGCACACAGTCTCAACACAGAAAACTTGCTGAAAAATTTAGTCTCCAATCAAACCGATTTAAGAACCATCAATGACAACATGGCAGACCTTGCCACACTCTCGCGGCGCACACGCGAAGATGCCGAAGAGAGCCAGTCTTCAGTGAAAGAGGTAATGGAAAGGCTATCTGGTATCGTTGAACGAGTGAACCATGCCAATGAAGCCATCACACAGCTAAATGCCCGCAGTAGCGAGATTAACAAAGCCGTGGGACTCATCACCTCTATCGCCGATCAGACTAACCTACTCGCACTCAATGCCGCCATCGAAGCCGCGCGCGCGGGCGAAGCTGGACGCGGCTTTGCCGTAGTCGCCGACGAGGTACGCAAGTTGGCAGAGAACACCAAGAACGCATCGGAATCCATCGGCAAGATTATGCTGATGTTGCAAAGCGAAGCTTCCAAGATGTTGACCGACTCTGAAGAGATGCATGAAATCGCCAATTCTTCACAAGGTGTCATCGTCAAATTGGAGCAGAAGTTCGGCCAGTTCTATCGGTCCGCTGTCACCACCTTGGCAAGCGCACGCTATGCGCAAGACTTAAGCTTCGCATCACTGGTGAAGGTCGATCACGTCATCTACAAGCAACGCGCTTATGTCTTGGTCAACGATTCAAATAATGATGAATTTAAGAAGTTGGTGGGCGTAAATCATCAGGGTTGCCGACTCGGCAAATGGTATGACGGTGCTGGTAAAGAAGTGTTCGGCGATACACCTTCCTACCGAAAATTACTCGACCCACACAGCAAGGTGCACAGTTGCGTCCATCAGATGTTGAACTTGCTGGAAGGCAAGTGGGAGCACGATGAAAAGATACAAGACAAGATAGTGGAATCCCTCGGCTGCGCGGAAAATGCCAGCTTGGAAGTAATGAAGATACTCGATCAGATTGTGATTGAGAAACATCCAGAGATGCAAAAAACCGCCTGATACAAAAATGGGGGGTCAACAATGGCGGAGTACCCTCTCCGCCATTTTATCGAGTGCCACAACCTCATCCACCGCACCCAGTTCAATGGCTGCGCGTGGCATACCAAACACCACACTACTTGCCTCATCCTGCGCGAAGTTATACGCACCCGATTTTCTCATTTCCAACATCGCAGAGGCACCATCCTTGCCCATCCCCGTGAGCATGATGCCAATCGCCTGTTTTCCCAGCACTTGCGCGGCCGATTTGAACAAGACTTCTACCGATGGACGATGACGATTGACGGGAGGTGCATCGCTCAAAGCGATTCGGTAGCCTGAGCCCTCTCGCACAAGAGCAATATGCGAATGTCCTGGCGACAGATACACCTGCCCCGGCAAGATTGCTTCCGACTGCTCCGCCACCTTAACCCTCACTTGGCACACACCATCAAGCCTCGCCACAAAAGATGACACAAACATCTCCGGCATATGTTGGGCAATGAGGATGGGGGGAGCACTCTGCGGCATCATCGCCAAAAAAATGCGCAAGGCTTCTGTGCCACCCGTGGAAGAACCAATGACGATGATGCGCGATGAGTTAAATTTACGGTTCATGTGGGTTTACGTGGATGACTGAAGCGATAAAAGAGGATGCGACTTTACAATCAGAACTAGGTAGTTACCTGTTTGCGGGCTGGAAAATAGAGAGTGTTCCCCCTCCCTAATCCCTCCCCCAGTGGGAGAGGGACTAAACCCAAAGCATCGTTGTTCTTGTTCTCGCTCCCCCTAGGGGAGTCTTGGCCTGTCCTGAGTTTGTCGAAGGAGGGTGGGGAAACACTTGATCAAGCTCATCCTTTCGCGTTACTCCCTACTGCCTTCCCTTATCCCCACCCTTCTCCCGTGGGGGAGAAGGGCTTTTGCTCAACCCTCGCTCTTCACAACTCATTGTCTCCACAGGGTTTCCCCCCCCCGCGTTCTTTTTTAACAACGCTATGAATTCATGCAATGGCAGTGGTTTGCTGAACAGATAGCCCTGATAGTTGGTACAGCCTTTAACAGCGAGCAAATGACGTTGCGCCTCGGTTTCCACGCCTTCGGCGATCAGCGTAATCTCCATGCTGTTGGCCATCGCGATGATGGTGCGCACAATCGCTTTGTCATTGTCATCGTGATCAAGGTCGCGCACGAACGACTGGTCAATCTTGAGTTGATTAAGTGGCAAGCGTTTGATGCTGGAGAGCGAAGAATAGCCCGTACCAAAATCGTCCATCGAGAAAGTAATTCCCAGTGCGTTCACTTGGTGCATCAACACAATCAAGGATTCCACATCTTTGGCCACCATGCTTTCCGTGATCTCCAGTTTCAATTGTCCTGCTCGGATGTGATACTTGAACAAAACTTGTTGTAATTTACTAAGGAAGTCTGGCTCGTTCATCTGACGCAGGCTCACATTGACGGCCAGTATCAAGTCTCGTGTAAGGGGATCTGTTTGCCAAGCATGTAACTGCTCACAGGCCGTTTGCAGCACCCAATCACCGATGGGAACAATCAAGCCTGTCTCTTCCGCCAACGGAATAAATTGCGCGGGTGACACGTTACCCAGTTGCGGGTGTTGCCAGCGCAACAACACTTCTGCGCCAAACGGGTGGTAATCCGCATCCACTTGCACTTGATAATGCAACGTCAATTGCTGGTTCTCTATGGCGTGATGGAGTGCCTGTTCCAGCTCGTTACGTGCACTCAGCACCGCCTGCGTGGCTGGGTCGTAAAAACGCACCGTATTGCGCCCCGCTTTCTTGGATAGATACATCGCACTATCCGCTTGCTGAATAATTTCATCGACCGCCACCGTGTTTTCGCAATACAACACGACACCGATACTGGGAGAACTGTAGTGTTCATGGCCTGACAATAAATAGGGGCGGTTGATATCGCTCAATATCTTTTGCGCCACCCGTTCTGTTTGGGTGGCCGCCGCATCATGCTCGCCGCTCAAGGTCTCTAGCACCACCACAAATTCATCGCCGCCCAAACGCGCCACCGTATCTTCGTCGCGCACACTGGCTTTCAAACGACGCGCCACCTCAATCAGCAATTGATCACCCACCGCATGGCCGCGTGTATCGTTTAGGTTTTTGAAGTTATCCAAGTCAATGAACAGCACCGCGCCGTGATGCCCGCCGCGCACGGTTGCCCCCAGCGATTGTCTCAAGCGATCATGTAACAAGCGGCGGTTAGGCAGGCCCGTCAAGGGATCGTAATAGGCCAATTGCTCGGCTTCCTGCTCAGAGCGTTTGCGTGCGGTGATGTCGGTACGGATTGCGATGTATTGATAAGGTTTATGGTGCTCGTTCATAAAGGGCACAACCGTCATATCCAGCCAATACAAACTGCCGTCCTTGGCGCGATTGCACACTTCTCCATGCCACACTTCACCGTGCGTGATGACACGAAACATCTCTTTGAAGAATTCGGTGCTGTGCTTGCCAGAATTCAACAAGCGATGATTTTTCCCCAACAACTCCTCACGGCTGAACTGGCTAATCTTGCAGAATAAATCGTTGGCATAGGTAATCGTGCCGCTCACATCGGTGATAGACACAATGGCATGTTCATCTAACGCCAGTTTCTGCAACTCCAATTCGCCCAGCACTTTCTTGGTTTCTTGCTCGCTCTGTGCCAGTTTTTGTTGCATGTCTTGGCTGATGCGCAAATTGCCGCGTATCTGTTCGTTCAACGCTTGCAATTCCTCGGTGCGTTCGGTAACCCGCTGTTCGAGGTGGCGATACACGTTATCCAAGTTGTGTGACATGCGGTTAAAGGCATTTGCCAAGATGCCAAACTCGTCTTTTGAATGAAGTTGGATAGGCTTGCTGAAATCCTGTGTCCTTTCCACCAATTCGATGGCCTCTTGCAATCTCTCCAAGGGATAGAGAATGGCTTTATCTTGCAAACGCAGATACAGATAAATCGACAGCACCCCTAGCGCCAGCAACATAGCCATCTGCTCCAGGAACATAATCCACACTGGCATCAACAGCTCAAACTCCTCCTGCTCAACCACCAGCGTCCAGTTGGAATCATAAAAAGGCATAGACGCACCCAGCATGGGTTTCCCGCCGTAGCCAATATATCTGCCCATCGTTTCTCGACAGCCCGTGGTACACCGCGCATTCGTGAGATAGACACCGCTGCTGCTGCACATCACCCCCGCTTGTTGGCGGGTGGTACGCCACGGCGTGTCGCTGCCAGTGTCGCGCATCAAGCGTTCTGGATGAGCGCGCGACAAGGTAATCATCAGATTGTCTTTATTGACCAAATAGTAGTCGAAGGTCTTGCCCACGCCCGCCAGATAGTAAGCGCCCATGTCCCCGGCCAGATTGCCAATCTCGCCGCTGACAATATTGGTCAGCATCAGCGCATCCACATGCACATACACCGTGCCGTGCCGTGTCGGCGCGGCGAAAGTCAGCATCAATTTGTCGCCGTCATACCACGGGGCGGAATAACCCGCTTTGACATCAACATATCTTGTCCAAGGTTTGCCTTCGCGTTGCGGGTCGGACGACAGGCGCACCATGTCACGTTCCACATAGTCAATGGCATGATAGACCTTGAAGGTGGGAATTTTTCTCTTGCCAGATGCAATCTCATCTTTGAAGGGATGCTGCGCAACATCGAACACATCAGTACTAACGATGCTAGAGAACTGCGAGCGCACGACTTTGGGTTCGGCCTGTTCAACCAGATTGGCCAGCTGTTTTGCCAACTTCTCATTTTGGTCAATGAAGCGAATCACGCCTTGCTGTTTCGCATCGGTGAAATTCATCAGTCCGTTGAGTGCGGTGGTCACATTCAGCCAGTAACTCTGATAAGCAAAATAGGCGAAGCCAACGGTCAACGACAAGCCAAACACCGCCGCAGAAAGCAGAAATATCTTCCACTTCACACTCAGCTTGTCCAGCCGTTCGCGCCAAGAACTTTGACTCATGTTGCGTTCCCGTGCGCTTTGTTTTGTTGCACCAGCGCCTCAAACTCCGCCCCTGGCAACGGTCGGCTGTAGTGATAGCCCTGTGCCACTTCGCATCCTTGCCGCGCCAAACGCGCCACTTGTTCGAGTGTCTCCACGCCTTCTGCCACCAGCGTCATGTGCAGGTTGTGCGCCATGCCGATGATGGTCTTCACCATCTCAGCATCGTCTAAATTTTGGTCCGAGTTGCTCACAAAGGATTGGTCAATCTTCAAAATAGTGATGGGGAATCGCCGCAAATAGGACAAGCTAGAATAGCCCGTACCAAAATCATCCAAGGCCAAGTGAACACCTAAGGCACGAATTTCTGTGAGCACCTCCCCCATTCTTTGCGAATCAAGTAATAGGCTCTCGGTTAATTCAATCTCCATGCGATGCGGATCGACCCCAGTCTCACTCAGCGCACTGCGCAACACGGCCATCAATTCGGTTGGGCGCATGAATTGACGCGCCGAAACGTTGAGGCTGACCTTAAGATCGAGCCCTTTATCGTGCCATTGTTTGGCCTGACGACACGCTTCTCTAATCACCCATGCGCCAATCTCAAAGATCAGGCCAGAATGTTCCGCTACTGGAATGAAGCGTGCAGGTGACACTTGCCCCATCGCGGGATGGTTCCATCGAATCAGCGCCTCGCACCCCACTATTTCACGCGTGAGCAGATTGATCTGCGGTTGGTAGTACAGCTCAAACTCTTGTCGGTCCACGGCTTTGCGCAACAATCGTTCGATATTGAGCCGTTCGACGGCTTGCAGGTGGAGGGATTCCGTGTACAGCTTGTAAGTTGAGCGCCCCGCTTGCTTGGCCTGATATAAGGCGGCATCGGCGTATTTCAGCAAATCCTGCACATCACGCCCGTCTTGCGGACACATGCTGATACCGATGCTGGGAGTGACACGCAACTCGTCGTCGCCGAGTTGGATGGGTAGTGAGATTTCATGCAGTATTTTCTCCGCCACCTTCGCCGCGTCCTCCGAACTGCTGATGTCATTCAGCATGATGACGAATTCATCACCCCCTACCCGCGCTAAAGTATCTTCCTCGCGCACGCATTGCTCCAACCGTTTGGTGACGATCTGCAACAACACATCCCCCGACTGATGCCCCAACGCATCGTTCACATCCTTGAAGTGGTCGAGATCGAGATAGAGAACACCAATATGCGCTTCGCGCCGCACGGCGCTGCTGAGCGCATATTGCATACGATCTTGTAGCAAACGACGATTGGCCAGCCCCGTTAATTGATCGTGGTAAGCCAGATACTCGATTTTCGAGGCCGCCAGATTCTGCTCGGTGATGTCTTGGAATAAATTCTGGAACACCCTGCGCCCATCAGGTAGTTGTACCCATCGAACTGATACATCCACATCCACTAGATTTTGTTTGCCCGTGGCATAGCAGGTTTTGAAATCGTCACGCCCTGTACGCTTCATCTGCTCATAGCGCTGCATGAGTGAATCTGCATCCTCGGTCGTATCAATATCGCAAAGATGGAGTTGGCCCAAGTCTGCCGCGCTATATTCCAACAGTCGTAATGCCTCCTGATTGAAGGCTTCGATACCGAGACTCTCATTCAGCAAGATGACCCCTTCGGGCATTTGATCGAACAACGCTTGATATTGCTCGTGCGCGATGCTCTCCGCTAACTCAGCATTCTTGCGCGCCTGAATATCTTCGATGATGGAGATGCCGTAATCGGGCGTGTCGTCTTGCTTGTACACAATAGAAACGGTCAGTGCAACCCAGATAATTTGGCCGTTCTTGCGCACATAGCGTTTCTCGGTATGGTATTGATCAATGTGCCTGTTCAATAGGGCACGCAGTTGCTCTATGTCGCGCGCCAAGTCGTCAGGATGGGTCACGCCTTTAAACGAAAGTTCAAGCAACTCATCCTCACTGTAGCCCGTGATCTCGCACAGTTTTTTGTTGACGCGCAACCACTTGCCTTGGATAGAAAGATGCGCCATGCCCACGGCGGCGAGATCGAAGGTCTGCTGGAATAAAGTTTGTTGTTGTTTTATCTCATTCAACAATGCGTAGCGCTTGCTCACGTCGTGAAACACCATCACCACTGCGAACATATTGCCGCGCTCATCGCGCACTGGAGAAGCCGAATCTTCGATGGCAAGCTCACCCCCATTGTGTCTGAGCAATATCATTCCATTCGACATCGGGATGGCCTTGTGATCTCGCAATACAATCTCAACGGGTGACAGCACAGCTTTCCCGCTCGTCGCATCGTGAACGCGGAACACTTCCGTAAGCGGCTTACCTTGTGCCTCTTGCTGTGTCCACCCAGTCAGCTGCTGTGCCATCCAATTGATGGATTCCACTTTACCCTGTACATCCGTCACCACCACTGCATCGGCGATGGAATCATAGATGGCGCGTGCACGCGCGTCACCTTTCGCTATGCGCCTCAATGCGCGGTATCCTATTACTGTTGCTATCAAAGTCAGCAAGGGAAGCAAGACAATCAGTGCGCCCAAGAGATAAAGCGGGGATGAGTATTCTTGCTCGTCGGTTTCGACGGCACCCAGTGTCTGCATTCTGGTGTCGGCCTGTTCGGCTAACTGTTGACTCAACGCTTGCAAATCTTCACGCAACCCCCTATCCATCCCGCGCACCGCCGCATCGGCCAAACGATAGGAAAGGGGGGCAAGCGGATTTAATTTGGTCAGCGCTTTCTCGTATGCGTCCACTAACTCATGATGTTTAACACTCAGAGCCTCAATCTGTTCTGTCGGGAATTTTGCCGCAAGCAGTTCGCTACGCGTTTGTTGCAAAAGGGCTTGCACTGCAAGTTCGCGTTCACGGAACCCCTTAAGATGTTTGGCATATAAGGACGCATCGTGTGCGCGCAACAACAGGTCTTTCCATTCCTGTGTCTGCGCGGCCAATTCGCGGCTGACGTAGTTGATATCCTCGGACACATCCAACAACACAATCGCTTGGCGACGCGCTCGTCCGTCCAATTGATCCACCACTTGATAGAAAGCATAGGTGCTGAGCGCAACTGTCAAACAGATCGAGCCAAGCACCACCCAGTTTAATCGGGTAAGTAATCGTGAATCCGCACTTCGCTTACGCAACATTTATCCCCCTCACACAAGCGCCGCTATCGTTTTATCTATCGGCCATCTTTCGCCAAGCTTGAGGATAACACTAATCAAATCAGCTTGATTGCGTTCTTCCTTCACCCCTAGTTAGAAGGAGTCTCCCAAAGGCAATTCGTACCAACTGGGTAAATGGGGCGATTGCCCGATTCGTGATTCGTAATTGCAGGCACCTCACCACGAACCCCAGAATGTATCTGGTGTAACTATAGCCACAAAGAGGGCGCGGAAAAAAGCAAAACCCCTCGCCCGCTGGAAGAGGGGACGAGAAACGCTCGTCAAACACCTACTGCACGTTCATATACAGTCTGCCCGCGCAATTTGAAAAAGGCGGCGGCGTGATAAAAGTGCTCGGAGTGGCCTGCGAACAACAGCCCTTCTTTACGCAGCAAGGGCGCGAATTTCTTCAGGATGGCGAGTTGTGTTTCCTTGTCGAAATAAATCATCACATTGCGACAGAAGATGGCATCCAGTTGCCCACGTATCGGATAGTGCGCATCAACTAGGTTGATGCGCTTGAATTCGATCATGCGTTGCAACTCGGGGCGCACTAGAAAGTAACCAGCATCCGCTGGCGTGAAGAAACGTTCAATGCGTTGTAAAGAAAGTTGGGCGACCGCATCCGCTTTGTATCTGCCCGCGCGTGCCAGTGCCAGCACATGGCTATCCAAATCAGACGCGATTATGCTGACAGAATGATCAAAACCACCCAATGTTTCCACCACCGTCATTGCCATCGAATACGTCTCCTCCCCAGTTGAAGAGGCAGCGCACCATAGTTGAATGGGGCGTGACTTATCCAACTTGAGCAGATGCTCGGCCAGCAAAATGAAGTGATGGGATTCGCGAAAGAATGAAGTGAGGTTAGTCGTCAGTGAATTGGTAAAGGCTTCCCACTCTGCTTCGTTGTCTTTTTTAAGCAACCCCAAGTATTCAGCAAACGTATTCAACCCGTTTTCGCGCAACCGTCGCGCCAAACGGCTATACACCAACTCATGCTTGCTCTCAGACAACGAAATGCCCGCGTAGTCGTGGATCAAGGTGCGAATACGCTGGAAGTCTTGCTCGGTGAATTCGAATTCGCGTGTAGGAGACAAGCGCATATAAATAATTCGAGTCTGACCCTATTTAACTTCCTGGCGAATGACACAGCAGACTACTATCTCCTTCACCCGCCACCGCGATGCGTTCCAATGCAGCCAATACTGCCATGCTGTCCGTTTCCATCTTTGCCACCAATTCCATGCCGCGCAATGGATCACCTGCATGGAAAGCCGCGACAGCCTCTTTACCGTTGTGGTGGAAGCTTTGGTGCGGATTGGCTACCGCTTGATAGCCATCTAATCTGGCATAACAGTCTTTGCCCTCGCCTTCAAAATACCATTTGCCCAGACGGCATCCCGTATGGGAGGCGAAGCTATCCGCCTTGCGCTCAGATATTTTCATAAATACTTTGTAGATTTCAAATTTGTACAAAACGTGGTCAATCTTCGCCACTTCCACAAAGCTACGCAAAGCCGCAGCGGAGATGGTGCCTTCTGATTTGTGCATCAGTTCCAACAAATGTTTTTGGCTCTCCACGACACGCGCCACATCTTCTCCAAAGTCGCGCGATTTAGCTGACCACTGTTGCATTTGATCGCGTGCCGAATTGCTCTCGCCTTGAATGGCGGTCACGATCATCGAAATCTCACTGGTAGCTTTGGCGGTGCGTTCTGCTAGTTTGCGTACTTCGTCTGCCACCACGGCAAACCCGCGCCCCTGCTCACCTGCACGTGCCGCTTCAATGGCTGCATTCAAGGCGAGCAAATTAGTCTGATCGGCAATCTCTTTGATGAGCTGCACGATGCTACCAATCTGGACGGCACGTTCGGTCAAACCTTGCACGCTCCGCGAAGTCTGCAAGGTATCTGTCGCCAGCGCCGCCATGCTATTTGCAATTTTAAGCACGGCTTCACGGTTGTTCACCACCAACCCTGATGCATCAATGGTGCTCTTCTTTTCCTCGCGCAAGGCGGTAGCCGCCGACACTTGCGATTGTTGCAAGGCGACGAAAGACTCGCCGAATCCTTGCATGTTGCTGTATATCTTGTCGGCCACTTGGCATGTTGTCTTTGCGCTCTCCGTCTCGCTGCGCAGCGCTGCCTGTTCGGATTCCAAACGTGCCAGCTGCGCGCGCAAAGCGACAATGTCACGTTCGTTCTCTGCCAAGTGTTGTAATGCAAGTTGGTGTTCTTGTTTTAATCTTCCGCCAAACATGATGCTCTCCTCATTGTTAGGATTAAGGAACTAGGATTTAGGACTGAGTAAAAACAGAGCCGCGCACCTTAATCCTTAATCAAACCTTAATCCTTAAATCAAACCTTAAACACTTCTACCGCACTGCGCACTTCGCGTGCTTTAGCCTCCAGGTCGTTCGCCAAGTGCAGCAGATTTTGAGCTGCGCCAGAATTTTCTTCCGACATCTGCGATACCCGTTCCGTACTCTTTGCCAACTCGGTGGCGGCCGCATTCTGTTCATCCAACGCAACGGCAATTTCGTCAATCACACCCGCGACTTCACCAAAATTCTCTTGGATATGCTGGATAGAAACTTGAGCAGATTCGGCATCGCCCACCCCTTGCTGGGTGGTCTTCACCACTTTATCCATGCCACTCAACGCGTGATTAGCCACTTCGCCAATCTTGGACGACATTTGGTTGATCTCACTGGTGGCGCCCGCTGTGCGTTCGGCCAACTTACGCACCTCATCCGCCACTACGGCAAAGCCGCGCCCTTGTTCGCCCGCACGCGCCGCTTCAATAGCGGCATTGAGGGCGAGCAAATTGGTCTGGTCGGCGATCTCTTTGATAACTTTGACCACATCGCTGATGCGCGAGGCATCCTCTCCCAGCCGCGACACTTCAGCAGAAGCCCCTTTGATCTCTTGTGCGGAAGACAGCAAACCCGTCACCGTCTTGTTCACGACTTGCGCACCTTGCTCGGCGTTCTGGCGTGAGTTGTTGGCAATTTGTTTGGCGCCTGCGCCCTGGTCGCTGATATGGGTGGTGGAGACACTCAACTCTTCGATGGTTGCCGCCATGTTGGAAACCGCATCCGATTCGAACTTCACATTGCTAGCAATTTGATTGGCCGAGACAGCGAGGGTGTGTGCCATCTCTCCTACTTGCACAGAGTGACTCTTGACCAAATCAATGGAGGCACGCAACTTGTTTTGCATGTCATAGGCATCCGCTAATAAACTGCCACGTGCTGGCAATTTGGCAGGTTGCCGCGAAAAATCTCCCGTTGCCATAATATTGACCACGGCAGCCACTTCCTTGGGGTCGCCACCCAGTTGCCGCATCACCTGGCGGATGATCACGGTAGCACCGATCAGGATGATCAAAATGGAAAAGATCGCCCAGCCAAAGACCATCAGTCGTTTGCTGGCATATCCCGCTTCCGCTAGGGCGATTTTCTCTGCTGCCTTTGTATCGAGGAATGCAACGAAGCCTTCCCGCAATTCCTTGACATGTGCACTGAACTCGCGGTCGATGCCCTTCACAGCGGCATCTGAACTGGTGGCATCGTGGTGGGTATCGATCTGTGCCAGATATTTGCCGGAGATTTCAGCATGCTGCTGCTTTAACTCATTCGCTACTTCAATGAATCCCGCAAACTCCTCTTCATGCCCCCGCCCCAACTCGTTCAATCCTTTGACGGTCGTCTGCCAGTCCCGGCCAAACTGTTCCTGCAATTGCACGAACTCGCCCCGGTATTTTTTCCGCGCATCCTCGTCGTGTCCGCGTAGCCAGACATCCTTGGCAATCTTGACCTCCTTGAGGAAATGAATGTCCATGGAATCAATGTCCGCCATAACCTCCATATCCGCCTTCAGTCGTAAGATGCTGACATTGTTGTCATCCACCACCATACGCAGCACGAGCAAACCAAAGATCAGCATAAGTAAATAAAAGCTAAATGAAACTGCTTCCAGCGCCATGAGCTTTTGTTTCAAACTAAGATTGGCAAACATTTCAACTCTCCTCATTATTTTCGACTGTGCGCCTACTTAATTACCGCGCACATCGCTCAGTAGTTCTTTGATGTCTAGGATTAGCACGATGTCGCCTTCACTGGACATGGTGACCCCCGCCACCCCTTTGGGTCTAAACGTATCCAGCGACTTGATGACCACATCCTCGTGACCTACAAAACCATCCGCAGTGAGGATGAAGCTGTTGTTACCAAACTGCATCAGCACGCCCACTTCTGAATACTCGCTACTCCCCCATCCGATGAGTTGGGTGAGTGGTAGTACGGGTAAGACTTCACCGCGCACTACCATGGTCGCTTTGCCAGACACTTGTTGTAGTTGATCTTGGGTGACTGGCAATATTTCGCGCACCATTGAGAGGGGTACGGCAAAGGATTGGTCACCCAAACGCAACACCAGCACGGGCAAGATGGCTAACGTGAGTGGTAGGGAGATAGCGAAGGTCGAACCTTTGCCCACCTCGGATTGAATCTGGATGCTGCCGTTCAATTTATGGATGTTGGTCTTAACGACGTCCATGCCCACCCCGCGACCAGAGACGGCGGAGATTTCTTCCTTGGTGGAAAAACCAGGTAGGAAGATCAGCTCCAAGCATTGGTTTTCGTCTAGTGTGTTTGCGATTTCGCTGGTGATGAGACCTTTCTCAATCGCTTTGTTGCGAATGACTTCAGGGCGCATGCCTTTACCATCATCGGAGATGGTGATAACGATGTGGTCGCCTTCTTGACGCGCACTTAATTCGACCAGACTCTTTTCGGGCTTACCTGCCTCGCGCCGACCTTCCACCGTCTCTACCCCGTGATCCACCGCGTTACGCACTAAGTGAACGAGGGGGTCGTTCAAGTCCTCGATCATGGTTTTATCCATCTCGGTTTCTTCACCGTGCAACACCAATTCCACATCTTTGCCGAGTGAACGCGCAAGGTCACGCGCCAAGCGCGGATATTTTTTGAATAATCGTCCAATGGGTTGCATCCGTGTTTTCATCACCGCGTTCTGCAAATTCACTACCAGCATGTCGAGCTGGGTGACGGATTGATCGAGTTCGCGCAAGGTGTCGGCATCGTCACGTCCTTGCAAAATATCAGAACGCAGATGCGTCAAACGATTCTTGGTGAGGCCAATCTCCCCCGACAGATTCAGCACTTGGTCTAATCGTTCGGTGTCCACACGGATGGTGGTTTCCTTGGCTTCGGCGGCAGGCACATCCCCCCCACGCCGCCCCACCGTAGCTCCTGGCACGTCAGATACACGGCGACCAAAGGCTTTTTGGGTGGACTCTTCTTCGTCAACGGCTTTCTTGATCTCCTCACTATCGCGCGTGACGCCAACCGTTGCGGCAATATCATTGCCAGTCAGCGCTTTATATAAAGCATCCCAATCCACATTGTCGTGAGCGATTGTGGGGAGCGGATTGGCAGTCGCGGGGGCGACAACAGGTGCGGGGGTCGGCGTGTGCTTGCTAATCGCATCCACGGCCTTGCCTGCCAAGGCATCTTGCAACGCTTGCAAGATGTCGGCGGGGGCGGCGGTGGGTTGTTGGTTCTGTTGCAATGCACCAAACATGCGACGCACTTCAGCGGTCGCCGCGAAGATAACGTCGAGTAGCTCTGCATTCAACGTCAGTTGGCTGGTACGCAATTTGTCAAACAGGTTTTCGGTGAGGTGACAGAGTGCGACTAATTCGTTCGCATTTAGAAATCCAGCGCCGCCCTTGATGGTGTGGAAGCCTCGAAAAATCTCGTTAAGTAAATTGCTATCGCTAGGGCGTTTTTCCAACTCCATCAATTTGCTGTCCACATCGGACAACATATCGCCCGCTTCCAACAAGAAGTCGTTTAACAACTCTTCCATTCCAGCAAAGTCATTCATTTTTCATCTCCTATTCAGTCCCCTCTCCCATTGGGAGAGGGTTAGGGTGAGGCAACACTCGTTCTACTCCATACTTGCGTATTACTTCCTACTGCCTTCCCTCATCCCCACCCTTCTCCCAGAGGGAGAAGGGCTTAATTTAGAACCCCAAACTTTCCAGCAGATTGTCCACTTGGTCTTGGCTGGTCACCACGTCATTACGTCCCGCCGCATTGATGACAGGGCCGTTTAACAATCCACTATTCATCTCTGCTCTCACCGAGGCAGGGGCATTTTCCAGTAGCAGTGCCAGCAGTTGTTGTTCCATTTCTTGGGTAAGTTGAATAATCTTTTTGATGACTTGACCTGTCAGGTCTTGGAAATCTTGCGCCATCATGATTTCAGTCAAGTAGGCATTGGTGGCTTTAGTCTGTTTGGGTGTCTCATGTAGAAAGTGGGTGGTCTGCAACACGAGTTCTCTAAATTGCTTTACGTCCAACTTTTTCTCGAATAACAAATCCCACTGCGTCGCCAATCGTTGTGATTCATCACCCAATTTATCTACCACGGGTTGCGCCGCCTCGGTGGCATTGAGTACACGTTCGGCAGCTTGCTGCGTGAGCGTCGCCACATAATTCAAACGGTCTCGCGCATCGGGGATGCTGGCAGCGGCTTTCTCGATCTCGGTATGTAGGCCAAGTTCGCGCAGCGTATCGTGCAGCTTGCGCGCCATCTGCCCGACTTGATTAATGACTTTGCCTTGTTCACCTTCAACATTCAGCGGGATTACTTTGGCGGATTCTGGCTTCGCTTCATCCGTATTTGCCGCGATGATGCTATCGAACAAGGCTTCGAGATCATCTGAGTCGTTGCTTGCATTATTGGTTGCCATGTCTGCCTCACTTATTCAGTTGCGGGAATGCCGCAAATATTTTTTTGAGCTTCTCGTCCAGCGTAGCCGCTGTGAACGGCTTGACCACATAGCCCGATGCCCCTGCCTGTGCCGCTTCGATGATGTTTTCTTTCTTCGCTTCCGCCGTGACCATCAATACGGGCAGGTGTTTGAGTGAGGCATCGGCGCGAATGGCGCGCAATAGCTCGATGCCAGTCATGTTGGGCATGTTCCAGTCGGACACGACAAAGTCGAATTGATCGCCACGCAACTTATTGAGCGCTTCCACCCCGTCCTCTGCTTCTTGTACGTTGGCGAACCCCAACTCTTTGAGCAAGTTGCGCACGATGCGTCGCATCGTTGAGAAGTCATCCACCACCAAGAATTTTGTGTTTTCTATACCCATATCAATCTCCTAAAAATCTTGGGAAAAGTACGCGCCGTTGGCGCTCAAGGATGAAGGACTCGCACCTGCGGTGCTTAAGAGTAAAAGGCACGGAGATTTTTCTCTTTCCCCTTCCCTCTTCTCTCTTCCCGTAATCAACCCTCTCTCCTCTCCTTTCACTTGCATTACGTCAACAACGGACGCAGTGTCGAAGACAACACCATCGAATCGAACTTCGGTACGTAGTAGTCCACGCCGACTCGTTTACCCATCGCTCGGTTGGCATCCGATGAGAGTGAGGAATGCATCACCACGGGTATCCCTTCAAAACGTTTGTCGTTCTTGATGTGCTGTGTCAGCACATAGCCATCCATCACGGGCATCTCGGCATCAGTCAAGATCACTTGCATCTGGTCGTGCATGGACTTGCCACTGTGTTGCGAGGCATCGGCCATGGTGCGCAAACGCTCCCAGGCTTCTTGTCCGTTGTTGGCTTGGATATGTTTGACCCCCATCTTGTCTAGTGTCTCGGCGATCTTACGGCGCGCGACCATGGAGTCATCCGCGAAGAAGACACATAATTCATGCCCTGATTCAACCTTCTCCACGTTACCGACGATCGCTTCACCAAAGGCGTCGGACAGAATTTGCTCGACATCTAAGATTGATACCAAAGAGCCATCATCCAAATTAGTGATGGCGGTAATCAACGCCCCTTTGTCGGACAACATGCCTTCGGTGGGGCGTACTTTGTCCCAGTCCACACGGATGATGCGATCTACTTCTTTCACCAGAAATCCAAGGATGTGGGTGTTGTACTCGGCCACCATCATGGTTTGATGAGGGGTTACTTCTTTCACGCCCATAAATTTAGCCAGATTGAGTACAGGCATCACATGGCCGCGCAGACTAACAATGCCATCCACCCCACCTGGCATGTTGGGGGTGCGTGTGATCTTGCCGGCTTGCGATACTTCTTTCACCTTGAATACGTTGATGCCAAATTTCTCGTCGCTGCCTAGATTGAACAGCAGTATCTCCATCTTGTTAGTGCCCGCCAGATTGGTGCGCGCATCCACATGGTCGAGCAAACTATCGGATGACGATATTTCTTGTGTGTAGCTCATGTTCAACTCCTTTAACTCAATCGATTGCGAAGCGATTTCGCTTGTCCCCTCTCCCACTGGGGGAGGGGTGGGGGAAAGCACAAGGTCTCAGCCTCGCACCTGATTTGAAAATGCAGCGCCATGTCCGTTACGCTAAAAGTCGCGCCAGCGTCTGCGACAATCTTTGTGGCTCGAACTTCGGCACGTACTCATCCACCCCCACCGCCTTACCTAATTGCGCGTTCTGGCTGTTCGACAAGGAAGAATGCATCAACACAGGAATGCCATTGAAACGCCGGTCTGATTTGATCTTGCGGGTCAGCATGTAGCCATCCATTTCGGGCATCTCGACATCAGTCAAGATGACCTGCAACATGGCTTTGAGCGGGGTGTGCGTGTTATCCGCATAGTCCGCCATGCGTGCCAATTCTTCCCACGCTTTGCGACCATTGATGGCCGAGATATGTTTGACGCCCATGGCATCCAGCGTTCTGGCGATCTGGTTACGCGCGACGGAGGAATCATCAGCAAAAAATACGGTGCGGTCTTCTTTGCCTAAACGTTTTACCGATTTGAAGATCATATCGTCCGAACCAAAGTGCCCAGTCTCTGCCAACACCTTCTCGACATCGAGCATCATCACGAGGCGCTTGTCTTTCAGTTCGGTTATGGCGGTCACCAAACCGCCCAACTCGGCCACTAACATTTCAGGAGGCACCCGCATGGCAGACCAATCGAGGCGCAGAATGTTGTCTACCGATCTCACTAGAAACCCTTGGGTGTGACCGTTGTATTCGGTAACAATCATGATGTCGGGTTTGCTGTCCGATTCCATGCC
>JAVHQF010000334.1:0-6632 GCA_036170995.1 Sideroxydans sp. | reverse complement strand
ACCACCGACCCCAGCATTATGAGTGCTGTGCTCTAACCAACTGAGCTATATCACCAGAAACCTGCAAGGCCAAAGACGCTTAGCCAAAAAGAGGGCGGCATTCTCCCGATTTCGCTGCGTCCTGTCAATTACAGTTAACCGATTTCAACTCACTATCTGGAAATTCCTTTTGGAAGGCATTGATCTTCTCTGCTGTGGCAGTGTCCACATCCTTCAATACAAATACGGTGAATTTGAGTTTACTCATACGCTCACCCACCTTGGCACTCCGAACACCCTTCTCACGCAAGCTTTCGTGGAACTTATACGCAGCCTCCTCGGTTCTGAATACACCCAACGAGATGCTATTGAGCAAATCGCCTTCTTCTTGCACCACAAAATAGTCATCAACACCCATATTCTTCAGTTGCGCAATCTTGCGCCGCACCTCTACCGAGGTCTTCAAAGGCGGGATGAACACCCAGAACCCACCCACATGCTCGACGTCGCGTTGCGATAACTTCTCACCCAACTTTAATGTCGCCAAACCAGATTGTGCATCAATTAACCCGCGCCCAGAGAACTCCCCCCATTCTAGGCATTGCTTTCCCATCTTGGGTAAGGATGTCAATTCAGAAGAAAGGATAGACGCGGGAGCAAATGGAACCGTGTTGGCGGAAGCACTCATGCCGATTGCAGAGGCGGTAGAAGATGTGGATGCCACATCGCCGAGCAATCGTATCTTATCTATATTGATTGGAGCTTGCGCGGCAAGCGACTCGACATCCGTCGTCAAAGCCCCCCCCCATTGCATTACCGCGAAAAACGCGAAATTGACTACCAACAATATACCGAGCACCCACTTTGTCATGCTTCACCTTCCCCGATGATTTGCAAACCACGCAAGACCAGATTATCTACGTGATCGAACGGCATAGACAGATGCGGCATCACTTGTGTAGCAGCCCCACCGCTCACAACACAGCGCGTACGCGCTTCTTGGGCACACAACAATTTGAACTGACTCTCGATTGCACCGAGCGTTGCTTTGACCACGCCGCTATGAATTGCATCAGGCGTATCCAACGGAAAATCTTTGAGTGCGCCCTCTTTCACCTCAAGTTGAGCCGTACCCACAGCTAGGCTAGCTTTCATCATATCCAAGCCAGGCAGAATCAATCCACCTAAAAACTCACCGCGCGCAGTCAGTGCATCTACCGTCGTTGCCGTACCACAAGTCACCACCAAACAAGCTCCCCGCACTGCATGACGCGCAGCAATCAACGTTGCCCAACGATCACTTCCCAAGCGCTGCGGGTGAACATAGCCATTGCGCACGCCACATTGTTCCGACTTTGCCTGGACAAATTCAATGGGATGTCCCCATGCCTCACCAAGTGCCAGCACGCGCGCCGCCACCAGTTCCCCCGCCACATTGGAAACTAAGATGCGTGAGGGGACAGGGATGTTAGTGAACTTCGATAGCAACGAACCCGACTCGGCGAGATCGAACACACCGCTGCCAACCTGATGACCATCCTGAAGCAGTGCCCACTTGATTCGTGAATTTCCGATGTCGAGCAACAGCATCATACTTTCCTCAAACTGATCTCACCCGCATGGAAAACTTGCTCGCCCTGCTGTGTACGCATATGCAATGCCCCTTCATCGTCCACGCCCAGTACAATGCCTTCGATTTGCGAACCTTCTGGCATATACAGGCGAGCAGCGCACTGCTGCAAACGATGGACGCTTTCCCACTCCATACGCAACGCCGCAAAACCTTGCTGATCGAATATTTGCAACACTGCCACCAAATGCTTCAACAATAGCGCCAATACCCGATTACGTTCATGCAAAGGAACACCGTGAAAAGCCAGATCACTTACGGGTTGATCAATCTGCTTGCGCGCCGCATCGGGAAGAGACAGGTTCATACCGACACCGATCACCACTGCGCTGGGGCCCAACATATCGCCTTGTGCTTCTAATAAAATGCCCGCTAATTTACCTGCGGGAAGCAAAACATCATTAGGCCACTTCAACCCCGCCTCGCTTACGCCCAACTCGCGCAAGGCACGCACCACGGCGACCCCCACCGCCAAGCTTAGTCCCGATAACGCGGCCACCCCTTTTTCAAAGCGCCACAATAGAGAGAACGTGAGCGCGTCCCCCAATCCAGAATGCCAGCGACGACCCAAGCGACCACGTCCTGCACTTTGCCATTCCACTGCCAGCACGCTGCCGCTTGGCGCAGCCTGACGTGCCCGCTCCAGCAACACCGCATTGCTTGATACGGCATGATCGGCCACTTCCACACTCAGCTGCCTGCGCGCCTCACCCAAATACGCGACTATCTTGTCAGCCTCCAACCAACACAAAGGCCGCGCCAATTGGTAACCGCGTCCGCGCACACTGTGCAACTTCAGACCAAACTGCGCGACATCCTGCAAGGCGTTATGGATACTGGTGCGCGTCAATCCCATACTGCGCGCCATCTCCTCACCCGAATGGAAATCACCGTCTGCCAACACTTTCAGCAAGGCGAAGGTCAGTGGCTTGGGAACAGTTTGCGCGACGCGACTCATTGCGACAGATCGTTACACGTATCCGTGCCGCCCTGCTCCAAGAATTCCAAAATCTCATCGCGGCGCTTGAAGGCATCTTGATAGCCAAGATCAATCAGCGCGCGACAATAATGTTTATCAAACAGCAGATAGCTCACCAAGTTTGCACCGCTACCGCGCAACACCCCCACCAGCCGTAACAACATCCTGATCGTCCACGGCAGATTGGCTATATGGCGCTCTGCCACTTTCTCCAAGGGCTGGCTAGGCGTGATAACCAAAGCTTCTACATGTTGCAGATTGACACCCGCGCGCACCTCTTCTGGGATCATGCCAATGGTGCGATTGATACGATGCAAGCGTTCTAAATCCACTTCTAGACCGTCAATAAAGATGCTATCCAACGCATGGCCCGCAATCTCGGCTAACGAGGGGTAGCCGTCAATCTTCGCGCGCTTCTGATTTTCCTCCAGCGCACCGTGACCCACGCCCACAACCAACACGCGCTCCGCCCCTAAATGCAGGGCAGAACTGATGGGCGCAATCTGACGCATTGAGCCATCACCAAAAAACTCGCGGTTCACATGCACCGCAGGAAACATAAAGGGAATCGCCGATGAAGCGAGCATATGTTGAATACTGATTGGGGTGGGTACACCAATACGCCGCGCACGCTTCCAAGGCTGGATATCTGGCACACCTTGATAAAAAGTCACTGAATGCCCAGAACCGTACCCCGAGGCCGTCACACTCACCGCGCGCACCAACCCAGCGTCGATGTTCTGCTGGATCAATTCACACGGCAACGCATTCTCTAAAAAAGAACGCATGGGACTATTGTCCAACAGAGACACGCGATTCAAGCGATTACTGCCCAACACACTCAACAGTAAGCCCATGACCCAACGACTACTATTGGCCACCACCCCCATCGCATCAGAGCGATAAATTTGATTGACTTGGGCATTGTTCCAAATGTTGTACAGATAGCGCACCCCCTTGCGGAAGTGGCGTGCATTCACCACCAACGTGACCGCATTCAATGCACCTGCAGACGTACCGCACACCACATCAAAAGGGATGCGTGCACGATAGGGCAAGAATTCGGCAATCGCCTTTAGCACGCCTACTTGGTAGGCTGCCCGTGCACCACCCCCCGTCAGTATCAATCCAATCTTTTGTCGTTTCATACTAAAAAGGAGGTCTCAGGCGGGGACGCGGAGGACGTGGAGTAAGGTCATGTTGTTGCTTAGAATATCGCATCTTTGGGTGAGTGATTGCACATACCTAGTTGTTTGAATTTCCCTGAGCTCTCCACGCCTCGGTGTGAACAAGAAGAGTGCGTGACGCTCCCTCAACTATTCAGCCAACCGTTTGCGCGTGCACCGACTCCAGCGCGTCTTGCAAAGTCTCTTCAGGCAACGCGTTCAACAATTCAGACAACATCTCCGCCGCGACCACTGCATTGGGTTGTAGCAAAGCGGCATCCGCATTCGCCACTAATACCGCAGCCGCCCCCACCACCTTGAGCAAACGCACACGCTCTGTCATCAATATTTCAATCTCTTTGCTCAACAACTCGATTTCTTGCTTATTCATGCAGCTCTCCAATTCATTGCGTTGCACTCACTCCAGCAACTGCCAGAGCACTCATATTCACGATGCGACGCACCGTCGCCGTTGAAGTCAAAATATGCACCGACTTGCTCACGCCTAACAGTATGCCACCGATGGTGACACCTTCGCCCGCCGTCATCTTCAATAAATTGTAAGCGATGTTCGCCGCATCCAAGTTGGGCATGATGAGCAGGTTGGCGCAACCTTTCAGATGCGAGTTGGGGAAAGTTGCGCTACGCAACTCCTCGGACAGCGCGGCATCGCCGTGCATCTCTCCTTCCACCTCCAACTCGGGCGCGGTTTGTTCCAAAATCGAGCGCGCACGGCTCATCTTCAATGCGGAGGCATTATCGTGACTGCCAAAATTCGAGTGCGACAGCAACGCCACTTTTGGCACCAAACCAAACCGTCGCACTTGCGCTGCCGCCAACAAAGCAATCTCCGCAATCTGCTCCGCAGTCGGATCCAGATTTACATGTGTGTCGCACACAAACAAGGTGTGATGCGGTAGCAGCAATAAATTCATCGCCGCATACACATTACTACCCGGACTATGCCCCAACACTTGGTCGATATACAGCAGATGCATGAGGGGCTGGAAGAGGGTACCGCACAGCATTGCATCCGCCGCCCCCATGTGCACCAACATCGCCGCGATTAAAGTACTGCTACGGCGCATCTCACGTTTGGCAGAGTCTAACGTTACGCCTTTGCGTTCGACCAAGCGGTGATATTCTGCGCAATATTCGCGGTAACGCAGATCATCCTCAGGATTCACCAACTCAAAATCCACCCCCGCACGGATACGTAAATTATGCTTAGCGATGCGGGCCTGCACCACCTCAGGACGACCCACTAGGATGGGCAATGCCAACCCTTCATCCACCACCGTCTGCACGGCATGCAGAACACGCCAATCTTCACCCTCGGCATATACCAGTCGTTTGGGCGATTTCTTTGCCGCATCAAACACGGGTTTCATAATCATGTTCGAGTGATACACAAAACCGCTCAAGTGCTCATGGTAGCCATGCATATCCGCAATGGGGCGCATCGCCACACCACTATCCATCGCGGCTTGTGCCACAGCAGGTGCGATGCGCAATATCAAGCGCGGATCGAATGGCTTGGGGATAAGGTTGTCAGGCCCGAACGGTGCACTCTCATCGCCATACGCCGAGGTACCCATGTCAGACTGCTCGGCTTGCGCCAACTCGGCGATGGCATGCACCGCGGCCAATTTCATTGCCTCATTGATCGTCGAAGCACCCACATCCAGCGCGCCACGGAAGATATAGGGAAAACATAAAGCGTTGTTCACCTGATTCGGATAATCCGAACGCCCTGTCGCAAGAATGGCATCAGGGCGCACCGCCTGCGCTTCTTCTGGCATGATTTCAGGGGTGGGATTCGCTAGCGCAAAAATTAGCGGACGCGCCGCCATCTGGCTCACCATTTCTGGCTTCAATACATTGCCCGCCGACAAACCAAGAAACACATCCGCATTCGCAATCACTTCGCCCAGCGTGCGTGCCTTAATGTCTTTTGCGTAGCGCGCTTTATTCGCATCCATCTCCTCCGCGCGCCCTGTATAAACCACGCCCTTGATGTCGGTAACGATGATGTTCTCCATCTTCACACCTAGGCTTACCAGCATATCCAGACACGCCAAAGCCGCTGCACCCGCGCCACTCGCCACCAACTTCACCTCATCAATTTTCTTGCCGACCACTTTCAATCCGTTGAGCAAAGCCGCACCGACGATGATGGACGTGCCATGTTGATCATCATGGAACACGGGGATTTTCATACGCGCTCGCAACTTACGCTCGATGTAAAAGCACTCGGGCGCTTTGATGTCTTCCAGATTGATGCCACCGAAGGTCGGCTCTAGCGCAGCGATAATTTCAACAAGTTTGTCTGGGTCGTTTTCGGCGATTTCGATGTCAAACACATCAATACCCGCAAACTTTTTGAACAGTACGCCCTTGCCTTCCATCACTGGCTTAGCAGCGAGCGGCCCAATGTTGCCTAGCCCCAACACCGCCGTACCATTACTGATGACCGCCACCAGATTGCCGCGTGCCGTCATGTTGCGCACCTCGGCGGGATTTTCCACGATCAACTCACACGCAGCCGCCACCCCAGGCGAATAAGCCAGCGCAAGGTCGCGCGCTGTGTGCATCGGCTTGCTCGCATTGACCGAAATTTTGCCCGCAGGCGCTTGGCGGTGATATTGCAGGGCAGCTTCACGCAGTTGCTTATCCATCATGGCCTCGTCGATCTTTAGATGTGAACCGTGAACTGATTATAGTCCAGCGAATTGGACTGCCAACCTGATTGACGCGTAGCCAGCTTAACTTAGGTCTATTGAAGCGAGCGGGAATAACTCGCAAATAAAAACGGGCATCCGAAGATGCCCGTTTCATTCTAGAACTAACCGTTAGGCCTGTCCCGAGTAACCCATAG
>JAVHQF010000333.1:0-6653 GCA_036170995.1 Sideroxydans sp. | reverse complement strand
CGACGGTTATCACCATGACCTGAATGTTCTGGCTGGTAGCGAAGTTTCTGACCTGACCCAACTTTGACGAGTCGTACAAGAAAAAATCAAACGGCACGCCTGCATAGAGACTGCGGAAATGGTCCTGCGTAATTTGTAGGGTCTTGTAAACACCCTCCTTGATGGCAACCGATGGCACCACAATGACGAACTTGGTAAAGCCATAGCGTTTGTTCAACTCAAAGATGCTGCGGACATAGACATAGGTCTTGCCCGTGCCCGTTTCCATTTCGACGGTGAAGTCCCCCGAAGCCAACGACGATGATGGACGCAAGCCATTGCGAAGCTGGATGTCATTCAGGTTGGCAAGTAGCTCGTCATCAAGCAAGGTCAGTCGATTACCGACACCCAACTCGTTTTGCACAAGGCCCAACTGGCCCTGCGTGAAGCTGCCGCCCAAGGCCAATTCACCTTGGCCAGGTACAGCACGCCCGCCTTGACTGGACACTGTAAATTCAGTGCGACAAATCTCCTGCCCACGGAAAAGGTCGCACACCGACTCAATGGCCGCATGCTGGTAATCCAGATTGGATTCAAAGTGCAGTTTCATGACTGCCTCACAGACTGCGAACGTTTTCAAGCCCGTTTTGGGCAAGGATTGCGGCCATGTTGGTCTTGGCAACATCATCGGCAAACGCACTGTCGCGGAACACCACGGTCGAATCACCAGCGGGAGCCAGTTCTTTATGCCATGCCACGATGCCCGCCGCAATGGGTTCAACTTCATTGGTCGAAATCTTCTCGGCCAGACACAGCATCAGGACACCGCCACCGACAGCACCAACTGTTTTGCCTGCCACGGTCCGCGATTCAATCGGGACGCACAAATCAAGGCCCAGTTTCAATAGCAACTCGTAAACGATGTCAGCCTCGGTACGGCCTTCCAATATGTGCTCGTGGTGGTCCAATAGAGTTTGAGCGAGGTCTTCTTGGTCAGGGTTCCATTCGCGGATATTGGACTTATCAAGTTTGAAAACTCGAAATCCCGTATCGCCCCCAAACATTGGGTTCTCTGTCCGAATTTTTCTCGCTGCACGACGAAGTCGCTCTTTGGTAAGTTCGGCGATAGTTCGCGGTTTATGCAATTTGTCGCAGCATTCAGCGGCGAAACGTTGCTCCTTAACTTCTAGGTCCAATACTTCCGGTAGCTGAACCAAAACATACCTGCGGTTCCCACCATCGATTGCATTCTGAGAGTAGACAGCATGCCCTGTCGTGCCCGAACCAGCAAAGAAGTCAAGAACGATGTCACTATCTTTTGCCGCAGTTCCAATCGCCAAAACCCGTTGCAGAAGGCGAGTAGGCTTAGGGTTGGAAAATGGCACACCAACGTCACTAAATAGCGACTTTGTTTCCTGAGTAGCTTCCTGATTGTGCCCACAATCCTTATGAAACCACATAGTCTCCGGCACCACACCATCGCTCACTTCCGACAGATATCTCTTACGCCTAGGCTTGCTTGTTCCGTCCGTACCAAACCAGACTTGTCCCGTTCGAATCAATTCGAGCATTTCCTCCTCTGGATGTCTCCAACTTGTGCCCGACTCAGGCACCCACTTAGTTCCAGCCGGTGAAGTAATTGCATAAACGCAGTTGTCGCGATGCTCTATGCGAAGTAAGTCGCTTGAAGCCCATGGCCCGCGAGCGTCGCCATCGGGATTCTTATATCGAGCCACTGCATCTTCACCGCGTGGTAGAAGATTTCGCTGCCATGCTTCCTTGTTCTTTGCATACAAAACCACAAAATCATGTCGCTCAGACAAGAATTTTTCGTCATTCTGAGGTGCGAATTTCTTCTCCCAGATGATGTTCGCCACAAAGTTCTCTTGCCCGAAAATTTCATCCATCAAAACACGAAGATGAGCTACCTCGCCATCATCGAGCGATACAAAAATAGCCCCATCGTCTTTCAATAAACCTCTTGCAAGCCGAAGACGCGGATACATCATGTTCAACCAGTCGGTATGAAATCGACCACTTGAATCTGTATTGCTCGTCAACTTTCTTCCACCTTCAACTTGCCCCGTCAACTCCAAGTAATTTCCAATGCTGTCTCGAAAGTTGTCTGGATACACAAAGTCTTTGCCTGTGTTGTATGGCGGGTCTATGTAAATAAGTTTGACCCTGCCCGCGTAACTCTTCTGCAATAGCTTCACCACTTCGAGGTTGTCGCCCTCAATCATCAAGTTCTGTGTGGTCGCCCAATCTACGCTCTCATCGGGGCGGGGTCGCAAGGTTCCCATACTTGGGGTCAAGGCAATCTGTCGTGCCCGCCGCTTTCCGAGCCAGTTAAGGCCATACTTTTCGTCGGCCTCATCTACTGTGCCACCCAGCAATTGGCGAAGCGTGTCGAATTGAACCTTGCCCTCGGCAAATGCTTCGGGGAACATTGTTTGCAGTTGCAACAAGTTGTCTGCCACGATGTCGGCGGACTGTGATGCGGGGTCATTGGCTTCAATTTTCTTCATAGCGTGTTCTTCACAATGGTGCTTCGCTCAATGGTCGGCGAGTGCGGTTTGATTGGCGGTCAGTTGGAGTTCCAGCCGCTTGATTTTGGAATTCAGTTCAACGAGTCGGTTCATTTGCTTCTCTTTGCCCGCCATCTTCCGCAGGACAGACAACTCGTCGAGGGTTTGCGAGTGAAGTGCGACAGATTCTCGCATTCGGTGTGTTTGCTCTGGCGACTCTGGCAGTGCGAAACGGCCAGTAATGCTGGCGGATGCAAAACCCACAATGCCATTCATCCAGCCCTGATAGAACTGGAACAAGTCACGGGTTGGCAACTTGGACAAGGCAAGCGAATCCAAGAAAGCCTGTGTGGCCATCGGTGGCACCGCATCAAGTGCCATGGGGGCCGTGGTCAATATTTCATCCACCACATACTTGCCCGCTTCGTTTTGAGCGAATCGTTTGTGTGCTGCCGAAACGGTGATGCCGTCCGTATCGCCATCGCGGAAAGACGATACCAGTAGAACGGGATAGGGTACAGCCCTGTGGATTAGCTCTGTCAGCCGTGCCACCTTGGCGTTCTGCCGAAAGACTGCCGTCAGCACCGCAACTTCAAGGTATTCGCGTTCGGCATCGCGGTACGCAGGCACGGCAATGTTGGTTGGTTTGAGAGCGGCAACCCATTGCAGTTCTTCGATGCCGTCCTGAATCTGCCGCTTGTCTGCTGCCGTGGGTGCCCCTTGCTCCACCAACAATTTCTTTGGGATGCGTTGCTCGACCATCGCGTTACGCGGTAAGGCCAAAGCGGCAACTACGGTTTCCAACATTTCAGGTCAAAGCCTGCCCGAAAGCATTGATTGTTTCCTGACTGTCGCGTCCTGATATTTGCTTGCCCGTTGCAGCTTCAACTAGGCCCAGCAGAGCATTGGCTCGAAGTCGAATGAATTCATCAAACTCATCGCCTCGCAACTGTGTAATGGGAATCGAATGCGACAACAAGAAACTGTCCAAAGTATCAGCATCAATCTGCTTGTCTTTTTGGATGCGTGCAAGGTAGTGACTTGGTGCGTGCCCTCCAATGTACCGGTTGGTGCCCGCTGCCAATGGAGCCTTGTTCACGACACTGTTCCACTTCTCTCGTGGCAACTTCTGACCCTCGCACCATGCACGCGGAAATACGTGGTGAATATCAACTGCGTTGTTGAAATAGGTGTTCAGGTCGATTGGTGTCCCAGTGACGAAATCACGACTGCCATTCTTCATGAGTAAGGCGGTAAAGCCCTTGTATGCGGCAGCGAGTCGAGATTGCAATGACAGCAAACGTGTGGGAGTGAAACTCGAATCACGCACTGTTCGCGGCTCATCGCCTCCATTTACCCATTGCACTAGGTTTGGTAAGTCGAGGCCGAATCGTGTCTCGTTGGCACCGCCATACAGCTCGCCAAACACTCCGCACCAGAACCACCGAAGCAGCTTCTGCTTGACTGTGTGCTGGTCGATGATGTCAGCCAATGCTGCACATATTGCAGACATCGGAATGAGTTGTGTAGCGTAGGGAAGCCCACGGGCATCAAATATTTTTTCCTCTGCCAGAATCTCAGCGGCTTTGCGAAAGCCAGCTTCGATTTTGTCGGCATTTTTCTGATAGTCTGCCAACGTAAGCCGCAACACGTCAACCCGCTTGCACGACACGGGACTCTTCGTCGCAACATGTCTTTGGTAGCTTGATAAGAGCGTCACAGCGGTTAACAAATCTGTGCCGTCAACTCCTTCAAGGGCTGCATGTTTTGCCTTGATTCGACGCTTTCGGGTTTCCCAATCATCGCGAAGGCTGAATTCATTGGCAGCAAAGGTTGCAGTCATTAGTTCGAACACTGTGAGCGTGACACCGCCTGTGTTCACTTTCTCGAACACCTGGCACACTGCTTCTGGTGGTGTGTTCCTGTCCATCTCAATCGCAGGGACTTTGAACTGCTGGAACCCCAGCCATATTTCTTGCTCAAACTTCATCAGGAAGAGCATGGCCTCGGTGTCACCCTTGTAGTGTGTCGAGTAGCCCATCTTCCATTCAATGAAGCCTTGGGTATCAAACATCAAACTGACAGGGAAGATACGTTGTTGATATTGGAGAGCGGAGGTGCTCAAATCCAATTCAACCTTACGGCCAAAGTCCGAAGTTATTTTGAGCGTCTGTGGAACGGATAGCACGGCCTCGTCTCTGTCTTCATTCACGTCAAGGCACTTCGCCATGTCAAAGAAATAGACTCGGTGAATCTCTTCACCCTTTTCCGTCTTGGTCTTGACTGGCTTGCCACTCCGAAGAGCAAGATACATAGAAGTCAGGCGTTGCTGACCATCAAGAACAAGAGTTCGAGGTAATGGGGCCGGTTGCAACGTTACGCCCTCAAACAAGCGGGGCTTAAATGGCACACCGCCAGCCTCCAAGAACATGACAGCCCCAATGGGAAACGAACGTGACAGACTGGCAATGAGAGAGCGGATGTGCTGGTCATCCCATACCCAGCCACGTTGGAAATCGGGAAGCTGTGTTTCGCCCTTTGCGATGGAATCCAGTACATCTTTCAGGGCAGGTTCGGCGGTGCGAAAGGTCATGGCGTGTCTCTTAGGAATCTATTGAACAACGAGAAAGGCAACGACTTCGAAGTCATTACTTCCCGCAAACTCGCCCTTCTGGGCGTGTGTGCCACCTGCGGAGAATAGGCTGGCAACAGCCTTTTCTTCCTTCTTGCCAACTACTGACGCAATGGCCTTCGACAAAAGGTCTTGGGCTTTGCCCATGTCCTTGCCGTCACGAGTGGCCTTGTCAAATCGGGCACAGGCCGAAACGTCGGGCATATCGCGGCCCACGCATAGCTTTTTCAAGCGGTCAAGAATCTGCTTTGGTTGGTTGAACGGCATTAGCACTGTGCCATCGTCTGCGACATGCACTAAATAATGTGGTGCCAGTGGATAGCCAGATTCGGCAACATTGGCCCCCGCTTCGCCTACTGCACGCAGGCAGAACACCATGCCCGCAGGAATGGCAGCGTCTCCAAGCTCCAATGCTGTGGTGACTGCGAATGAACCCAGCGGCAATGCATCGAGCATTCCTGGATGTTCCCGCAACTGGCCCGCTAGGTCGATGCGAAAGTCATTCAAGGTAAGGTCGGCAATGGAAACGCCACTGGACAGGTCTTCAAGGTCAATGACGGTGTCTTGCAGCTTCAACAATTGCTGGCGGCGGTATTCCAAATCGTTCATCTGGTCACCCGACTGCTGCTCAATTAGGTTTTCTTCACCCGTAGCGGAAATATCGAGCAAAACCATCTTGCCACTGACCCGCTGTTCGAGGTTGATGTATTCCTCCAACTCCATGTTGGGCCAAAAGTTGGCAAGTTGGATGCAGTCATTGGGTGAACCAATGCGGTCGATACGCCCGAACCGCTGAATGATGCGTACGGGGTTCCAGTGGATGTCGTAGTTAATCAGATAGTCGCAGTCTTGCAGGTTCTGGCCTTCCGATATGCAGTCGGTGGCGATAAGCAAGTCGATGTCGCCCTCGCTGGCATATTCAGCGGGCCGCTCTTTGGAGCGTGGCGAAAACGCCGTCAACAGGCTGGCAAGGTCAGTACGCAACTTGGTTTGATTGGTCTTGTTGCTGCCTGCCCCAACTATCACTGCGGAATGAACTCCGAGTTCTTTCTTGGCCCAGCCAGATAGCTCGTGAAAGAGGTACATCGCGGTATCGGCAAACGCAGTGAAGACGATTACCTTCTTGTTGCCCGCATTGATAGGCTGGGTGGCCTTGGTCAATATGAGTTTGCGAAGTGCCGCCAGTTTGGCATCCCGCTCGGCGGATATTTGCTCGGCGGCTGAGAGTAACGTCGCCAGACGGTTGCGGTCTTCCTGCAAGTCTTGCCGCCACCGCACCCTGTCCACGTCCTGCAATAGCACCTTGACCTTGCGGCCCACCAGTAGTGATTCATAGGTGGGGTCGTCGATTTCAACATCGTCGATGTCCAGCTCTTCGACAGAATCCTCGTGGGCATCAATACGACTGAGCAAGGCATCCACGCCAGCAAGTTGCCGCTTCAAAGTAAGAGCAAAGGAAACGACGGAACTCTCCATGCGTTTCAACAGGTTGACCCGAATCAGTTGAACCAGAC
>JAVHQF010000332.1:0-1400 GCA_036170995.1 Sideroxydans sp. | reverse complement strand
CGGCTTTCATTACGACACATTGCGTCGCGTAAGCAGGTAAGGTGATGCCCTGTTCAATGAAAAATGGAGATTCAGCTTATGCAAATTCAAACTTGGGAACGCTCTTCTGCCGACATCGTTTTCTACGACACGACGCCAGCCTATGTAAATGACAGCGGCTATATCGTTCGCCTGAGTGATGACACAATTGAAGTAACTTACGATGATGAAGAGGGGGCCGTTTGCTATCGAGGAAAAAACAACGGGGATGGGCACTATGATTTGCATGCCCCCGAGCGTGACGGCAGAGCTTCTTTGCATTGCTTTCCAAACAGTCACGTATTGGAAGGATACTGGCAGGAAGGCGGCGTTCGTGGAATGTGGCGAATACGGCTTGCTTAGCTATTGATCAAACCGATATATCTCGGACTTCACGCCCCTCTATGTCGCGAGCATAGTAATAACCTGCTACAGGTAAGCCGCCCAGAAGGGCGGCTTACTACTGATCCAGAATGCCGCGATCATAAATATTCAACAACAAGACAAGCCCCCATTCTATTCATTGCCAAGTTTTTGCTGGATCAAATAACTGACAAGAGCAAGTAATTCCTGGATTCCAATCTCCTCATATGTTTTCACCTTTGCCACACGGTCAATTAACTCACTCTTAACCCCGCAGGTCTTCAGATATACCGCCAAGTCTACCCCCCGCAACAATTTTTCATGCTCAGCCTGAAGACGAATGATCCCCTCATCAAACCTGAGCGCTTTTAGCCCATGATGAGCCCAAGGATAGCCAGATGAAAATGGGAAGAGTCGTTCGTCAACGCCTATAAGCAAAGCCAACTCGACATTTGCTAGCTGGGAAATAAGCGCATCACGAGTTTTCTCTCTGACATTCCAGTTGAACATCGTGACATTGGGAAAGAGCCTGCCGCCACACCCGGAACAATTCGAAGTCAATCCAGACACATCTTCATGTCCACATGAATAGCACTTGGACTGAAAGACATTTCCAAATATCTCCATCTCAAGCTGGACACCATTTAGTCCTGCTAGCCCATCTATGCATTGCGTCGCAATGGGAAAATTGAGTCGCTTTTTTAAATCGCCAAGAACTCGATAGGCGGGGAAATTGGCATTCCTCTTTATCAGATTTCTTCTACAGGCAAACCACTGCATCACTTGCCGATAATTCATATCGGAATCGAAAGGATTCAGTCTGGATTCCGGCCGTGACCAAACACCATTGAGAACATCCGAATAGTGAGGTATTCCTGCCTCAGCATTTAGGTCATAGCCAACGATGCAAATCATTTTTGACGAGGTTAATAACGCCGCCAATTCCTCGGCAGTGCATGTTGAAATATTTGGCTCTATGTGAAATAGAGTGGGTAATGCGATAATTGCCGCATGAATAG
>JAVHQF010000331.1:0-1402 GCA_036170995.1 Sideroxydans sp. | reverse complement strand
CGCTTCTTGATCAAATCAGCCGGTAACACCATCACGATTGCTGACTGTGCTCACTAGGGGGAAATTGGCCTTTCCAAGCTATAATCAAACACCAAGCCGGTGTAGCTCAGTCGGTAGAGCAGCTCATTCGTAATGAGAAGGTCGGGTGTTCGATTCATCTCTCCGGCACCAATAAAGATAATGGTTTGCCACTATTTAAACAGTAGCAAACCCTTTTTCTTTGAACACGATGTAACGGCGGATGTAAGCGGATTTTTCAAATCCAGCGCCAGCGAACGGCATCGGGCAGGTTTTCGTAACGCTCACGAAAATGTCCAGCACGGATGTAACCCTCGCGCTGCGGGGGTTCACGCACCACGCCGGCATGATGCAATAAGCCACCAGAACGGTCTAGGCGCGATTGAATCAGCCAGGCCATGCCATCGCACCAGCGCAGTGATGCGGTCGCCCAGGGCTTCGATATTGGCTTGCTGGCGAGGTCGTTCAGAGTTTCGTAACAGTTACGAAAAGTGCAGGCGTAAAAAAACCCGGTCAGTGCCGGGTCTTTGTTACTGAAGTTCTGCTTCCCCGAGTGTTTGCACCACGGCATTAAGGCAGTCCTTCACGCGTTCCATTTTGAACAGCGCCGATGCAAGCTCCATCGCCAGCGCTTCGCGGTCGATAGGTTCGCGTGTCGTTAGCGCCAGCATCACGGCTTCGGCTTGTTCAATGCCATCGGCTAACAGGCTTCGTTCATTGTTGCCGTTGAATCCGTAAATCGTGTCCAGGTTGTTCCAAACCGTAGCGGGTGTAAGTTGTTCCATGGCAAATCCTTTTGAGTTGAAAACGTCACGATACCCGTTCAACAGCGCAATGGCCCGGTCGTCGTCGGCACGCCCTTGCTGGCGCGAACCATCAAAGCCTTCAACCAGTTGCGGCAGACCACCATCAAGCCAGTTCAGGGTAAGCGGCTCGCGCAATTTGCCCAGGTTGCTTTTTTGGTGCTCAAGTGTCAACAAGCCATCCTCGGCACGGCTCAGAAATAGGCGCGAGCGTGCGCTGTTATGCCAGGCGGTTGAACCAGAATAACCCTCGCCCCCCTCGGCCTTTTGTTGCGGCTTGTCGTCTTGTCAACGTGCGCCAACAGCATCACGGCGCAGTCTGTCAGGCGTGCCACCTCTGCCAAACAGCGCATGAAAGCTCTAACCTGTCTGCGTTGGATTTCGTCGGCCCCGAACGCATCGCTTGCGTTGTCCACCAGCACCAGGCCGATAGCAGCATCCTGCACCATGCGCTGCAACTCATAGTAGCTGGCGGTCTTTTCACCAGCGCCACGGGTTTCAGCAGTGAATAGCTCGGGGTGCTCCGTACCGTCAACAATGTGCAGCTTGTCACGCAGTTGCTCAGGGTCAATCAGCCAGGC
>JAVHQF010000330.1:0-1407 GCA_036170995.1 Sideroxydans sp. | reverse complement strand
CACTGAGGACTTGTTTCCAGATGGTGACGCGGGCACTGTCAACGCTCACATTCATGCTCCGCGCATCGCTCATCAGCAGCAACTCGTGTACAAAAGGCAGTGCCAGTACCATGGTACCGTACGCCACCAGCCAGAGCATCACGTACTTCGAAGGTATGCGTGTTGGTGCTGTTTGGTTCTTCCAAAGAAAAAAACTTGCCACGACTACGGCGCTCAACATGCCTGCACGCGACTGCGCAAGAACCAAGACGATCGTCATAAAGGCGACACCAGCAGTTAGCCCCGTGCGGCCGATGCGCCTTTGCTCAAATGTCCACCCGAGGCTGATCATGCCCATAAGCAGTAAGGTGGCCAATTGGTTAGGCTGCCCCAGATTGCCCATGGCGCGGTCGCCAATATCTGTCTGCACCGCGTACATCGTCAGAATGTCTTGCAGATTCAGCCATTGCAATAGACCAATTGCTGAAGAAACCAAGGCGACGAACCAGAGGATGTAAAACGCCGTCTCCGACCCGTCACCAGCAGCAATGCAAGCCCAGCCATAGCCAATCCAAATCGCTGCTGCTAGACCCAAAAGATAAAGCGACGCTATCAACGCATCACCAGCAAACAGACTGATTCCCAGAAAATACTGCAGCCACGGTAGCAACGCAACAGCTGCCACCCAATAGACTGCGCGTGGTGCCAAAGAAACCGCGCTCAAGGCCGGTTTGAAGCATTGACTTGCCAGCAGCAGACCGATGCCAGCCATGGCCAATGCCTCTGAGTGAAAATTCACCCAGGGTCGATAGTGGTCATAGGCCAGCCACGCCAGCGCGAGACAAATGACACCAAACGCTTGAGAAAGTGAAGTAAGCATGAAAAAAGCGGCCGAAGCCGCTTTTTAGTTTGTGCTGTATCTTACGTTCCAGTGCGGCATGAACCAGGCAAGAATTTCGCCAAAATTGGGGTGCCAGTAGTTCCAGGCCCACAAACCCAGGAGTTCACCGTTGTGCCCAATGCGGGTTGGAGGCAAGCTGTAAAGGTAGTTACATTCGCATCGCAGGGTGCCAAGCGAATAGTGCCATTGGCTCCTGTAGCAACGTTCTGTGTTGTGACGATAACTGTAGCACCGCCAGTTGCGCCGGGGTTCGACGCGGTCGTTGCGACAGAGTTAACATATTTTGTTCCAGAGCCAGCGCTGACTTCGCAGCCCCAACCATTTGCTGCAACTGCTGCACCTGAGCTCGCGGATTGAATGGTTTCAGTAATGCTGGTTCGGCATGAAGACCCGGCCAGGATCGCCTCAGAAACTTTGGCGCGCGCCGTGTAATCCTGATAAGCCGGCAACGCCACCGCAGCCAAAATACCAATGATCGCCACGACGATCATCAATTCGATCAGGGTAAAACCCTTTTGCATAGAACG
>JAVHQF010000329.1:0-1408 GCA_036170995.1 Sideroxydans sp. | reverse complement strand
CAGTCCGTTTCAGCCCAGCAGAAAGGTTCAGTCTCGTGTCCGAATGGTCACGCAAGTTTCGCAATCTTGGTCAATTCGAAAAAATTCTTTGCGAATTGCCCGAAACCCAGCCAAGCTTGCAAGGCACCCGGTTTGCCTAATGCCACCCCGACAACGATCGTTGTCGCAATATCCGAAAGGATGATTCAACTCATTGGGGATGTCATTCGGCAACCCCAGCCGTGAGGCTAACCCCTGGGCGACGCTCAAACGGACTGTCAAAACAAAGTCGCTCCGCTTTGTTTGCCTTGACAGTCCGTTTCAGCCCAACAGCCAAACTCACCACAGGCGCGCGCGTCCATACTTGCGACGCACCCGTATTGGCTATCCGCCGTCGTGGCGGATAGTCGATTGGAGATGCAAATGAAAAGAATGTCCGGCGTGGTACTGTCAATCAGCCTGTCTACCGTCGTCGTGGCGACACGGCGCGCACAACGCGGTGAACTGTCGATTAATCTTTTTTGATCATGCCGCGTTCGACGTTTTTGAAACTCAGGGTTTCGCCCGATGAAGCAGACCGCTTCAACGCGCGTGCAGTAGCGCTGGGCGTCAGTGTGTCGCAGATGATCCGCGACACCACCTTGCATGGCGCAGTTTATGTCACCGTTGACAGAGCTCAGGCTGGCTACGAATTTCGTCGTCTGGGTGCCATGCTCAAGCACCTGTACCCGGCCAGAGATATCCGCTGGACGGCAGAAGACCGAAAAAAATGGTGGGCATTGATCCATGAGCTGCGTGAGCGCGCTGACACGCTGGAAGCAACCGCCTCAGGTGGCAAGGACAGGGCAGCCGGAAGGGTCCATGCTGGCTAAGGTCATCATGCTGAAGAAGTCCTGGAAAACGGTGGCCAGCGCAGCCAACTATGTCGTTGACGACCTCAAAAAGGCAGCTGAACAACCCGAACCTGGCCACTACGGTCCAGAGGATGGCGCCAATTACCTAGCGCGCGATGGTGTGCTGGAAGCTGCGTCATTCAACATGGAGGGCATCAACCTCACTGACCCGGATGATCGCAGGCAAATCATCAAGTGGATGGACAGCACGGCGCGGGCCTGGGCGGCAAGATCAAGAGCCCATCCCAAAACCAATCCGTTTTATCACGTAGTCCTTTCATGGAAGGCTGGCGAGCAGCCGACCGTTGACCAGGCCACGGTCGCAGCCGCCAAGGCGCTCAAAGCGGTTGGCATGGCCGACAACCAGGCATTTTTTGCGATCCACCGCGACAAAGATCACCACCACCACATTCACATCATTGCCAACCGTGTCCACCCTGAGCATTTGGTACTGACCGGGCCACCGCGCTATGACTTCCTTGTGCTGGACAAAACCTGTCGGGAGATCGAACTTGAACAGGGCTGGCAGCATGACA
>JAVHQF010000328.1:0-1417 GCA_036170995.1 Sideroxydans sp. | reverse complement strand
ACCCTGCGCTCAAGCGGGACGTCGCGCAAGCGCGTCGCCCCTTAGCTTTGCGTTGGGCAATTAATAGGGAGAGACGATTGATTCGATTATTTGTCTGTCAAATAAATAGCAAATAAATAGGGTCAGACTCGATTTATTTTGATATTCTCGTGCCCATCGCTTCTTCAAGGAGTTGCACGATGGCTCGCCTCCCCCGCTTCTTTCTTCTTGGGCAACCTTTGCATGTCATCCAGCGCGGTAATAACCGCGATCCCATTTTCGCTGCGGATGCCGATTACCGTTTTTATCTGCGTTGTCTACAGGAGGCGGCTGAAACTCATTTACTTACGATCCACGCTTATGTGCTAATGACGAATCATGTGCATTTGCTGGTGACACCTGAAACGGAGTTGAGTCTGTCTAAAACATTGCAGTCAATTGGGCGGCGTTATGTGCAGTATTTTAATTTCACGTATCAGCGCACGGGAACCTTATGGGAAGGGCGATATAAAAGCACGCTGATTGATAGTGCGAAGTATCTGTTGACGTGTATGCGTTACATTGAGATGAATCCAGTGCGGGCGAACATAGTGGCACATCCTAGTGATTATCCTTGGTCGAGTTATCGCGCAAATGCGCAAGGGAATGCAGATGGGTTGGTTGTTCGGCATGGGTTGTATCGGCGGCTTGGGCTCACGGATGATGAGCGTGAGTCCGCTTATCGACAATTGTTTCGTGCGCAGGTTTCTAAAGCAGATGTGAAAGCTATTCGCGATGCGACGAATAAAGGCTGGGTGTTAGGCGATAGTCGGTTTAGCAAGAAGGTAGAGGTGTTGACGACTAGACGGGCAACGCCGTTGCCGCGTGGTCGCCCTCGAAGGGAGAATAATGAATAAATCGAGTCTGACCCCAATTAAAAATAAATCATTCTGCGTGTGGGATGGCAATGTGTTGGTGTTAAATATTCTTGGGGCACCCAGTTCCAAGAAGGATGCGATTGGCAAGGCAAAGGGGAATCAGTTGAAGGTTAGCGTAACGGCAACACCGGTGGCGGGTAAGGCGACGGATCACATGGTGCGTTTTTTGGCGAAAGAGTTTGAGGTGTCGCCCAAAGACATTCAGGTGGTATTTGGACGATTTAATGTCAATAAACAACTGCGCATCACAGCGCCCAAGCGTTTGCCAACGGTCATTAGCAAGGAATTGTCTGCTTAGCGATTCAGTTTTGGATCAAACGCATCACACACTGCATCGGCAAACAGATTCGCCGCCAACACTAACACCAGCATGAAGCTGAATGCCGAGGCCAGCGCCCACCACACCATCGGCTCGCGTCCCATCTCTAAGCGCGCACCATTGATCATGGTGCCAAACGAAATCATTGAAGGATCGACACCCACGCCCACGTAAGACAACACGGCTTCAGCCAACACCAAAC
>JAVHQF010000327.1:0-1420 GCA_036170995.1 Sideroxydans sp. | reverse complement strand
TTAAATTCATACCGTGCAGAAGCACCACAGCCCTGAAACAAAAGGGATTAAGACATGTTGACAACACCCGCCTTGCGACCAAGAGTTTTGAAGCACCACAGCCCTGAAACAAAAGGGATTAAGACAAAAACATGACACTATAATCAGCACCCAGCAACTGGAAGCACCACAGCCCTGAAACAAAAGGGATTAAGACCGCCGCCCAGATACCCAGCAAGTCCACAGGAGCTAGGAAGCACCACAGCCCTGAAACAAAAGGGATTAAGACGTCCACTTCTTTGCTACCCTGCGACAATACGGGTAAGAAGCACCACAGCCCTGAAACAAAAGGGATTAAGACAGGTCAGCTTTGATTGCTTTCCTGATAATGTCCACGAAGCACCACAGCCCTGAAACAAAAGGGATTAAGACTGAAACCATTTGTCATATATAACACTATCTTGGCGAAGCACCACAGCCCTGAAACAAAAGGGATTAAGACGTAACCTTTTTACTAGGTGTTAGCCCTTTCGCCTTGGAAGCACCACAGCCCTGAAACAAAAGGGATTAAGACGAAGTCGGCCTTAATGGCCTTGCGAACAGTGTCAGCGAAGCACCACAGCCCTGAAACAAAAGGGATTAAGACGTTTGTCATGATGTTCACCTTTTCGTAGAACGGGGGAAGCACCACAGCCCTGAAACAAAAGGGATTAAGACCTTCGGCATCAAGTTGCATTTCGATGCGCTCGCGGAAGCACCACAGCCCTGAAACAAAAGGGATTAAGACGCCGCGCCACAAGGGCACTTGTTTAGGATTTCGTTCGAAGCACCACAGCCCTGAAACAAAAGGGATTAAGACAAGTCAGCTTTAATGGCCTTGCGGAGGGTATCCGCGAAGCACCACAGCCCTGAAACAAAAGGGATTAAGACCCTTTCATATATCCCTCCTCATGTCGGCGTAGGAAGCACCACAGCCCTGAAACAAAAGGGATTAAGACTATTTTGCTGCATCCTCAGGGGATAATGAAGGAAGCACCACAGCCCTGAAACAAAAGGGATTAAGACCTGAAGGCATAGCCATTAGTCATATACAGCACGATGAAGCACCACAGCCCTGAAACAAAAGGGATTAAGACCCAGTTTGCAGCGCATTATATTTGTATGCAAGATTGAAGCACCACAGCCCTGAAACAAAAGGGATTAAGACTACGTAAGTCAGCGCATACTAAATCAGCCCGATACAGGAAGCACCACAGCCCTGAAACAAAAGGGATTAAGACTATGCCCCAACTACTATTGTATTACCGTCAGCAGAGGAAGCACCACAGCCCTGAAACAAAAGGGATTAAGACCGTAAACTGCTATTGGTTAGATTAGCACCGCCTAGGAAGCACCACAGCCCTGAAACAAAAGGGATTAAGACTTCGGCTTCGTGGTAACT
>JAVHQF010000326.1:0-6791 GCA_036170995.1 Sideroxydans sp. | reverse complement strand
TCATATCGTGACCTTTTGCATTCACAACTGTTTTCGATGCGCCCAAATCAATCGTAAAAGCGTTTTCGTATTTGAGGCCAGAAGGCATCGTAGTACTTGCATTACCCGATTGCGCTGAAGAAGCGACATCAATCGTTCCTACACGCAAAAATTTAGGCGTGATGCCGATTTCAAACCCACCCATTTGTTCTGTTTCAATATGACGTGCCAAGCTCAAACCAAAGTCTTGCACAACCGCCGCACGCACATTCACAGAAGGATTTGCAGCTCTAATTGTGCCGCCATTCATTTTATTTTTCGCATTGTTGCAATTCGCCACATTCCCAATCGGATCCACCCCGCACGCCTTCAAATCTGCACCCAGCAAGTTCACCGCATTTTGGTCAGCCGCTGAATAACTCAATACTGTTCCCAGCTCACTGCGCGCATCAAATTTGAAGGCATAGCCCAAATTAGTTCTAGGAATCGCCGCGAATCCACCCCCATATAAAGACACAGCCAAAGCCTTATTACTCAAATTTCCCAAATCACCATTAAATTTAATCAACGCACTTCCAGCAACCTGCGCGGACGATCCCTTTTGCGCAGGACCTGCTGCACTAAAGGCGTTAAATGCATTGCTCATGGCAGTCGCGCTTAAATTCAATGCATCCACATTATTTGCGAAATCACCTTCATCTGAAATGCGCATTGCAAATGGAGATTGCGCAGTAAATTTTTCATTCGGTAAGCCGCTCAACACCGCAGGATTTTGAAACAAAACGTTGTAACCATTCGCGCCTGCAATGCCTGCTCCGCCCATCGCTAGCGAACGTGGATCAACAGTATTATCCAGCGCATATGCCGATGAGATGGCGCTCAAAAACGACACCATTACAATACTTTTTTTCATGTTCAGCCCTTTTCAGAATTTAATAAAATTAAAACCAGAGACACCTTGCCAATTTTTTTTCAGCTTAAGCAACCCGCGACTTCCTCCGTTGCGGATTGTCGCAGAAACCCTGTCTCCCGCCAATCTTCATCAACACATTAGGTAAGTATGTCTTTAAGTAGCGGCACACTTGCGCCTCTCTTTAATCTCAAACAACGTTCATCCAGTGCATCCAGCGTGACCAAGAGAGATGGCAAGTCACGCCTACCATGTCGTAACAGGTAGCTCGTCACCTCGTTGGGCAATTCGAACCCACGTGCTTTGGCGTGTTGACGCAAAGCTTCTGCTTTTTCCAAGTCGTTCAGTGCGTGCACTTGATACACTAATCCCCACCCTAGGCGAGTGCGCAGGTCATCGCGTAGCTTCAAGAATGCAGGCGCTTGCTTGCCACTGACCAATAACAATCCACCACTCTCGCGCATGCGGTTGTAAAGGGCGAACAGCGCGATCTGCCCCGCCTCATTGAGTGTCTCGACATCATCCACCGCGACCACTTCCATTGCCTGCGGCACAGCGCCGCACAAGCAAATAGCTGACTTTCCCGCACTGCGCGCACTGACCACAATAGCCTGCAGCAGATGGGTCTTGCCGCTCCCTAATTCACCCCAGATGTAGAGGCAACGTTCTCCTTGCGACGAAGATAGCGCATGGCGCAAGGCGGACAGTAATTCCACATTACGACCAGCGACGAAGTTCTCTAGGGAAGGTATCCACTCGGGCGCGATGCCCAATAGCATTTGGGTCATGGTTTGTTGTACATCTCGCTACTCAGGTAACGCTCGCGTGAGTGACGCAACACGACCAGTAAGATGGCAGCCAGCGGTAACGCTAGCAACACCCCGAAGAAACCGAACAGTTGGCCAAAGGCGAGCAAGGCGAAGATGACTGCCAGCGGGTGTAGCCCAATACGCTCGCCCACCAGCCACGGCGTGACCACCATACCTTCCAATAACTGCCCCGCTCCGAACACCGCCCACACCAAGGCCACATCACTCAATGCGGTGAATTGCATTGCAGCTGCAAATGTCGCCAAACCCAACCCCAGCACCATGCCGAGATAAGGTACGAACACTAACAACCCCGCAACGATACCGATAGGCAAGGCGAACTCCATCCCAACTAACCACAAAACTGCTACATAGAACACACTCATCAACTGCATCACCGAGAGTTGCCCGCGCAGGAACTCAGCCAATACCCCATCCACCTCGCTCGCAATGTCGGCGACTTGGGTATGCCAATGGCGCGGAATCATGTGGTCAACACGTTGGATGATGTCATTCCAATCCCGTAGCAGATAGAACATCGCCACGGGGATTAGCAAGAGATTGACTAACAGTCCGAACAACAGGTCGCCGCCACTTTCCAGCCACGGCAACAGCTTGGCGACGACCCCACCCGCACTCTGCCAATGGGTGAGCAGCAGATTCTTAAGCGCCTGTACATCCCACTCCAAATTGATACCGAACCATTGCTGCAACAGAGGGAGTAGTCGCACACGTGCGGTCTCCAACCACTCAGGTGCACGCACCATCAACAGTGCAATCTCTTTCTGCAACAGCGGCAACATGATGAGCAACAAAGCCACGAAAGACAGCACCAGCCCCAGCATCACTAAGATCACCGCAAAGGTGCGCGGTACGTTCCAAACACACAGGCGTCCGACTAAGGGGTTGCAGATATAGGCAAGGATGGCCGCCGCCACAAAAGGAGCAAGGATGGGGGCAAGTAGGTACAGCGCCCCCAATAAGACGACAGCAACAACCAACCATTGGATTGCGGCAAAGCGAGATACGGGCATTTCGAGTAAAATTCGGCTTTAGAAAATTGTCAGCACTTTACAGTTTAGAAAGCGAGAACTCAACTTGAGCACAACCCCTAACAGCCTTTCCTACCGCGACGCAGGCGTGGATATTGACGCAGGCGACCAACTGGTCGAGAACATCAAGCCCTTTGCCAAGCGCACCCTACGCCCTGAAGTCTTGTCTGGTATCGGCGGATTCGGCGGTCTGGTCGAGATTTCCAAGAAGTTCAAAGAACCCGTGCTGGTATCTGGCACTGACGGCGTAGGAACTAAACTCAAGTTGGCTTTCGAACTGAATCGCCACGACACCGTTGGTATCGACCTCGTCGCCATGAGCGTGAATGACATCTTGGTGCAAGGTGCCGAGCCGCTGTTCTTCCTCGACTATTTCGCCTGCGGCAAGTTGGATGTGCCAGCGGCGACCGAAGTCATTAAAGGCGTCGCCAAGGGATGTGAAGATTCTGGTTGCGCGCTCATCGGCGGCGAGACCGCCGAGATGCCTGGCATGTATCCCGTTGGGGAATACGACCTCGCGGGCTTCGCAGTCGGTGTGGTCGAAAAATCCAAGATCATCACAGGCGAACACATCAAGGCAGGTGACGTGCTTCTGGGGCTGGCTTCCAACGGCGCCCACTCCAACGGCTACTCGCTGGTGCGCAAGATCATCGAGCGTAGCAAGCCAGACTTGTACGCCAAGTTCGACGGCGAGCGTTCGCTGGCTGATTGCATCATGGCACCGACCCGTTTGTACGTGAAGCCGATGCTATCCCTCATGCAAGCCATCACCGTCAAAGGCATGGCACACATCACTGGTGGCGGCATCACCGAGAACGTGCCGCGCGTATTGCCCACCAACGTGGTGGCCGATATCGACAGCAAGACATGGAGGATGCCAAAACTGTTCGACTGGCTACGCGAAGGAGGCAATGTTGCGCCGCAAGAGATGTTCCGCACCTTTAACTGCGGTATCGGCATGGTGGTCGTGGTCGCCGCATCAGATGCAGATGCGGCTATCAAGCATCTGCAAGCTTCAGGCGAAACCGTATCGCGCATCGGCGTCATCCGCACACGCAATGGCGACGAGCATCAGACTCAGGTACGTTAAGCATCGTGAAACGCATCGTCATCCTCATCTCTGGTCGTGGCAGCAACATGGAAGCATTGCTGAAAGCAAAGCTACCTTGTGAGGTGGCGGCGGTCATCAGTAACAAGGCTAACGCTGCTGGACTTGAGATTGCGAAACAACAGGGGGTCGCCACGGCGGTAATCCCGCACAAGGACTACGCCAATCGCGAAGCCTTTGATGCAGCACTTGCACATGAGATTGACCGATTCCAACCCGACTTCGTGGTATTGGCTGGATTCATGCGCATCCTGACCGCCAGCTTCGTCAATCACTACGCTGGCCGCCTCATTAACATCCATCCTTCTTTACTCCCCGCCTACACGGGGGTTGATACACACGAGCGCGCTTTGAAGGATGGCGTGAAAGTTCACGGTTGCACCGTGCATTTCGTCACAGCCGATCTCGATCATGGCCCCATCATCATCCAAGCTGCAGTGCCTGTGCTCCAAGATGACACTCCTGCGTCATTGTCCGCGCGAGTCTTACATGAGGAGCACCGTATTTTCCCGCAAGCGGTACGCTGGCTATGCAACGGCAATGTGCAATTAAATGCTCAGGGGCGCGTACAGACTGACCGCTTAGAACAGCGCGGCACAACACTCATCTCGCCTGGGTTAGACTAGCGGCCATGCGCGCTATCCTCATATTCACTTTGATATGCATCTCGACCACACTCTCTGCGGCTGAAATACCCAATCGCATCGAAGCAAATTACGATTTGCAAGTGAAGGGCGTCACCTTAGCCAAAGTGCGCGAGGTCTTTGTGCGCGACGGCAAGCAATATCACATCGAATCAGTCACCAAACCCGTTGGATTGCTCGCCTTATTCAAACCAGAGACGATCATAGCCACTAGCGAAGGAGACATCGAAGAGCACGGCCTACTTCCCCTCAAGTACACCCACAGGCGCACTCAGGACAGCTACAAGAACAGCGCCGCCGAATTCGATTGGATTCACCACGAGCTCATCCACCGCGACAACGGCGGCATCCGACAACTTACGCTCGCCGAGGGAACCCAAGATCGCTTGAGCATGATGTACCAGTTCGTAGTCGAGCCGCCGCGTGGAAAGTTGGAAGTCAAGTTGGATATGTCCAACGGTAGCATGGTCGAGAAGATGCACTACCAAGTTAAGCCAGAGCAAACAGTCACCACCTCATTCGGTATCCTGCGCAGTTACAACCTAACATCCCTTCCACTAAACGTCCCCAAAAGATCAAATGTGTGGTTGGCAGTCGATCACTACTTCGTTCCCTGCAAGGTCGTCTTCACCGAAGATGGTAGCAACTCGCTGACACAAGTCCTCACCGACCTCAAGATCGTTCCGTGAATATCGCGCTGTCCACACCTACGCAGCGCATCGTCGCCGCACTGGCAGTGTCGCTCATCGTTCATGCAATCCTGCTGTGGTTTCCACACATCGAAGTCCCTTCAATCAGGCCAGAGCTGCCACCGCTGATGGCAAAGTTAGAACCCATCTCGCGCCAAGCGCACGCACTTGTAAGTAAGAAGCTGCGTAGCAAACCGCAAGTACCTGCAGCTGTAGTACAACCGCCTGTCGTCGAAAATACGGAAGTCAAACAGCCGCTGTCCGCAAGTACTGTCGCCGCCGCAAGTAGCGTGACTGAGGCGACCAGTTTGGCAGAGCTCGCAATGGAGGTCCCCAACAGTGCAAGCACCGTGGTTACTGCCAGCAGCGTGGCAGCAACGACACCTAGCGCCCCGATGCGCCCGCCACTGCCCAAACACGCCCGCCTCAAATTCGAAGTGAAGTTGGGCAAAGATGGCATGGTCGTGGGCGAGACTATCCACACGCTTGAATTCGATGATGGGCAATACAAGTTGGAATCAACAACGCAGACCATCGGTTTGGCACGCATGGTGAAGTCGTTCACGCTGAAACAAAGCAGCTGGGGTATGTCCGATGGACAAATGCTATCCCCGCATAATTTCACCGAAGACAAGACCGACGAGAACGGCACGCAGTCATCCCGCGCTACGTTCGATCATGACAACAACAAACTCATCTTTGGCAATATGGAACAAGTCGAATTACTCCCCGACACACAAGACATGTTGAGCATCTTGTATCAGTTCCCACCACTGCCTGCTGAAGGCGATGTATTACCCATCGCAGTGACCAATGGGCGCAATCTGGACAGATACCGCTTCGAAGTCACCACCGATGAGATATTGATTACCCGCATGGGCAAGCTACACACGGTACACTTCCGTAAAATTCACCCCGCAGGCAAGGAAGGACTGGAGATATGGTTCTCGCAAGAGTACCGACTACTGCCCGTGAAAGTCCGCCATATCGAACCCAACGGCAAGATAGGTGGGGAAGCCATCATTACCGAGATACGCCTCTCAGATAATTAAGAAAGCTACGTCATGCTACTCACTGAATACCGTCTCGACCTCACCATCCAAGCCGTGCGCGCCGCACTCAAAATGGAGCACCCAGCGGATGCCGTGTTGCGCCACTTCTTCCAAGAAGAACGCATCGGCTCCAATGAGCGTTCCTTGGTTGCCGAGACCTTGTTTGGCGTATTACGCCATCGTTTATTCTTGGAGCACGCTTGTACGCTTGAGGTGAAAGGACTCGCCTCCGCTCGTCGCATCACGCTGGCTTACTGGGTAAAGTTCGGCGGTTACAATTTGCGTGAACTGAAACCCTTGCTCAAAGTGAAAGAGGAAGAATGGTTGGGAAATGTGAAGCGCATCAACATGGAATCACTACCACTTTCCCTCCAAGCAGAACTACCCGATTGGATCGTGGAAAAACTACGCGCCCATCACAACGATGCCGAGATATTGGAGATCGGACGTTCAATGCAAAACGTCGCGCCACTCGATTTGCGCGTCAATACCTTGCTAGCGGGACGCGACGAGGTGTTGCAGTCGCTGCAATCCGAAGGCATGGATGC
>JAVHQF010000325.1:0-6799 GCA_036170995.1 Sideroxydans sp. | reverse complement strand
CCCGCGCGACCTCCAGCACATCAACGTGCGCCCCGTGTATGCGGGGATGGAAGGCACGACGCGCGGAGCCAGTTGTTTGTGTCTTTGTGCGCCCCGTGTATGCGGGGATGGAAGGCACGACGCGCGGAGCCAGTTGTTTGTGTCTTTGTGCGCCCCGTGTATGCGGGGATGGAAGCAAGCATGCCCGCGCGACCTCCAGCACATCAACGTGCGCCCCGTGTATGCGGGGATGGAAGGCTTTGCGCCTGGCCACAGTATTTGGCTGGACAGTGCGCCCCGTGTATGCGGGGATGGAAGGAACAGCTACGGCTTTCGGAGAGGGCGGTCAATGTGCGCCCCGTGTACTCGGGGATGGAATGTCGTTTGTAGATCGCCTCCATGGACTTGTGGACAGTACGGCCAGCCATCCCTCAAGTGCATGCAGTGCAATATTTCAGGATGCCTGCGTGGCCGCCGCAGTTTTCTTTGCCCGGCTGACAAATGGCTTTGAAGTATTGGATGCTTTTGGAGTTTTCAGCACCTTTGGTTCCTTGGGCTGGCTGGCCTTGGCCTGCATCTGTGCAATTTCATCCATCAGTGTCTGAACCTTCTCGCGCAAATCGGGATTCAGTTGCTGAAACGATGGGTCAGCGCAGATTTCTTTCACCGTGGTGTAGAGGGTCGGCGCACTTCTGGTCACAAACTTCAGGCCGGGGTCGGTAGTAAAACGCTTGGTCACTTTGTCCTTGCCTTGCGTCTTGGCACGTTTCAGGCCTTCCTCCAGCATCTGTGGAGCCTTGTTGCCGTGCTTCTTGAGCATGTCAATTGCTGTGGCAGCCGCGACCTGCGCATTAACCACCATCATGACCACATCAGATGGGGCTCCAGCCAGCAGCAACAGATCATCGACATAGGTTGATGTGCTGATGCCAAGTCGTTCCGCGATGCGCTTACTGTCCCAGTTGAACTGAGTCAACCGCTTGCAGACGAATGCCTTTTCCAACGTATCCAATGGCTTGCCGCTGTTGCTGGTGACCAGCCCTACAGTGATGTCTTCCATGGATCGGCTTTTGCTGCTCACGACCATTGGCAGTTCGGTCATTTCAGCACCTTCTGACACAGCTATGTCAAAGGCTTCGAGCCGGTTATGACCGTCAGTCAGGTAGATCACCAGTTCACCACCTTCATTGCTGACGAAGCCGGCCAAAGGGTGTTCGGGTTTGAAGCCTTCGAGCTTCATGCTGTTGGCTAGACCGCGAATGTGATCCGTCAGTGCCTGGTTGTGGACGCGCACGTTGAAATTTTCGATCACGCGGATCGCGTTGCGTTGAACGATCCACAGGTCACGGGAACTTGCATTCGCGGCCTTCATTGCGCCTTTGATAGAACCGCCCACGAGGACGATATCGGGGCTGACACCAAGCGAGGTGATTTGGTCTTGTTTCATTTAAAACTTCCTATGTGTTGCAGGTTGAATCCAGTTGGGTTGTGAATACAGGCTAACACGGGCGCGCTTGCTGTCAACGGCCAAAATTCGCAAATATTGCGAAGGCATGTGTTCTCTGAAGCGTGCGCGTTTTAGGTTGGTTTGAATTGAAAAACACACTTCAAAAGCACCGCGCCATAACGTGGAGTTTTTGAGGTGAGATTTTAAGTTTGTGCAAGCGTTCCCAGATGCGCTGCCATGTGTCCTGCGTGTGCTGCCACAAGGTCAGTGAAAAAGCTGCCCAACACCTTGCGGTGTCGGGCTACTTCATTTTTGATCAGGCTTCAGTGGAAATTGGTTTGCCCAAGTGACCTACACCGCCAATGGTTTCGATAAACGCAGACTTGACGACAGTTCCATCCAAATCCGGCCGCGAGGCGAGAAGTTCGGACAGCTTGTCCCATAAAGCCGGTGATTCGAGGTCAACAACATGGAGTTGCTGATATCCAAAATCCTCAATATACCCATTCCAGGCTTTCGAGGCATGCACAACCGCCATGTGGCCGATCTGTTGATCTGCAATGGTGATCTGCATCCGGTTGATGCCCAATTCGATGTTGCTGGCCAAGCTCAAACCCTGCAGGGCGTTGATGATGCTGAGCCAATCCTGGGTGGCGTTGTCCTCCCATTCTTCATCGTATCGGTTGTTTTCGTCCTCGAAGGAGCTGAATAGCTTCACCGGACTGCTGCTGTATTTGCCGCTTGTCATGGCATAAACCACCACTTCGTGTTCGTTGGTGATCTCCGGTCCATTTTGGTTATTACCCACCACGACAAAGTCGTCGTTGATTTGGTATTCCAATTTGAAATCAGCGTCCACATTAGAAGTAACAGTTACGTCCACAGCTTCTACCAGGTGAATGTCGCAGGTGAATTCGTCCAAGTAGTAGCTCTCACGTTTACCGGTATCAGCAATTGGTGTCACGGTGACCGTGAAGTCATCGCAAGACGGCGTGCGTTTTTTTAGCCAATGCTCTTCATCCAGCCCTGTGTCGTTCAAAGTCAGGATGTTTTTGCGATCCATGAGCAGCTGCAAAACTGCCCAGTGGTTGGAGTCCTCAATGTCCTCTGGCACGTCGCGCCATACACTGAGCTTCCCTTCTGCAAGCTCTTCCATCCGTACGACTTGTTCCGCATGGCTGATGCCCTTCCAGCGTTCATAAGAGCGCTGAGTAAGCTGCGAAATCACTCTGAATGCACTGATTGGCGCAAATGGAATATCGTTCATCAAATGGCTCACGCCATATTTGATGCAGTGATTCCAGTGTTGTTTGACAAACTCAATCGGTGGCAGTGTTTTATTCTGACCTGCCAAGTAGTCACGAATTTTGCTACGAAGAACCATCTGCAGTTCTGCCAGAGCCTTGTCTGCATCACGCAAGTAAGCGCGGTCTGGCATTTGAGGTGTGAACTTCGCGGAACTCAGGTGCACCACGTTGTGGTTGTTACTGTAGCGGTTGGGTCCGATAGGCAGGCCTTGCAAGTACAAAGCCGTATCCCTTATCTGATCGCTCAGTGATGTGGATTCATCGTGCACCTGGGCCATATGGACGAATCCATACGCTGTATCGTCACCCTTGATGGCTGCTTGCGCATGTGGTCGAGGCAGTGGCGTTCCGTTGCATTGCACTTCAATGGGAAAACCCATGGAGAATTTGATCAGATGTCGGTACAGCTCGTATGTATCCATCTCGCCGTGAGTGCGAGGTGTGTAGTGTTGCTGATGTCCCAGCAGTTCTGGCTTGAGGCCATGCAGCTCCAGAATCACACCGGCGCGGACCGGTACTTCGTCGTCTACTACCTGAAGCAGACGCTTTGTTGTGATGTCTTCGTGGCTTGCAGTCAGCTTCAGGCCACGCGAGCGGACTGTGATGTGATCGCAGGCAAAGAACACACTGAAGAAGCCCATGCCAAATGGGTTGTCAGCAATTTGCACATCTTCGTCCCAGCCGCTTGTGCACAAATCGATGAGCTTGCCGAAATCCTCAATGCCACAACCGTTGTCACCAACGATCAGGGTTTTGGCTTCCGGGTCGAACTCGAATCGAACCAGGCTTGCGCCGGCACGTCGAGCGTTCTGCATCAATTCCCCCAGGAAGGAGAAATTGGACTTAAACAGGTGCTTTATCGTCGAGAGCAACTGCTTTTCGTTGACGCTAGCGCGGACTGTCTGAGATTGAGTGGGAGCGTTGTTTGTAGTGGTTTCCATGATTTTCAGATGAAAAAAAGGGACCACTACCCCAACGGGATGTGATCCCCATTGGGTTTGTAAAAGCTGCGGACAAGGCCGCCAGTTAAGGCTGAAATGGATTCAGCAGAATTTGGCTAGGCCAAATTTCCTCAGAATTTTAACAGATCTGAGCTGTTCGCAAAAAACCTTTTGCACCCGGCAATGTGGGAGCTTTTCAGAATCAAGTCTGCGTTCATTGTGTGTATTCCAAAAACGCCTTAAACACACTCAAATCCGGATACCGTTCGTCCATACCTACGCAAAGTTACCCATAGGTGGTTTGCTGCTGGATTCCTGCTTCACCGAGGCTGGTTTCGTCTTGAGCTTGTACGCAAGGCCAGAGCCTTCCTCTCCACAGGCTGACACGGTGGAACTCACCGCCAAATTTCTCAAATTGATTCCGGTATCGACTGGATCTCACGGTGTCCTGCCCCATCCATTGCCCAAACAACGGAGTCTTGCATGGCATCGATCAGGTAAGCGGCTCGGTTGTGGCAGATGCGCACATGATGTTGGCTTAGTGAGACGCTGGCCTTGTGGTTTCGGATACCTGGTGGCCATCCAACAGATGCAGCCCAGTTGTGGCAACGAATTGTTGATATGCCATGGGGCGTTCAATTCGCACCTCTGCATTGGCAAGAACATAAGCCCATGCACGGCGTGACGATTCGTCATAGACCAGTTTGAAAATGCGGGTTGGTTTCCAGACCCTGTTTGCTCCTATCGTTTCGTGGCCTTGGTCAAAGACAGGGCCAGTAAAGACGTAGACATTACCGTTCGCACGCTGGGCGAATTTGCGGACATCAGATTCGATCTTGCTCCATATCTTGCGATTGTTTGTTGGGTCCTGGGGGATCATGTTGGACAGCGCAAAGGACTGAGCCATCGCGCGTTGGTTTGGCGCGTCGGCAGCGGGCGCATTGTGGCCACGATCTACGGCTGGTGATTGGCTGTGGTAGTCGCTCAATTCAGCACGGCCGGCAGTCGGAATTCGAGGATCTGGATAGAACTGGTCGGTACGCTCTTGACCCTTGGCATCGCGAAGCTGCTCAGCGGTCAATCGCTCGACGACGACCAGTGGGGTTTTGCTGGTTTGCGAGTACAGCACTGCGAAATTGTCTGAGCACAGTGCCAACGGTTTCATGGCCGCTGGGACTATCGCGGTGGTCAATGGCTTTTGTGCTGGGAACTGGTCTGCGCATGCCTGGAACGATAGTTGGCGCTGCTGTGGCGAGTACAAGCCCAGTGCGTCTGATTTGCTGATAGTGCTCGGGGTGTAATGCTGCCCACCACTGATTTGTTGGATTGCCGCCTTCGCCACCATCGAGGTGATGTTGAAGGCGAAACACTGGCTGCTGGCCAGAATACTGATTGCCACCAGTATGGCTTTGAGTACGGAATTGCTACGGGTCATTTGGGTTAATCCATTGGGTGATTTGTATGTATCGAGAATCCCATGAAATGTTGTTTTGTCAACTATTGGAATAGTCTGGTAGACGGTCGTTCTGAGAGAAGGTTACCTGGACACGAGGTTTAGTGCTTTTTGTTTGATGTTGTTCAGTTCCGCTTGCGCACCCAAGAGATCACACCCGAGCTGTACCTCTTTGCCGTACTGCGCGGGGATCAGATTGGAATTGCAAATTTGACTTTGAAGGAACCTGATTTGAAGTTCCTCGATGTGAAGTGCGATACCGGCGGCTTGCTTTCCAAGGCTTACCAGGTCGCGTGCGTTATTTTCCCGCACAAGGTTTTGGACTTCTGGCAAGAAGTTTGCCGGTGTGATGTCGGAAAATGCGCCCAGAAACGGTATGCTGGTCGGCAGGCTGAACTGCCCTGCCCCTTGCGCCATGGCGGGACTTGTGCTGAACGCGATAAGTGCGGCCAGGATGATGGCTGCGGCCCATGCGATCAGTTGCTCCAGAAGGCTGGAGTATTTTTTCGAGTTGCTGATTTGAAATGAGTTTTTCTGTTTGATCATGGTGATGTAGGAATCTCCGCCGTCCACGGCGGGAAGGATGTCAAGCCACTTGAGATACTGCCGTTGACATTGAGGCCAAATGGAATATGAGCCACCAACAAAAAAGCCCATCCGTTGGGATGGGCTTTCGGGTTATGAAGTTACCGTGAAACTGCTGCGCGATAAGCTACTTCAACAGCGTGAAGAACTGTCGCGTGCAAAGTTCCGAGTTTCGGTGTGTTTCCATGCCGATTTCTAACTGGCACCTTGAAGTACCGATCAGACCACGGCAGATTCACAATCACCTTGAAGTCAAACTTCGTGTCATAAGCCAGGCCAGCGAGCGCATAGGCCGCTGGGTGTTTGGCCTGGGTGATTGCTACCTCACCAGTTTTTAGTCGTGTCAGGTGCTGGGATGTTCCATACACCACACTGACCAAATCTCCATCCTCCCGCTGCTCGACACTCATCACAAGTGCTGGGCGGGGTTTTGGCCCTGGTTTGATGTCTGGCACCTCTGGAAACAAGCACCAAACGATGTCGCCGGGTGCTGGGAGTTTCCAGTTCTGGCTCATGCAAACAATGCCTCTCTTGAAAGGACCTTTCCCTTTGGCAAATGTTCGGTCGCATCCTTGCGCAATGCGCGGATTTGTTTTGCTGTCAACGGCCCGTCATCAGGCGCATAGGCGGGCAATACATCAGTTGCGAATCTTGACAATGCCATGTGAATTACCTGTGTTTCATTCACATCCAGCTCTTTGGCCAGCGCCTTTACCGTTCCACGAGTCACGCCAAATTGCGTATCCCTGGATCGGAATTTCACCAGCAAGTTCTCTGCTACGGTTGTCATGTCTGATCCTCCAATAATATATATAGACTATATATTATTCATCCGATCGTTGCAATTAGGAGGGTTGCTCGGTGCATTCGCCGGCCATGAAAGCCACCCATTGAGCGGCTTTACCGTAGCTTTTGAAGTTGGCATCGTTGCTGAACTCTCCTTCCTTGTTTTCGACCCATACGCCATGCGTATAGCCTTTTGCGGACAAAGTCGAATCGCTCTGTCGAATTTCCATTGCCGGGAGGTAGTAGTTTTTATGTCGGTACAGTTCCTCGCGGGTGTCAGCATCGATGATGCGAACAATTG
>JAVHQF010000324.1:0-1429 GCA_036170995.1 Sideroxydans sp. | reverse complement strand
CCCATCAGCGACGGGTTTGATGCCGCAGCGCTGCTCGATGTGGATGAACGCCTGAGCTATCGTCGCCCCGGCATCGGTGCTGACGTGACGCGCAAGCTGCACCATGGTGACTGGCAGGCCCAGCCGGCCGATGGCGGCGCGGGTGCGCTGGTGGTGCTGCTGATAGCGTGATTCGCGGCCCAGGCCCCCGCATCAAGGCGCTTTACGGGGTTTGGACCGAGGATGAATTGGGATTGGCTGCGGATAACGCAGTCAAGCGGCGACGCGCTTGCGCGTTGTCGCTCTTGGACGATCAGTTAAATTTCGATCCACCTCCATGCGAAGTGCTGCGTTAATCCGGGACTGGTAGCCACTTCCTTGTGCCTTGAAGAACTCCAAAATGTCCGCATCCAAACGAACCGAAGTGAGCACCTTCGTGGGAGTGGCCTGCGGCCCACGCCCGCGCTTGAGAACCGGCGCGCCCAGCATGTCCTCAGTCCATGCCGGATTGTCTGGATCATTGACCTTGGCCGAGGTTTTCTTTGGCAACTTGGCGGTAGTAGCGAGCTTCATGTTTTTCTGCCCTTAGTTACGACATAACTTGAGTACAAGTTAGTCTCCTCTGAAACTTCGTTTTCGCAGCGAGATCACGCATTCAGCACCTTGGCCAACTGCAACACCGGAAGACCACGGATGTTCATGATGTGGTTTAACGTTGGCGATGACCCGCGACGGTCGGGTCGATCAACCAGTTAAACCGACGCGTCACGGAATGCCCTCAAGACGGTGTTAATGCGGGTTTGGTAGCCAGACCCCTGCGCCTTAAACCACTCAAGAACGTCCTGATCGACTCGAAGTGAAATGGATGTTTTGGAAGGTAACGGCGCAAGCCCACGACGAACAAGTCCTCGAACGATATGTTGGATGTCCGCTTGTGGATGGGCGCGTGTCGGCTTCGCAACCACATCAGATTTGAGTTGAACCCAGTCAGTTTTGGATTGCATCGAAGTAGATTTGCGACTCGCGCTTAGTTGCTTTTCGAAACGAGATGATGCGGATTTCATATTCACTCTCCGTGTGTACGACAGAAACAGGAGCTCCAGTAAGCAAACCCAGCGTCACAAAACGCTGTTCGCCGTAGGAAAAACGGTCATCTTCAAATGTGTAAGTCAACCCATCAAACACACTCTGAGCATCTACAAAATCAAGCCCGTGAGCCTTGATGTTTATCGTTCGCTTTGCTTCAGACCAAGTAAATTCCATGCACCGATTGTATATACGAAGCGTAATGGCATCAACGGCGATCCTGATTGAATAGGTGAATAGGTGAATAGGTGAAAAAGGGGGGTCGTTGCCTCTAAGCCCTTAGTTGTCCAGCGTGGGGCCGCTGGCCAAGCCCATGTCAAGCACCAGCTGTTGCATCGTGCGGTTCATGCGTCCCGGTACAAGG
>JAVHQF010000323.1:0-1430 GCA_036170995.1 Sideroxydans sp. | reverse complement strand
GCATCCTTTTGTTCGCCGCCGAGCATGCGCACGGCTTGCTGCAAGCGCCCGTACAGGGTGGCGGCTTCCTGGATCGGCACGCCAATGCGCTGGGCGATCTCGAAGAGCGCCTTTTGCCAACATTGAATTCACTGGTGCCGGTGGTGGCAAGTTTCAAGCGCGCGTTCATCATGTTCCAGGCGTCCGCTGCCCCGACGAGTTCCTGCACTTTGCCCGCCGCCCAATTAATCGACAGGAAGGCCAGCAGTTGGGTCTTGGCGCTCGCTGAGAGTTCTCCCAGACTTTTTTCGGCAGAATTGAGGGCGCGTTTGAGCCCGTCATCTGCGCCTTCAAGGGCGACTAGGACGGCGATACGGTTGTTGGCCATGGGTTAATCATCAAATTTGCATAAACTGACCACTTAAATGGTCATTATTTGGTAACATGGGAACTTAACCACGATCTGGAGCACGCGCATGGACGCTGTACTGGCTGAGACATCCATCGGTATCACCGAACTCAAAAAAAATCCCTCGGCTGTCATTCGTGATGCCGGAACAGAGACTATCGTTGTCTTGCATCACAACAAGCCTTCGGCTTACTTGGTGCCAGCGGACACCTACGAGGCATTGATGGATGTGCTCGACGATTTGCAATTGATTCCAGTCGTTCAGCAACGTATCTCTTGCTGGCAGGCTGATCCGGATAACGTTATTGAGATCACCAGAGCAGAATTGGAAAAGATCGCTCGCGGCACGCCACCGAAATCCTCCAAATCACGCGCTTGGACAAGACCACTGGCGGGTGCCCTCTAAGCAATGAGAAGTGCACCAGACGGTTACCGTTTGCAATTTTTGCCTCAGGCCAAGGAGGAATGGGACAAACTCGATGGCAGCATCAGGACCCAATTTGCCAAAGTGCTTATGCGCAGGCTCGATGTGCCCAGAGTTCCCGCCGCTGCACTGACCTCCATGCCTGACTGCTACAAGATCAAATTGCGCAGCACAGGATTTCGTCTGGTTTACAAGGTTCAGGATGATGTACTTGTACTGTTGACCATTGCCGTTGGCAAACGCGACAAAAGTGCGGTGTACGATGCCGCCAAAATGCGCCTGACGCTTGCGCCAGAACAAATTCGACCCAAAACGCCGGTCAAATTAGCTCCAAAACCAAGATCGCGAAAATAGTCATTCAGCTCTGTGGCCGCCGAGCCGAAACTGCATGTTTTCAGCCGGAGTGAACGTGCATTTTCTTCGGCCTGCGTCTTCTTCTAAAAATAGTTTTTAACCCGTCTTCTTCGGTTCATTTTTATTTTCTTCAAACTTCGCCTCGGGGGGTGCAAGTGGCCGCTGTGGCTTATCTTCTGGACCCAGTCGAGGAGTGAGCATGGCAAAGCCTTGTCAACGCAAGTGTTTGAATTGCCAAGAACTTTTTGATCCCGACCACCGCAA
>JAVHQF010000322.1:0-6836 GCA_036170995.1 Sideroxydans sp. | reverse complement strand
ATGACAAATCATTCCGGTTTGGTGTGTACCGGTGAATGCCAATGACGCGTGGCAACTTGCTTTGCAATTGTTGCGGTGACTGTTTCATGATTGACTCCCTGTGGCTGTGCATTGAGCCACTGTCATCGACAGTGGCAAAACTGAGTTTCGGCTGTTCATCATCATCTCCTGTTTAGCGCATTTGCCGAAATGGCCGGGTGCGCAATCTGGATCAAATCCCCCGTCGCTTGACACTTGCGCTGGCAATCAGCGCGCCGCAAGCGCCTCATCAATAAGATTCCTCAAAGTCATCAACTCCTGTGCTGCGAGAATCAGGTCAAAGTTCTTCTTCGATTCGAGCGGATGCTTGGCTGATGCCAGTCGGCTGCTGAATGCCAACTGGTAGGTGTTCTCGACGCCTTCAATGGGTTTGATTGCGACTTCGCGCACAAAGTCGCCTGTACTGGAAAGAATGGTGGTCATGGTTGATCTCCGGTGGTTGGGTTAATGGGTAAATTTGCCAGGGTCTTTGAATTCACTTTCCAGAATCCCTGACTCAATGGTGCTGCCCGCAGGCCATCGAATGCCAAAGGCGCGTGCCGTTGTGCTCAGAATGAGCGCAATGCGGATGGCTTGAAGGGTCAGTCTTGGTTGCTTCATCGTTGTATCTCCGTTTTAGCGCATTCGCCACCATGGCCGGGAGCGCAATCTGGATCAACTCCCCCGTTTTGTTGGTTATCGGTCCTGGGCAAGGCGGCCACAGCCGCACGCAATTGCCGTTGCACTGTCAAGGGCAGCATGCGGTTCATGGGTCCAAGTGCATTCACAAAATACCAGTGATCCTTGGTCCACTTGCAATGCAAGGTAGCCAGGCGCTTGCCAGTCGCATTTCTGACCGACAGCAACAACTCATCGCCCTTGGCGCAGCGCTTGCTCCAACTGCCAACACAGTTGCGCATAAGTCGGCCTTCTTCAAGCAGCTCAGTGGTGCTGCTCATGGCGACCAGTTCCAAGTCGTCGCGCAAGACCGTTTTGAACGGCACCTTCCAGGCCACCCCCTTGGCGGCGTAACTTTCATCTTCAGCGGCGCAAAAGGCCGCACTTTTTTTGACCAGCCAGTCCCATCCCCGTTGACGCTGGCGTGTGGTCAGCGCGGGCAAACCAGGCTCGGTCAGCCAATGAACAACCTGGTTGAGGTCGATCTCCTGCTTCTCGCTGGGTTGATCGAAGGCGAGCTGCACCACTCGGGTCATATGCCGCAGTTTGGGCATCACTGCGGCCATCACCCGGTAGTAATCTGCCTTGGGCGAGCCCGCATTGCCGTATTCACCAAATAGCGCCTGGGCCAGCCAGCGCGGGATCATGTGATCAATTTCCAGAGCGTTCAGCACTTTCAGCGCGTTCAGTACCGTCTCGTAGCGTTTGCCACAGTAGAACTGACGTACCAGCCAAAGGACCTGGTTCCCGTCCTGGAGCACGAGCTTCCACAAGCTTGAGGTCAAACCTTTGTCATGCAAGTAGTCTTTAAGCCTTTGCAAGGGCTCACCGCTTTGCGGGAAATCCGGTGCCGTACACAACACGTCATAAATGCCCAGTGCCGCCGGTGCCAGCGTTTGAATCTCCTGCATGGCTTGCGCTGGAGTCGCCTGCAGGTTGTTCTTACTCAAGTTCACAAGACCTCCGTTCATTGATCAACCCAGAATTGCGGTATGCAGCCGCGCCGTTTCCCGGTGCAATGCCAGCACGGGTTCACGCTTTTGTGCCTGGGTCAGTCCTTTGGCCAACTGATAGCCGCCAGCCAAATTCCAGACCAGGGACTTGTGGCCCAAACGTTCAAACACCGTGCGATCACGCCAACTCATTTGCTCTGTGGTCAAAATGCCGCCCAACGGGTCGTCAATGTGCGGATCGGCACCAGCTTGGTACAAGATCAGGTCGCAGTTTTGGCAACGACTGATTGCCTTGTCCAGCCAGGCTTCAAAGCGGCCGTTTTGCGCATCCTCTGCGTAGTAAAAATGCTGGCCAAACGTGTGATGCTCGATCCAGTTGATATGGCGATGCGCAATGATGTCGTCTGTGCCGTTGCCGTAATGCGCATCGCAATCAATGATCCCTACCCGGTTGACCAGGTTCGCTTGCTTGACCGCCAGGGCTGCCACCATCAAGCCGTTGAAAGTGCAATAGGCCATGGCCGTATCAAAGGTCGCGTGGTGAAAGCCACTCGTGGGCGAACACACTGCCTCCTGATGCAAGACGGCATATTCGGCCGCAGCCACCATGGAACCGGACGTGTAGGGAAGGGATGCCGCCACATCGGCATCACGCGTACCAAAACCATTGTCAATTTCACAGGCCAGCACCTTGCGCACAAATTCTGCGTCGTGTGCCAGAGCAATGGTCTGAGCATCGGCGGGCTCAAACGAGCAGGTTTCCATGTTGACCTTGTAATCAATCTTCCAGTCGGCCACTACCAGGCGCGGTTTGAGTGCTGACGGTGAATAGCTTTGTGATGTGGCCACTTGCTCGGGGCGATAAAAAACTTTCATCTGGCGATTCCTTGATGTTTGTGGGTCTTGATCTGTTTGTCTGCCTTGCTGGTGAACCAAAGGGAGGGTTGCATTGCCTCCCTTTGGCGTTGGGTTACGCTCGTTTGAGCGTCAGCAGTGGGCGGTGCCAGCCGCCGATGTGACCATCGTTGGCGGCGATGGCTGGTTGGGGCTTCTGGATGACTGCGGGCTCTTTGGCGCTGCCTTCAATCAGTCGAAACTCCTTGCGCCTGGCGGCTAACCCTTTCGGGTCCGCAGCCACTTGCCCGGCGCTGCGTGAGGTAGCCTCACGCCCCTCTTGTTTACTGGCCTTCTTTGAAGCCTTGACCGTTTGTTTGGCTTGGTAGGCCTCCAGTCGGTTCTGGACCCTGATCACTAGCCTTTCTCTCTGAACTGGCCCCAGGGTCGGGTCATTCATCAACCGACTGACTTGTCGGCCCAACGACCGGATGAAGGGGTCACTGGAGAGGCATTCACTAAACTGGTGGTTCGACATGTTTTGCTCCTTTGCGTTACGTCTGAACACACCGCGATGACGCATCTGGAAAGAACCTGAGCTTGCAAACCCTTTGGGAAGGTTTCGGGCGTGAGTTCTCCCAGCCGCATCAGGAAACGTCACCCCGAATTGGGCGCAGTTCCGCTGTCGCGGTGAAACCTGAAATCAATCAGCTACGGTGTTCAGCGTCTCAGACGCATGTGGTGCAAGGTATTGCGTGTCATTGAAAGCTCTCCTAAAAAGTCACTGCCATTGATGGCTTCCTTCCATCACGGTGATGGAGCGGAGAGCCGCCTGTTTAGCCAGAATTTATGAGTCGCCCCGGCAATCTGTCGATCAAATCCGGCGACGGTCTGCATTCAGACCAGAATCAAAAAACCAATAAAAAAACCCGCTTCATCTGTCTCGAACGGCATGTGATTTTTCAATCACAAGGGGCTCGAAATTGCCAAAGCGGGCTTGGTCGCTTTAGCAAGAATTTTTAACGTGCCCTGCAATTTGACTGGTAACTCGGCACAGGTATTAATGTAAGCGATTGAGGTGGGGAAGTCAAGCGTTTGGCGAGCTTGGTGGTCGTTTTACAACAGTGTTGCTGCTTCATAACAAGCGACTTGACTTGGTGAACATTGCCACAAAATTACACGTTCAGCATCTCAAGCCACATACCGCTCGCTCCCTTTACAGCCTGTTACGTTGTACTGAGTACAACCCCAAAATGGCTTCCAATTATCCTTAGGTTTTGGTTGTACAAGTCTCATTGCTGCACCGCACTTGCTACAGGTTGGTGCTGACTTATAAGTCTCCATCTTTTCCTTGTGCTGACGGCGCTTTGCGCTGACTGCCTCCCCTGTCCATACGCCCCAGGTTGCAGCCCGCCTCTCTGCGAGCATGTCCCATCGGGCCTTCCAACGCCCTTTATTTCTTGACACAGTCAGAATTTCTGCGAGAAGGGGGCCTGTCTCTTCAGTCAATTGCTGCGGCCCCTCTGTCGACTTCGCACACACGGGACAAGTCACGCGAACAATGTTTCGTTCTGGTGAAATGTCTATCTGTACGCTGGGACTGCGACAGTTCGGACAAGACAAACCATACAACGACTTCAATTCATCGAGTTCCGTCGAAGTTACCAGTTGGAGTCGCCTCAGGTGCGGCCGCACTAGATGCGTGCCAAGCGAGGCGCGGTTGCTCCGCTCATGCCCGCAAACGAGCGTGAAGTATCGTGTCTTGATATCCCCCCATATCCTCTCGTGCCCCTTTTCAGGTTCAAGCGCATGATGAAAGTCGCAGAGTGCAACCAAGTTGCTCGGTGCGTGTGTACCCCCCTCTGCGACGGGTTGCATATGATGCACGTGCAGGCTGAGTCTTGAGGGGCAGCCGGTCACTTGGCAACGCGAATTGTCCATGGCAATCACAACGGCTCTGAGGTACTTCCAGAAAGGCGGATAGCCTGGCCAGTGGTTGAACACTTTCAGAACGGCTTGGTCGCGAGCGGTCAGTGTTGCCTTCGGATCGTGGAAATGAAGTAATTCTGGTTCAGTTGGTTCTGGATTCAATTTTTCCCATTCGTTCCGGCGGCTGTCCCACTCAGCGAGTTTCTGATTATTCTTGCCGTTCTGGTCGTAGCCAAAAACAAGGAGGATTGCTGATAGCATTAGGAACCCCGGATGAACAAAAAGCAGCAGCATCGATGCCCAACCGAAGAACACAAGGGTGCTCTTGTTTGACTTGTATTCATACTTCTCAATAAAGGCTTGCTTCGCGAGCTTCCTGGATTCCGTGGCCAACGCGTACTGGCGTCGCAAAATCTCATATCGCTCTGGATACGAGATAAGGGCAACTTCGTTGTAGCAGCTAGTGCAAAGAAAGGAGTGATCGTTTAGCACGATTCCTCGACCAAGCGTTCGCCCGCACAAAATGCACGGAGATTTTGCGTTTTGTGTCGCACTCTCGTTGTATGCCTCGTTCCGCTCCAGAAGTTGATCAAGATTTACGCGCCCGAGAAACTTCTTTGGGTTGAACTCCGCGTGCCAAACTTCGGTTGTCAATTGATATTCCTACCGTTTGAATTCATGAACACTATTAGTCTCAAAAATTGAATGATGTTTGAGAACCGCCGATCGCTGGTTTTGGGAGGTGTTACGAAAAAGCGACGACTCATTCGTCTGCATGGTGCCATTGCTCCTCCGGCAAAGCCGCGAGAAAAGCATGAACTTTATCAAGCACACGATGCTTTGCGGCCCAATCAAGATGCTCCGTTAATCGCTGCATTTTCAGCATCGCAGATGTTTCGTGCCAAGCGGCCAGAATTAGAGGTAATGCTGGTCTCCAACTATTTCCAAACCGAGAACGGTTCGGGAGCAATTTATACAGCTTGCTCCACTCTGTGGGCTGTGGACAGACCCGACAGTTTCGAGTGGCCAGTGACAGAACTTCTGAAATGGTAATTTCTTGTCGCTGATTCATTTTGAAACTACAAAATTTTGCGGAATGCATCTCTGAACGACCACAGTCCAGTTTGAGCAATTACACACGCCATCCTTGTCGGTCCAAAATCTGCTTGACCCTGGTTCGCAGCGGCTCCTCCAGCAAGTTCTCGTCCATTCCACGTTGGCCGAATAGGCGCAGCCCGTCCTGCTCCAGTCGTTGCGCCGCCTCCTGCCTCTCCAGCACGCCCTTGATCCAGTCCTGCGCTTGTTGTTCTAGCACGTCCATTTGATCCACCATCCTCTCCACCAAAAATTTCAGTATCCGTCGCCAACTGACCCAGTGTCAAATGCAATCCAAATCGTAAACTAACTGTCTGCGCCAAATGTCACATCTCATTTCTTTTCAGGGTCCTTCGTCTCGTTTGGCTTCGTCGATTTTTTCTCGTAAAAGACCGGCGGCTTCATACCGAAGACTGTCACGGGTTTGCCCCAAGCCTTTCGGAACCGTGCTTCCGTGTCCGGTGGCATTTTCCTGAGCGTTATCGTAGCCGTAGTCCTTTCAGTACCGTTGCTCTGGCCAGAGATTTCGCTTAATCCGGCTTGTTGCCCGAAGTGGATGGCAGACCGAACCGTTGTTGAATCGCTCGCTCTAACCCGATCGCCGGGTCCACTCTCTCGGGCGCTGAATTGGAGCTCAAGCTGCTTGTCCCAGCCGTATTTTTTGGCGAACTCGCGGTTAACCCGGTCGGCAAGCGGACGAAGGTCTTTGTCAATCCACTCGAATATATCGGGTCGTCCGGCCCAGCTACGCGCGCCGAGGCTTGCAACCAACTCTCGAATTCCTCTTCTGTAACCTTCGCCATGATCTTCCGTCCAGTCTGTAGTAACCAAGTTTCCGTCCGACTCAAATCGGTCGTTGCTTGCAATTTCATCAATCCTAGCCAACCACAGCCTTGTAAATACGTCTGGTCAAATAGGCATCGATGAAGGCAACTTTGCGTTGTGTTCAATCGCCAAACGACATAGGTTGCAGATATGAACAGGATTCTGTTCTCTCACCCACTGTGGTACTGACTCGTTGAAGTGGGTCATGTATTTTCCACCCCAGTGCATAGAGCCTATACCGGAGGACCATGGGAAATATTGGATGCTTTTTTCACCACGATCTGAAATGGTAATGTGTTTGAAATCTCCACTTGATTTTTCTCTAAGTATTTGCAAGATATCAGATGCTGTAATAAATTGAGTCATGAACTTATATCTTTGAAGTTGGCGCGTCAAATTATTGTGTTTTCAGTCAGTACCTGTCACACCACCACAGTCGCATAGCTGGCGACATCTGGTCGAGCGACTTGCCAGACTCCAGGTCATTGACAAATTTGTTGAAGG
>JAVHQF010000321.1:0-1433 GCA_036170995.1 Sideroxydans sp. | reverse complement strand
ATGAGTCTCAAGTGCGGTATCGTCGGTCTTCCAAACGTGGGTAAATCCACCCTATTCAATGCGCTCACCAAAGCGGGCATCGCGGCGGAAAATTATCCCTTCTGCACCATCGAGCCGAACACAGGCATCGTTGAAGTGCCCGATCCACGCATGGATGAACTGGCGAAGATCGTCAATCCACAACGGATGCAACACGCCATCGTCGAGTTCGTGGACATCGCGGGGCTGGTTGCGGGTGCATCCAAAGGCGAAGGGCTGGGTAACCAGTTCCTCGCCAACATCCGCGAGACCGATGCCATCGTCAACGTCGTGCGCTGTTTTGACGACGAGAACGTCGTGCACGTCGCAGGCAAAGTTGATCCATTGTCCGACATCGAAGTCATCCTCACCGAGTTGGCACTGGCCGACATGGCCGTGGTCGAGCGCACCATCCAACGTGACGGCAAGAAGGCCAAGTCTGGCGACAAAGACGCGATCAAGTTGGTCTCTGTCCTAGAGAAACTCTTGCCGCACCTGAACGAAGGCAAACCCGCACGCACCTTTGGCCTGAGTGACGATGACAAGCAGCTCATCAAGCCGCTGTGCCTGCTCACCATCAAGCCAGCGATGTATGTTGGCAACGTATTGGAGAATGGCTTCGAAAATAACCCGCACTTGGATCGCCTACGCGAACACGCTGCGCAAGAAGGCGCCCCTGTGGTTGCCCTGTGCGCCAAAATTGAACAAGAACTGGCTGACCTCGACGATGCCGACAAGATGGAATTCCTCGCTGATTTAGGTCTCGATGAACCAGGTTTGAACAAACTCATTCGCGTCGGTTACAACCTGCTCGGCCTGCAAACCTACTTCACTGCAGGCGTGAAAGAAGTGCGCGCGTGGACCATCCACAAGGGCGACACCGCACCGCAAGCCGCAGGCGTCATCCACACCGACTTCGAAAAAGGCTTCATCCGCGCCCAGACCATCTCCTATGCCGACTTCATCGCCTGTGGCGGCGAAGCGGGCGCAAAAGAAAAAGGCAAGATGCGCGTCGAAGGTAAAGAATATGTCGTGCAAGATGGCGATGTGATGAATTTCCTGTTCAACGTGTAGCGATAAAATACAGTGCCGTCGTTCCCGCGTAGGCGGGAATCTGGTGCAGTTATTAAAAAGGCATTTGGTTTTGTCCTGCTGCGCAGGTTTCGTTTGATTACTGGATTCCCGCCTGCGCGGGAATGACGGTGGTTAAAACATTCCTCAGTCCGCCTCCCTCCTTCTGTTAAGATGCGCGCCGCAATCTCGTTTCAGTCTAGTGATTGCCGCCGATTCCGGTTCGTAGTCCCCACCTCATTCAGCCTCAGACTGGCGCTTCAACGAAGCGACAGGCCGTTTGTATTTAAGAAAGAAACACCATGTCATTTGCATCTCTCGGCTTGTCCGCAGAAATCGTTCGC
>JAVHQF010000320.1:0-26667 GCA_036170995.1 Sideroxydans sp. | reverse complement strand
CAGAGCAGAAGACGGATGTGGGCTTCGTGAATGCGAGCCTGTTGGAAGTGGTGACAGAGAACGACACCGCTACGGCTAGCGTACGCATGAGCGGCCAGATCCGTGAGAACAACGGCGCACCTGAGAACTTCGACGAGATATGGCATGTGCAGAAAGACTTGAAGGACGACAAGGCGGTTTGGCTGTTGTCTGGAATCCAGCAGGTTTAAGCTGAAACTCAAGTAAACTAGAGGGCACGGCGATTTCGCTGTGCCCTTTTTATTTTAGCCCGCTAGCAATGCGCTTCTTCCGCTTACTCAAGATCATCTTCATCGTCCTGCGCTTCGGCTTGGATGAATTTTTATTGGCACATGAGCGCACGAGTTGGATGTTGCGACCGCTCAATTGGCTACTGTTCTTCCGCGATGTGTCGCGTCCACGTGCGGAACGTCTGCGTCTGGCATTGGAAGCACTAGGCCCCATCTTCGTGAAGTTCGGCCAGTTGCTTTCCACCCGTCGCGACCTGATCCCTACCGACATCGCCGATGAACTAGCGAAGCTGCAGGACCAAGTACCCCCCTTCCCTTCTGCACAGGCTGTCGCCTTGCTAGAGACGGCTTATGGCAAACCTCTGAACGAGGTTTTCACCAGTTTCGACGAGACACCGATCGCCAGCGCATCGGTCGCGCAAGTGCATTTCGCGGTATTGCCGAATGGGCACGAGGTGGCGGTGAAGATCTTGCGCCCCGGCATCAAACACACCATCGAGCATGACATCGCCTTGTTGCAGATCTGCGCGGGACTGATCGAACGTTGGTGGTCGGATGGCAAGCGCCTGAAGCCAAAATTGGTGGTCGCTGAGTTCGAGAAGTATCTGCACGACGAGTTGGACTTGATGCGCGAGGCAGCGAATGCGAGTCAGTTGCGCCGCAATTTCTCTGACGCGAAATTATTGCTCGTTCCCGAGGTGCATTGGGATTGGTGTTCGGAACAGGTGATGGTGATGGAGCGCATGCACGGCATCCCCATCAGCCAAATCAGCGCCTTACGTGAGGCAGGGATCAATCTTTCAAATCTAGCGCAGGATGGCGTAACCATCTTCTACACACAGGTGTTCCGCGATGGTTTTTTCCATGCCGATATGCACCCTGGCAACATCTTAGTGGCGCGTGATGGGCGATATGTAGCGCTCGATTTTGGCATCATGGGGACGCTCACCGACATTGACAAGAACTACCTCGCGCACAATTTCATCGCTTTCTTCAATCGCGACTACAAACGTGTGGCTGAGTTGCATATCGAGTCGGGTTGGGCGCCTGCGAATACGCGCGTGGATGAATTCGAAGCGGCGATCCGTTCAGTGTGCGAACCTATCTTCGACAAACCTTTGCGCGATGTGTCCTTCGGCAAGGTGTTGCTGCGCCTGTTCCAAACCTCGCGCCGATTCGGCATTGAGATACAACCGCAACTGGTGCTATTGCAGAAGACGCTGCTCAACATTGAAGGCTTAGGATTGCAACTCGATCCTGAACTCGATTTGTGGAAGACGGCGAAGCCTTGGTTGGAACGCTGGATGAGCGAGCAAGTAGGATGGCGCGGCTTCATCAAGACCTTGCGCGCGGAAGCGCCACGTTATGCGTCTCTACTGCCCCAACTTCCTCGCTTGTTGCATCAACGCTTAAAGGATGATGTAGCCGCACAAGCCGCACCTTTGTTGCTGGCGATGTTGGCTGAACAAAAAAAGCGCAATGCCTGGTTGTCGGTCATTGCGCTCTTGTTAGCGGCGACACTTGGCTTAGCAGCCTACGTCCATCTTCTTTAAACAAATCCGCTGTCCATCAATTCTTTAGCCAGCGCTTTGTAGTCTGCCGCCCCAGGACTATTGGGCGCGTAGGCGAACACATCCAGACCGTGCATCGGACTCGTTGCCAAGGCGACCGTCTCGCCGATGCGTGTCTTACACAACAAGCTGCCGTATCTCTCTTTGAGCTGGTCGTAGATATCGAATGATAATTTGCGGCGTGAGTCGAAGCGGGTGACGATGATGCGACGTTCGAATTTTCGTTGTAACTTCTTCTCCAGCACGTTCAACGCGCTATCCAGACGATGAACTCCATGTTGGGAAAGATAATCTGCGGAGACAGGGATGAGTACCTTGTCTGCGGCCAGTAGCGCATTCAGGGTCAACACGCCCAACATTGGACAGCAGTCGATCAAGATAGGCGCTCCCGTCAGCGATAGCTCTTCACCCAAGCCTTGCTTCAACATCTTGGCAGCTTGCGGATCGCTACCATACAGCGCATCAATTTTTGAAAGTTCGAGCGTAGCTGGAATGAGTTGCCAGCCTGCGGGTGTCTCATAAAGCAATTTAGCGAGTGGTGTGTGGTCTTTGAAGTACGACACGATGCTCTTGGCTTGCGAAGTGCCATGCTTGAGACCAGACGCAAGGCTTAGATGTCCCTGCGGATCCATGTCGATAGCGATAGGACTACGTTGCGCCAACGACAATGCCGCTGTCAGATTCAGACAGGTCGTGGTCTTACCTACGCCACCTTTTTGATTGAATACGGCGATGACCGCCATGTTGGTACGTCTCCACATAAGTGGGGACGGGTGTGTGAACCAAGCACCTCAGACGCTGACACCATGATTGCTCATCGAGTAATGACGCCCTTATGCGCGGCTTGTGGTTTCGACCGCCCTTTCGGGCTTAACCTGCTACGCAGGTTAGTCTTCACCGCAAGCCAAGAAACCTCGCGTTCACGAAACGTCGTTACTCCACCGTAACGGATTTCGCGAGGTTTCTTGGCTTGTCCACATCCGTTCCCTTTTCCAGTGCTACGTAATATGCCAGCAGCTGTAAAGGAATGGTGTGCAGAATAGGGCTCAAAAAGCCCGCGTGTTCGGGCATTTGCAGGATGTGAACCCCCTCTGACGCTTTTATGTGGGTCTCGGCATCGGCGAATACGAACAACTCACCGCCGCGTGCTTTGACTTCTTGCAAATTGGACTTCAATTTCTCTAGCAGGGTGTCGTTCGGCGCGACGGATACCACTGGCATATCGGCATCCACCAGCGCCAATGGACCGTGCTTCAACTCACCCGCTGGATAAGCCTCGGCATGGATGTAGGAAATCTCTTTAAGCTTCAACGCACCTTCGGCCGCGATAGGGAAATGCATTCCACGACCTAGGAACAATGCATGGTGTTTGTTGGCAAAGCACTTCGCTATCTCGGCAATCTTGGGTTCCAGTGCTAACACCTTTTGCACCGCTGCAGGTAGATGGCGTAACTCTTGCAAGAATTGTTGTTCGCGGTTTGCATCCAAACGACCGCGCAACTTTGCCATAACCAAGGTCAACAGGAACAAAGCGGCCAGTTGGGTGGTGAAGGCTTTGGTGGATGCCACGCCGATCTCAGGACCAGCACGGGTCAGCAGGCGCAACTTGGACTGACGGATGATGGCGCTCTCTGGCACGTTGCAGATAGCTAGGGTGAAAGTATGACCAGTCGTCTTGGCATGGATGAGTGCGGCTAAGGTGTCGGCCGTCTCACCCGATTGCGAAATGGTGACGACCAGTGTTTTTGGATTGGGGACACTGACACGGTAACGATATTCGCTGGCGATCTCGACGTTGCAGGGAATGCCTGCGATCTCTTCCAACCAGTAGCGCGCGACTTGACCAGAATGGTTGCTGGTGCCGCAGGCAAGGATGAGGATGCTTTCGACTTGTGGGAAAATGTTGCTAGCTTCTGCACCAAAGATGCCAGGGACAAGTGATTGGCTGTTGCACACCGATTCCAAGGTGTTCGCCAGTGCCTGCGGCTGTTCGTGAATTTCTTTCTGCATGTAGTGTTGGTACTCACCCAGCTCGACGCTGTCGTTGTCCAACTCACTCACGTGCACCTGACGTTGCACCGCATTTCCTTTTTGATCGAAGATGCGATAGTTCGCCAGATTTACCTCGACCACGTCGCCTTCTTCCAGATACACCACATTCTTGGTGACTTGTAGAAGGGCGGACATATCTGATGCGACGAAGTGCTCACCCACGCCAACTCCTAACAACAGTGGACTTCCTTTACGTGCTGCGATGAGTTGATGAGGATTGTCTGCGGCGACCACGCCGATTGCGTAAGCGCCCACCAACTTCTTCAATGCAGCTTGTGTGGCAAGCAATAAATTGCCTTCTTTGTAGTAACTGTGTATCAGATGGGCGATCACCTCGGTATCGGTGTCCGAGGTAAATTCATAGCCTTGACGGGTGAGTTCGTTTCGTAATTCTTCGTAATTTTCGATAATGCCGTTATGCACAACTGCAATTAGATTTCGGCTTATGTGTGGATGGGCATTGCGTTCACTTGGCACGCCGTGGGTCGCCCAGCGCGTGTGAGCGATCCCTAACTCACCGTAAGTCGCGGCACTCTTTTGTTTCAACTCGGCAACACGGCCTACACTGCGCACACGCTCCAACTTCGCCTCATGCACCACGACTAGGCCAGCCGAGTCGTATCCTCGATATTCCAAGCGCAACAAGCCATTCACTAGAATGGATACGACATTACGTTTAGCGACTGCGCCGACGATTCCGCACATATTATTTTTTCACTTTCTGCGGGCGTTTCCACCCGTTGATGGTTATCTGTTTGCTGCGGGACAAGGTCAATTCGTTATCGGGTGCGTCTTTGGTGATGGTCGAACCTGCACCGATGGTCGCGCCCTTGCCTACACGAACGGGGGCAACCAGTTGCGTATCGGAACCGATAAACGCATCGTCTTCTATGATCGTGCGAAATTTATTCGCGCCATCATAGTTGCACGTTATCGTCCCTGCACCGATGTTCACGCGCGCTCCTACGTTGCTATCGCCAATGTAACTCAAGTGATTGGCTTTGCTACCTTTACCAATTTCACTATTTTTAATCTCGACAAAATTGCCCACGTGCGCATCCTCTGCCAACTTCGTTCCTGGACGCAGACGAGCGTAAGGACCGATGTGACAGTTAGCCGCAACGATGCTGCTATCTATGTGGCTGTAAGCGGCAATCTGCGTACCCTGTTCGATGCTGGCATTACGGATGATGCTGTAAGCCCCTACTCGCACACGATCTCCCAGTGTCACCTCTCCCTCGAAGATACAGCCAACGTCGATTTCGGCATCGCGACCGCAGCTCAGATTTCCGCGCACATCCAAACGTGCTGGGTCAGCCAGCGTGACACCTTGCGCCATCAATCTGCCCGCGACGGTTTGCTGCCATACGCGCTCCATGGAGGCGAGTTGTGTCTTGTTGTTGATGCCTTCGACTTCCCAACGCTGGGCAGGTTGTGTCGTGCTCACTGGGATGCCCTCCGCAACGGCCATCGCGACGATGTCGGTAAGGTAGTACTCGCCTTGGGCATTATTGTTGCCCAACATGCTTAACCACTCGCGCAACTTCTTCGTTGGTGCGAGCAAGATGCCAGTATTTACTTCGTTGATCTTGCGTTGCTCGTTGTGCGCATCTTTTTCTTCGACGATGCACTGCACCGCACCTTGTGCATCACGCACGATGCGCCCATAGCCTGTCGGGTTATCCAGATTCACCGTGAGCAGCACCAAGCCTTCGCCAGCTTGTTGCATCTGCTGCAACGTTTGCGTTTGCGTTAACGGCACATCGCCATACAACACCAGTGTGCGGCTATCGTCTGCGAGGTGTGGCATGGCTTGTTGTAGGGCATGCCCAGTGCCGAGTTGCGGTTCTTGAATGACAAACTGCGCACCATAGCTAGACATCGCTTGCGGCACGGCTTCACCGCCATGACCGTACACTACGCAGACTTGTGCTGCCTTCAGCTCGACTGCTCTATCCAACACGTGTTGCACCAATGGTTTCCCCGCCAGTACATGCAATACTTTGGGTTTGTCTGAATACATGCGCGTGCCTTTGCCTGCTGCGAGAATGACGATGTTCAAGGCATTCATTTCAGTCACTTTTTTCAGATTTAAGTTCTCGAAGTATATCGTTCAGACAAACAAAAAGCAGCCAAAGCTGCTTTTTATTTGATGCATGTTGTTGTGCTTAGTGGATATGTTTGCGCATCTGCTGGATAGCACGCAACTGGGCGATGGCTTCAGCTAATTCCGCTTGCGCGGCAGCATAGTCGATATCAGAACTACGATTTTTCATTGCTTCTTCCGCTGCTTGCTTCGCATCCAGTGCACGCGCTTCGTCCAAGTCAACACCACGAATGGCGGTATCTGCCAACACGGTGATAACGTTAGGCTGAATCTCCAGCATGCCTCCAGATACATAGACCAACTCTTCTTGCTCTTGATCTGGTCGCTTAATGCGAACCGCACCTGGTTTTATGCGCGTCATCAACGCAGTATGGCGCGGATAAATCCCCAGCTCGCCCATTTCGCCTGGAACGACGACGAATTCGGCCAAACCAGAGAATATCTGCTCTTCTGCACTCACAACGTCAATATGAATAGTCATTGCCATGCTTGCTCCCGATTATTATTGCAGGGTTTTGGCTTTTTCAATTGCTTCTTCGATTCCGCCGACCATGTAGAACGCTTGCTCTGGCAGGTGATCGTATTCACCGTCAACGATCGCTTTGAAACCCTTGATGGTCTCTTTTAGCGTGACATATTTTCCTGGTGCGCCAGTAAATTGTTCCGCAACGTGGAACGGTTGTGACAAGAAACGCTGAATTTTCCGTGCACGGGCAACCGCCAATTTGTCTTCTGGTGCCAGCTCGTCCATACCCAGAATCGCGATGATGTCGCGCAATTCTTTGTAACGTTGCAGTGTTTGTTGAACGCTACGTGCCACGGTGTAGTGCTCTTCGCCTACGACTAAGGGGTCAAGTTGGCGAGAAGTAGAGTCCAGTGGATCAACCGCTGGGTAGATACCGAGTGAAGCGATGTCACGTGACAACACGACGGTGGAGTCAAGGTGCAAGAAGGTGGTAGCTGGAGAGGGGTCGGTCAAGTCATCCGCTGGCACGTACACAGCTTGGATGGAAGTGATCGAACCTACCTTGGTCGAAGTGATACGCTCTTGCAAGCGGCCCATTTCTTCAGCCAGTGTCGGTTGGTAACCCACAGCGGAAGGCATCCGACCCAGCAACGCAGAAACTTCGGTACCAGCCAGTGTGTAGCGGTAAATGTTATCCACAAAGAACAGGATGTCGCGGCCTTCGTCACGGAATTTCTCAGCCATGGTCAAACCAGACAGCGCTACGCGCAAACGGTTTCCAGGCGGCTCGTTCATCTGACCGAACACCATTGCAACTTTAGACTTGGTGTAGTCTTCAGTGTCAATGACACCTGCGTCAGTCATTTCGTGGTAGAAGTCGTTACCCTCACGAGTACGTTCACCCACACCTGCGAATACAGACAGACCTGCGTGTTGCTTAGCGATGTTGTTAATCAGCTCAAGCATGTTCACGGTTTTACCTACACCCGCGCCACCGAACAGACCCACTTTACCGCCCTTTGCGAAGGGGCAAACCAAGTCAATCACCTTGATACCAGTTTCCAGCAGGTCAACGGAAGGTGATAGTTCATCAAATTTTGGTGCGGATTGGTGAATCGCACGGCGCTCGGTGCATTTAATTTCGCCAGCATCGTCGATTGGGCGACCCAACACATCCATGATACGGCCAAGAGTGCCTATGCCCACTGGCACTTGAATCGCCTTGCCAGTGGCATTGACTGCCATACCGCGACGGAGACCGTCAGACGAGCCCATAGCGATGGTACGAACCACGCCGTCACCCAGTTGTTGCTCGACCTCGAAGGTCAAACCTGGTTCGGCTGTCGAATTACCTGCGTCAGCCAGTGTCAGCGCTTCATAGATCTTTGGCATTTTGTCGCGCGGAAATTCGATGTCAACCACCGCGCCAATACACTGAACAATCTTTCCTTGACTCATTTTAAGATTCCCCGTCTAAATTAATTCTAAAATTCTTTTGCTGATTAAAACCACTCTAAATCTTCCACGCTTTGAAGATGCGGTTTCGATTAATCATTCCAGCGCTGCTGCGCCGCCTACGATTTCGGAAATTTCTTTCGTAATCGCTGCCTGACGCGCTTTGTTGTAGACCAATTTGAGTTCGCTAATGACGCTCTTCGCATTGTCAGAGGCTGCTTTCATCGCCACCATCCGTGAGCTTTGCTCTGAAGCTATGTTCTCAACAACAGCTTGATAGATTAAGGACTCAATGTAGCGAACAAACAATTCGTCGATGACTTTCTTAGCATCGGGCTCGTAAATGTAATCCCAAGTCGCGTCACTCGTTCCCATCTTCTCGCCAGTCAACGGCAACAGCTGCTCTACGCGAGGCTCTTGGCGCATGGTGTTGATGAAGTGGTTGTAGCTCAGATAGATCGCGTCGATCTCGCCCGTAACATAAGCATCCAGCATCGCTTTCACAGTACCAATCAACTTCTCTACGTGTGGGGTATCGCCCAGACCCACCATGTGCGATTTCACTTTTGCACCGATACGGTTCATAAAGCCGAAGCCTTTGTTTCCGATTGGACAAACAAGCAATCCTTTGCCTTCACCTTCCCATGTCTTCATCTCGTTCACAGCGAGACGCAACAGGTTGGTATTTAATCCGCCGCACAAGCCTTTGTCTGAAGTGACAACGATTAGACCAACGTTTTTAACGTTCTCCCGCTTGGCCAAGAATGCATGCTTGTATTCCGGATTGGCACGTGACAAGTGCCCAGCAACGTTGCGGATCTTTTCGGCGTAGGGACGAGCGGCACGCATGCGTTCCTGCGCCCTGCGCATCTTCGCTGCTGCCACCATCTCCATCGCACGGGTGATCTTACGCGTATTCTCTACGCTCTTGATCTTGGTGCGAATCTCTTTACTGCCGGCCATAAATCACCTCGCCTTAATAAGCTGCGCTAGCCTTGAACGATTCGATTGCTGCAACCAACAACTTTTCGTTGTCAGCCGACAGATCCTTGGTCGATTCGATCGCGTCCATCAATGCTTTGTTCTTGGAAACCAAGTGAGCATGCAGACCCGCTTCGAAAGCCAACACCTTAGGTACGGCCACGTCGTCGAAGTAACCCTTGTTGACAGCGAATAATGTTGCAGCCATCTTGGAAACAGACAGAGGAGCATATTGCAATTGCTTCATCAGTTCGGTAACAATCTTGCCGCGCTCTAGTTGTTTGCGAGTTGCCTCGTCCAAGTCAGATGCGAACTGCGCGAACGCTGCTAATTCACGATATTGAGCCAGTGCCAAACGCACACCACCACCCAGTTTCTTGATAACCTTTGTTTGTGCCGATCCACCAACGCGAGATACGGACACACCAGCGTTGATCGCTGGACGGATACCTGCGTTAAACAAGTCCGATTCCAAAAATATCTGACCATCGGTGATGGAAATCACGTTGGTTGGAACGAATGCGGAAACGTCACCTGCTTGTGTCTCAATTACTGGTAGAGCAGTCAACGACCCTGTCTTGCCTTTGACCGCACCTTTGGTGAAGGCTTCAACATACTCAGCGTTCACGCGCGCCGCCCGCTCCAATAGACGAGAGTGCAAATAAAACACGTCCCCAGGATATGCTTCACGACCAGGTGGGCGACGCAACAACAGGGAAATTTGACGATATGCCCAAGCTTGTTTGGTCAAGTCATCGTAGACGATCAATGCATCTTCGCCACGATCACGGAAGTATTCACCCATGGTGCAACCCGCATAAGGCGCCAAGAATTGCATCGCTGCCGAGTCGGAAGCGGTCGCAGCCACAACGATGGTGTATTCCATCGCGCCGTGCTCTTCAAGTTTGCGCACAACGTTAGCAACGGTGGAAGCCTTTTGGCCGATCGCAACGTAGATACAGGTCATGTCCTGACCCTTTTGGTTGATGATCGCATCAACAGCAACAGCTGTCTTACCTGTCTGACGGTCGCCGATGATCAGTTCGCGTTGTCCACGACCGACTGGAACCATGGAGTCGATGGACTTTAGACCTGTCTGTACTGGTTGGTCAACAGACTTACGTGCGATGACACCAGGAGCGACCTTTTCGATCTTGTCAGTCATCTTGGCGTTGATTGGGCCTTTGCCGTCGATGGGCTGACCCAATGCGTTCACTACACGACCACGCAATTCTGGGCCTACTGGCACTTCCAAGATGCGACCCGTACATTTCACTGTGTCGCCTTCGGTGATGTGTTCGTATTCACCCAAAATGACGGCACCCACGGAATCACGCTCAAGGTTCAGCGCCAGACCGAAAGTGTTGCCAGGGAATTCCAACATCTCGCCTTGCATCACGTCGGACAAGCCGTGGACGCGGACGATACCGTCTGTCACGCTGACCACCGTACCCTCAGTGCGCGCTTGGGTCAGTGCTTCGAAGTTTTCGATGCGACTGCGAATCAGATTACTAATTTCGGAAGGGTTGAGCTTCATCTGGATTTCCTCATTCTTGATAATTCTTTATCAGGCCAAGTTCATTTGTAGCATTTAAGCAAGCGCGTTCGCCATTTCACTAAGGCGTGTGAGCGCAGAGCCGTCGATCACCTTGTCTCCGGCGCGGATTACAACACCACCCAGCAAATCTTTTTTCACATTACAAGCTAACTTGATCTCTCGGCCCATACGTTTTTTCAGCGAACTGACTATCTTATCTTGTTGTGCAGCAGACAACTCAAAGGCGGAATCGACCACTACATTAACTGTCTTCTCCGCATCCGCTTTCAGCACTTCGAACAATTCCGCGATCTCTGGCAAAACCAACAAACGCTGGTTATCAGCCAAGACACGAACGAAGTTGCGTTGTTGTGCATTCGCACTCGCACCCACAAAAGCATCCATCAGGTCCGCTACCTTGGCCTTGGATACCTTTGGGTTGCTGACAACGGCATGCACATCAGCGTTTTGCACAACATCAGCCATACCGAGCAACAACTCGGACCAAGCCTTAAGTGCGTTCTGCTTTTGCGCTTCTTCGAACGCCGCTTGAGCGTAAGGACGTGCAATAGTAATGGCGTTAGACATGACGATCAGATTTCCGCAACGAGTTTATCGAGCAGGTCGTTGTGTGCCTTCGCATCGATCTCGCGGCCCAAGATCTTACCAGCACCGGCCAGCGCGATGGCCGACACTTGTGTGCGCAGTTGTTCTTTGGCACGGAACACTTCTTGATCGATCTCAGCCTTGGCACCAGCGATTATGCGGTCGCCTTCTATCTTGGCTTGATTCTTGGCTTCTTCAACGATCTCACTTCCGCGCTTTTCGCTGTTGGCGATGATGTCACTAGCTTTTTCTTTCGCTTCGCGCAGTATCTCTGCGGAGCGTTTAGAAGCCAGTTCCAAATCATGCTTAGCACGTTCAGCATCGGCCAGTCCATCGGCGATCTGATTCTTGCGTGCTTCCAGCGCAGCGACGATCGGTGTCCACACGAACTTCATGCAGAACCACACGAACAACGCGAACATGATGGTCTGAGCGAGAAGAGTTGCATTGATATTCATGCAAGCTTCCTTTCTAAATTATGCGTTGTCGCTAAAGGCGAATTAGTGTGCCACAGCGAACAGAACGTACATTGCGATACCGACAGCGATCATCGGAACGGCGTCGACAAGACCCATGACAACGAAGAATTGTGTACGCAGCATTGGGATCAATTCAGGTTGGCGAGCAGCGCCTTCCAAGAAACGACCACCCAAGATGCCGATACCAACGGCCGCGCCCAGCGCGCCCAAACCCATCATCAATGCGCCAGCGATGTACAGCAGTGCGTTTGCCATTTCCATTTTCTATTTCTCCTGTTGATAAATAATAAAGTTGATAAAAGAATTAATGATGTTCTTGATGCGCCATATCCAAATAGACAACGGTCAGCGTCATGAAGATGAACGCCTGCAATGTCACAATTAGGATGTGGAAAATCGCCCAACCCAGTGAAAGTAATATCTGCGAACCATAAAGGGTCACACCAGTTACTGAGAAGCCCGCCCATGCACCGCCCATCAGCGCGATCAGAATGAAGATCATTTCGCCAGCGTACATGTTACCGAACAGACGCAGCGCCAGTGAAATCGGCTTGGCAATCAAGTTCACGCCCTCCAGCAACAAGTTGACTGGCATACCCCATTTCCCGAATGGCTGTAGTGTGAGTTCGCCCACGAAACCGCCCAAGCCCTTCATCTTAACGCTGTAGTAAAGCACCAGCAGGAATACACCAATAGCCATACCAAATGTTGCATTAGGGTCAGTTGAAGGTACTACTTTGAAGAATGGGACGTTGAGAGAAGTCATCAGCAGAGGAATATAGTCGATAGGAAGCAGGTCCATCAAGTTCATAGTGAACACCCAGAAGAAGATGGTCAGCGCCAAAGGACCAACCATGTTGTTCTTACCTGAAAAAGAGCCGCGTACGCTGCTGTCAATGAATTCAATTGCCCACTCGCAGAAGTTCTGCAAACCGCTTGGCGTACCCGTGACGACACTCTTAGCCACACTGCGGAACACCAGCATGAAAATTGCACCAAGCAACAAAGAAACGAAGAAGGTATCCAGATTCAATGCCCAGAAGCCCATTGCTTTGGCTTCTTCAGAGGTGTGCGCAACCGTCCAAGTCGCTTGCTGAAGCGCTTCTACAGCGCCGTCTGCACTATGACGCTCGAAGCCAGCAGGCAATTGACCGTAGGTGAGGTTTTGCAGATGGTGATGGATATATTCCGCTGAGGTATGAGCTTCGCTGGACATTTTTATTCGCTATCTTCGGTTTTAATTCTTAAAAACAAGCGTGCAATCAATAGCGCCGCCTGACCTAATACAAATCCGCCCAGAACTGCCAGCGGTAATTTTAGTATCGCCATGGCTAGACCCAGCGACACAACCACCAAGAAGAAACGTTCGGCGGCGTAAAAATACATAAGCCGTAATTGAAGATGTGCATCATGGGCAGAACGCTGACTTGCTCGGGACATTCTCCAAGCCATCATTGCTCCATTGAGAACTGAGACCCCTCCCCCAATCAGCACCGCTATCGCAAATTGCGGCGCTGCTCTGAATTCTAAGGCAACTCCTCCAGCTAACACTGCAACGAGGAATTGGACTCCCGTCACACGCCATATCTGTTTTTTTTCTTGTGCCTCGGCTTCTAAAAGCGTCGAGATGATAGCGGCGTTCAATGGGGGTGTCAAACGCTCTTGCGGTTCTTCGCCCACTGAATTTGTCAATTAATTACTCTTTGTAAGCTTGTTTAGCAATTCGCTTAGCTGGTCATTGCTCGAATACTCGATGACCAATTTGCCCGATCCCTTTTTTCCACATTTGATTTCGACGCGCGTCCCCAGTTGCTCGCTCACCTCTTCCTGGATACGTTGCGTATCGCGATCTACTACTTGTTTTTTCGTGGCGGACAGGTCTGCCGAGGATTCCGATTGTCGTTGCACCAATCGCTCCGCTTCACGGACAGAAAGCTTTTCCATCACGATCTTATTAGCGAGCAATATCTGCTGTGCGGGTTCCAAAGTTAGCAAAGCACGCGCATGGCCCATATCTAACAAATTACTCATGAGCATCTCTTGCACATCCGCTGGTAGTTTCAGCAAACGTAACAGATTGCTTGCAGCGCTACGTGAACGACCCACCGCTTCGGCGGCGGCTTGATGTGTCATTTGGAATTCGTCGATAAGACGTTGGATGCCGATAGCCTCTTCCAGTGGATTCAAATCCTCACGTTGAATGTTCTCAATTAGTGCCATTGCTAAGGCGGCGTTGTCAGACACCTTGCGCACCAATACTGGAATCTGTTTTAGCTGCGCCAGTTGTGCTGCGCGCCAACGGCGTTCTCCTGCGATGATCTCGTAACCACCGTTCGGCAATTCGCGCGCCAAGATTGGCTGGATGATTCCTTGCACTTTGATGGAGGCAGCGAGTTCGTTCAAAGAGGCCTCATCCATTTGACTGCGTGGCTGATATTTGCCGGGCCTGAGTTCTTCCACTTTGAGTTCGCGCAAAGTGTCGTTCGATTTTGTCAATCCACTGCCCGCCAGTAACGCATCTAATCCACGTCCCAATCCTTTATTCGGTTTGACCATGTTCATCTTTCCTTTTTCAATTGGTTGCCGAGGCGTTGTTTAAAAGTTCGCCTGCTAAAGCGAGATAGGCCTGTGTCCCTTTGGATTGCGCATCGTGATACAGCGCAGGAACACCATAGCTAGGTGCTTCCGCCAAGCGTACGTTACGCGGAATCACGGTGCGATACACCTTGTCACCAAAGTGCTGTTGCAGTTGATCTGAGACCTGTTGCGCCAAAGAGTTGCGTGGGTCGAACATGGTCCGCAACAACCCTTCGATTTCTAGTTCTGGATTTAGACTCGCACGTACTTTACGGATGGTATTGACCAAGTCGCTCAAACCTTCCAACGCGTAGTATTCACATTGCATAGGAATCATCACCGAATGCGCAGCACAAAGGCCATTCAGTGTAAGCAGGTTCAACGCAGGCGGGCAATCGATGAGCACGTAGTCATATTCGTGAGAGATCGCCTGCAATTCCAGCTTGAGGCGCATCTCGCGCCCCTCCATGCCAACCAATTCGATTTCAGCACCCGCAAGGTCGCGATTGGACGGCAATACATCGTATTTACCCTTGTCAGACGTGATGCGCGCTTGGGCGATGGTCGCCTCGCCGATCAGTACATGGTACACCGACAACTCCAGATCGCCCTTGTTGATACCACTTCCCATGGTGGCATTGCCTTGTGGGTCTAGGTCCACAAGGAGGACTCTTTTCTTAGCAGCCCCCAAGCTGGCGGCCAAGTTCACGGTCGTCGTGGTCTTCCCGACTCCGCCTTTTTGATTGGTTATTGCCATTATCTTCGTCATGCAATTTGCTCCTTAGACACCTTTGCGATCACCAAACTACGTGCGACCGCCAACCCAGGAACTTTCAATGAAACGATCTTTTCGATCTTGAAACCTTTGGTTACTCCAGCTAACTCAGATTCTGGTTGCCCCTTCATCGCAGCCCATCGTCCATTGGGCGCAATCAGGTGTTGGCTAACCGCAAGAAAATCCCTCAACTCTGCGAACGCTCTCGATATGATGCCGTCGAAGCTATACTCTGGATGCCAGTCTTCCACCCGACCAGAGTGGACGCTCACATTCTTCAATCCAAGCTCAATGACAGCCTGTTGTACGAAACCCGTCTTCTTGGTGTTGCTATCCAGCAGGGTGAATTGCCATTCTGGTTTCACGATGGCCAATACCAATCCTGGCATACCCCCCCCACAACCCACATCCAACCAATGTCCCGGCCAAAGATGATCAACAACAGCGAGGCTATCGAGTAAGTGGTGACTTACCATCTCACTCTTGTCACGAATCGCCGTCAGGTTGTACACCTTGTTCCACTTGAACAACAGCTCAACATGAGCCAGTAGCTGAGATTGCTTGTGCTCATCCAGCTTCAACCCCAACTCGACAGCACCCGCCCACAAGATATCAGCGTCACTCATGCGCACTTCTGCTCAGCTTGTGCGCTCCTGAATCCGCGCTTCAAATGAACCAACAATAAGGAAATGGTGGCTGGGGTGATGCCTGAAATGCGCCCCGCCTGACCTACTGTTTGTGGTTTGTGCTGGTTAAGCTTTTGTTGCGCCTCGATGGAAAGCCCGCGCACGGCGCAATAGTCAAAATCTGCTGGAAGCGCCAGATTTTCATAATGCGCCTGTTGCTCAATCTCGCCCTGTTGCTTTTCGATGTAACCTTGGTACTTGGCTTGGACTTCGATTTGCAATGCCACGCTCTCTTCGGCGGGCTCGCCCGCTGTTGGCAATGTCATCAAAGATGCATAGGTCACGTCGGGTCGTCTCAGCAATTCGTGCAAGGAATATTCGCGTTCGATGTTCTTGCCTAAGACGCGCATCGCATCGTCCTCCGCCAACATGCGGGGGTTGACCCACGTGCTACGTAGTCGTTGTTCTTCGCGCACGACGGCCTCACGCTTCGCCTCGAAATGTTGCCAGCGTGCTTCATCCACGATGCCCAACTTGCGTCCGATTTCGGTCAAACGAAGGTCGGCGTTGTCTTCACGCAACTGCAACCGATATTCGGCGCGGCTGGTGAACATGCGGTATGGCTCAGAGACGCCGCGTGTGATCAAGTCGTCGACCATTACCCCTAGGTACGCCTCGTTGCGGCGCGGACACCAAGCTTCGCGCGCCTGGGCGAACAAGGCAGCATTCACGCCCGCCAACAAACCCTGTGCCGCTGCCTCTTCGTAGCCCGTCGTACCGTTGATCTGCCCTGCAAAGAACAAGCCATTGATTGCCTTGCTTTCCAAAGAATTTTTCAACCCGCGTGGGTCGAAATAGTCGTATTCGATAGCATAGCCAGGGCGCAATATATGAGCGTTCTCCAAGCCTTTGATGGAGTGGATCAGGTCCAGCTGCACATCGAAAGGCAGGCTGGTGGAAACCCCGTTGGGATAAACCTCATGTGTGGTCAACCCTTCTGGCTCCAAGAATATCTGGTGCGATGATTTGTCAGCGAAACGCGTAATCTTGTCTTCGATAGAAGGACAGTAACGCGGCCCTACTCCCTCGATTACACCAGTGAACAAGGGCGAACGGTCTAGACCGCCACGAATGATGTCGTGCGTGCGTTGATTGGTTTCTGTAATCCAGCAAGGTAATTGACGCGGGTGTTGCTTGGCGTTTCCCATAAAAGAGAACACTGGAACAGGATTGTCGCTGTGTTGTTCTTGCATCACCGAATAGTCGATGGTGCGCCCATCTATCCTCGGCGGCGTCCCTGTTTTGAGCCTGCCTACAGGGAGCTTCAACTCGCGCAAACGATGTGCCAAACTGACCGCAGGCGGATCCCCCGCCCTGCCCGCCTGATAGTTGGACTGCCCCACATGGATTAGACCTGCAAGGAAAGTACCAGTGGTCAACACCACACTGCGCGCAGAGAATCGTAAGCCCAGCTGAGTCACAACACCACTTACACGACCGCCCTCTACCGTCAGATCATCGACTGCTTGCTGGAACAACCACAGGTTAGGCTGGTTTTCCAAACGACTGCGAATGGCTTGTTTGTAGAGGATGCGGTCAGCCTGCGCGCGCGTCGCACGTACCGCTGGGCCTTTACTGGAATTCAGGATGCGGAATTGGATTCCACCTTCGTCTGTCGCTGCCGCCATCGCGCCACCTAGCGCATCAACTTCTTTGACGAGATGGCCTTTGCCGATGCCGCCAATTGAAGGGTTGCACGACATTTGACCGAGCGTTTCGATGTTGTGGCTAATCAACAAGGTTTTGCTACCCGCACGAGCACTGACCAATGCTGCCTCGGTGCCAGCATGTCCGCCACCCACTACAATCACGTCGAATTTATCAGGAAAATTCATCACGCCGCCAGCTAAAAAGGACGCGCATCTTACAACAGGCTAATTGGATTACAAAACTAATTGTTTCACGTGAAACCAAGATTATTTGCCAATACAGAAGCGGCTGAATATCTCGCCCAACAGGTCGTCCGCCACAAATTCCCCCGTGATCTCATTCAAGGCGGCTTGGGCATACCGTAGTTCTTCGGCCAATAATTCGTGCATCTCGATGTGTTGTGCTGCTGATGAAAAGTGCTGCTTGGCTGCGGCGATAGCTACCAAATGGCGTTCCCGCGCCATAAACACACCCGCTTCTTGATGCCAGCCAATCGTTTTCAGTATCTTGTTTTGAAGTTCTTCGATACCCAAACCTGTTTTGGCGGAAACATATAGGTGGTCGTCTTGAATAATTGGAAATGACTGTTTGGCTACATCTAGTTTGTTGTGGATAAATAGACGAGGAATTCCCTCGGGCAACCGCTCAAGGATGGGGTTGACCTCATTGGAGTCGCTGCGATTGGATTCATCAGACATCACCAAAACCAAGTCAGCACGATCAATGTTCTGCTGGGTACGCGCTATGCCCATACGTTCAACGACATCCTCGGTCTCGCGCAATCCGGCAGTATCAATGATGTGTAGCGGGATACCATTGATCTGTAATGATTGGCGGATTGCGTCACGGGTAGTTCCTGCGATCTCACTCACCAAGGCAACTTCTTCCCCCGCCAAACGGTTAAGTAAGCTGGATTTACCTACGTTGGGCGCTCCCACCAAGACAACCTGAGCCCCCTCACGCAAAATACTTCCTTGATGGGCAAGCGTTTCAATGTGTATCAAATCTTTTTGTATTGTGGAGAGTTTTCCTTCGAGCCTTTGGCGCTCCATCGCAGCAATCCCATCCTCTTCTGGGAAGTCTAGAGTTGCCTCCACCAGCATGCGCAGATCGACAAGTTTGGCGACAACGGCTTGTATGGCTTTGGAGAACTCACCCTGCATGGAGCGAACCGCGCTTCTAGCAGCCTGTTGGGTGGTCGCTTCGATCAGGTCAGCGACACTTTCAGCTTGAGCCAAATCCATCTTTTCATTCAAGAAAGCGCGTTGGGTGAATTCCCCTGGTTGCGCTAGACGCGCCCCCAGCTCCAAACAACGTTGCAACAACGATTGCAGTACAGCTGGCCCCCCATGTCCTTGTAACTCCAACACCTCTTCACCCGTGTAGGAGTGTGGCGCAGGAAAGAACAAGGCAATGCCTTGATCAATGACAGAATGGTCTGCTGCAAGAAAAGGGGTGTAGACCGCAGTTCGCGGTGGAAGTTGACGATGGGTGAGCGATACGCCTATATCAGCCAGATCACGCCCAGATATGCGAACAACACCAATGCCCGCACGACCGCTTCCAGTCGCAATGGCGGTGATAGTGTCAAATTTTTGTAACACCTTTTTTAGCGCCAGATGCGCCGCGATTGATATACCACTGCTGAGTAATGGACAGGATGTTGTTCACCAGCGAGTACAGCACCAAACCCGCTGGGAAAAAGAAAAATACGACGCTAAATGCAATTGGCATAATCTGCATTACTTTGGCTTGAATAGGGTCTGTCGGAACGGGATTCAGTTTTGATTGGATAATCATGCTGGCACCCATGATGAGCGGCAGGATGTAGTAAGGATCGGCTGCCGACAAGTCTTGTATCCAACCAAAAAATGGCGCATGACGAAGCTCCACGCTCTCCAAAATTGACCAATATAGACCAATAAAAACAGGAATCTGAATCAACATAGGCAAGCAACCACCCAACGGGTTGATTTTCTCTGCCTTGTAAAGATCCATCATGGCTTTGTTCAAGCGTTCGCGATCATCTCCATACTGCTTCTTGATCAATTCCAATTTAGGTGCAACCACACGCATCTTTGCCATCGAACGGTAACTGGCCGCCGAGAGAGGGAAGAATGCTAGCTTGATCAACACCGTCAGCAAAATAATTGCTACGCCCCAGTTGTGTACCAATCCATTCAAGAATGTCATCAACCAAAACAATGGGGCTGCAAACACAGTGAATATACCGTAATCCACTGATAACCCCAGTCCTGGGGCGATATCATTCAATTTGCTTTGGGCTGGACCAACGTAAAGTGGAGTTGATATTCGAACTACTTGTTTGGGTTCAATACTGCCCATAGGCAATATCACACCCACAGAAAATAGATTCCCATCTAAGTGTTTTGCATAGAACTCACGAACTATCTTGCCTTGCGGTAGCCAAGCGGATACGAAGTAGTGTTGAACCATACCAACCCATCCGTTATCCGAACCTTTAGGGAGCGTCGTCTTGTTTTTCTCAATATCTTTGAATGCAATCTTCTGGAATTTTTCAAGGTTTGTGTAAATAGCTCCACCAGTATAGGTTGGGACAAAAGAAGATGCACCTTCTGGTGTTGAAGCATCACGAACTAACTGGAAGTAAGCCGATGGAGTGATGGCGTCCGCACCTTTGTTTTCAATCTCGTATGCCACATCTACAAGGTAGCTTGAACGATGGAAGGTATAAGTCTTGGTTACATGCACACCCTCGGTATTCAATGCTGTGAGTTTAACCACCACACTGTCTTTGCCATCTTCAAGGGAGTAGTCACTTACATCCGATTGAAACTCATCATTGTGGGTGGGCAAACCCCTTCCCAATAACCCAGATTGCGCCAAATAGGTCTGGTCGCCTTGGTGTTGCATCAAAACGATGGATTTGGTCTGGTTGTTAGCGGTGTGATGCTTCAAAAGTTCAAGGTGCTCGATGTTGCCGCCAGACAAATTAATCTCGACCTTTAAGGTATCGGTGGTGATGGTGATTGACTTGCCCGTGGGCACTTTTGACGCCTCAACAGCAGTAGCGATAACTGCTGTTTGCGGTACAACAGACGTTGCTACAGGGGGTGTGGATGGGTCTTTAAATACAGCAGCAATTGGTTCGACAACTTGATTCTGGCGCGACCATTCTCCCCACAAGACGACGAGAGAAAACGAAAATATCAAGAACAAGAACAACCGTCGCATATCCATTTGTGTCACCTGTTAGTTACTAAGGGGTAGGGTCATATCCACCCGGATTCCAAGGGTTGCAACGCCCTATCCGCTTGATACTCAACCATATACCTTTGCTGATGCCGTGCTTGGAGATGGCTTCGTAAGAATACTGCGAACACGATGGAGTAAACCGACATGATGGCGGATACATTGGACTGATGAATCGCTGGTAGCCGCGAACCATCAATAAAATGATTCGCTTCATTGTGGAGCAAGTGCCTTACTCAACATCTCTGCCAAAATCATGCGCGCCCGTGATTTATCTTGAATGCCAAAAGGGTTGCGTAAACGAACCACAATATCGCGAGCGACTCCCGTGTTCCCGCGTAAGCGAAAACTTTCACGGATTAAGCGTTTAATGCTGTTGCGTTTTACTGCACTTGGGACAATCCGCTTGCTTACCAAAATACCCAACCTAACGCAAGATTCTGTGTTTGGTTGAGAAAGTAGCGCAAACCAATTGGATGTTTGTGCCCTTTGCTGCAATATCCGCGAAAAACCTTCTCGACGTGTCAATCTATAACGTCGAGGAAATACAAAAGTCTTTATTGGCTTACACACCAAGGCGTACGCGACCCTTTGCACGGCGAGCAGCAATCACAGCACGACCGCCTTTGGTCTTCATACGCACTAAAAAACCGTGGGTGCGTTTTCTTTTTACAACTGATGGTTGGAAGGTGCGTTTCATGATCTGTTCCTTTGTTGGCTGAATTGAAAAGCGCGCGATTACAATCGGTTACTGCCTTTCTGTCAAGCCTAATTTATATTGTGGATAACTTTTCTTGGAGCTTGTAGAATGCCAAGGTTAATCGATTTTCACAATATTCCTTTATGTCGGCTCAGGGTTTATCCAGTAGTTGTCAACGCTTCTTCAAAGAGCAACTGCCGCTTCAACAATATAATTCTTGGATCAAGCCATTGATTTTCGAGATGGACGGCAATCGTCTCATCCTCACTGTGCCCAATAGTTTTACCCTACGTATCATTCAAGATCGCTTCCTTCCCGAGATATCCAAGCGAGCAACTTCTTTTTTTCAAATTACTCCCGAGATAGAGTTGCGCATAAAAAAACAAATTACTCAAAAACTTACAATAGCAACATCAACAGTAAAAGTGGCCGATAAACCATTAGTTGTCAAAACTCAAAAGACAAGCAGTAAACTAAATGCACAACTGACTTTTGACTCCTTTGTGACTGGAAAAGCCAACCAACTTGCACATGCTGCTGGACTTCAAGTCGCTGAAAAACCAGGAACAGCCTATAACCCCTTATATATCTATGGTGGTGTGGGTTTGGGTAAGACCCACTTACTCCAATCAATTGGCAACCTCGTAGCGAAAGAGAATCCGCAAGCGAATATTTGCTACGTTCATGCTACAAACTACGTTTCTGGCGTAGTAAAAGCTTTTCAAACCAAGAGTTTTGATGAATTCAAACAATATTACAACTCACTCGATTTATTGTTGATAGACGATATCCAATTTATTGCCGACAAACCAGGCACTCAACAAGAGTTTTTTTACACACTAAACTCTTTGATTGATACCAACAAACAAGTCGTCATCACTTGTGACACCTTCCCTAAAGAGATATCTGGTATAGAACCTAGGCTTACGTCTCGATTTACTTGTGGTTTAACGGTCGCAATTGAACCCCCTGGCATTGAGATGCGCGTTGCCATCCTTTTGCAGAAATCCGCCAAGAGCGGAACACCAATCAGTGAAGATGTTGCTTTTTTTATTGCCAAACACGTTCGCTCTAATATCCGCGAGCTTGAAGGAGCACTAAATCGTATAGAAGCATATGCCCGTTTCCACAAACGCCATGTATCCATCGAACTTGCCAAAGAAGCCTTGCGTGATTTGCTTGCTGCTCAAAATAAACAAGTCACAATTGATAATATTCAAAAAACTGTTGCTGAGTTTTATCGCTTGAAGATTGTCGATCTTTTGTCAAAAAAACGTAATCGCGTTATCGCCCGTCCCAGACAAATCGCAATGAGTTTGGCGCGAGAATTAACCCAACTCAGCCTTCCTGAAATTGGCAACGCCTTTGGTGGAAGGGATCACACAACCGTATTACATGCGTGCAAGACGATTGAAGCTTTAAGAAATTCCAACACCTCGATTGAAGCAGACTTCAATCTATTACACCAAACACTCAGGGGATAACTCATTTATACCTGTTACTGTTATGTAGATAACTATCGATTTAATAGGTTTAGGAAAAAAAGTTCAGATGTTATACACAAGTAAACTAAGCTTTTGATAACAGGTTTTAAGTTACATAAGAAATTGATTAAAAGAGTTTTATTTTATTAGTAACAAGTTTAGTTGGCCTTATTATTGTAATTAAGTATTTAAGGATAAAACATATGTTTATTAAACAGATTAGCCGTAACGATTTACTCAAACCCCTTCAAGCTGTCGTAGGTATTGTTGAACGCAAACAACCTCTCCCCATACTTTCAAATGTACTTCTAAAGAAAAATGCGGAGGGGGTGCGATTTATCACGACAGACCTAGAGATACAGATTGAAGCGCAACTGAAGACGGAACTGCAATCTACAGACGGAGCAGAATCCATCACCATCTCAGCCAAAAAACTGCAAGATATTTTAAGAGCAATTCCAGACGAAAGTACGATTAGCTTGGATATCAATGAAAGCAAGTTACTAGTAAAAGCGAATAAAAGTCGTTTCAGCCTTCAGACGCTTCCTGCACAAGACTTCCCTAGTTTGACTGAACAGTTAGCTGGATCGGTCAAGATACAGATCGAACAAGGAAAATTAAAACGTCTATTGGGTTCGGTCCAACATGCGATGGCACAACAAGACATCCGTTATTATCTCAATGGTGTGTTACTAGTGATTGAAGGTAATTCAATCAAACTGATCGCAACGGACGGACATCGTCTGGCCTATATCGCAGAAAAACTGACAACAGAAAATCCTAAGAAAGAAGTCATCCTTTCCCGCAAAACAGTCAATGAATTATTGAAACTATTAGCTGATTCAGAAGATAAATTAGAGTTGGAACTTGCAGAGAAACAAGTTTGTGTCACTTTTGCGGACATTGTTCTAACCTCAAAAGTGATTGACGGGAAATTCCCAGACTACACTCGCGTCATTCCCAACCACACAAACAACCTAACACTCAACCGTGTCATCATCCTGCAAGCACTACAACGAGCAGCCATCTTATCCAACGAGAAGTTCCGTGGTGTGCGATTGTTGTTGACAGAAAAAAATCTACAAATTATCAGTAGCAACAGCGAACAAGAAGAAGCGCAGGAAGATATAGATACGAATTATCAAGGTGTAGCACTAGATATTGGTTTTAATGTGAACTACCTATTGGAAGGCATCAACAACATCAACAGCACAGAAGTCACCCTATCCTTTGGTGACCAGAATAGTAGTTTATTGATCACCGTTCCAGAGCAAAGCGACTACAAATATGTCGTAATGCCAATGCGTATTTAATGTTCCACGTGAAACAGAAAGAAAAGCAATGAGTGATAATTACGACGAATCGAGTATCCAACAATTAGAAGGTTTGGAAGCAGTTCGCAAACGTCCTGGGATGTACATCGGCGATACCTCTGATGGGACGGGCTTGCACCATATGGTGTTTGAGGTAGTGGATAACGCCATCGACGAAACGCTGGCAGGTTATTGCGACGACATCAAGGTCGTTATTCATGGAGATAACTCTATTTTAGTTTCTGATAATGGGCGAGGTATTCCTATTGGTATTAAATTCGACGATAAGCATGAACCTAAGCGTTCCGCCGCAGAGATTGTGTTAACTGTTTTGCACGCTGGTGGAAAGTTCAATCAAAATAGCTACAAAGTATCGGGTGGTCTGCATGGCGTGGGTGTTTCCTGCGTCAATGGTTTGTCGGAATGGCTCAAACTCACCACTTATCGTGATGGCAAGAAATTCGGCCTAGAGTTCGTACGTGGTGCAGTCAAAGATCGTCTGCTAGAGAAGCAAAAAGGTATCGAAGTGTCCCCTGTGCGTGAATTGGGAGAAAGTAGCAAGCGCGGAACAGAGGTTCACTTCTTGGCGGATAAAGAAATATTTGGTGTTGTTGAATTTCATTACGAGATTCTGGCAAAGCGCCTGCGCGAACTCTCTTTCTTGAATAACGGTGTGAAGATTGAGCTAGTCGATCAGCGCACTGGCAAGGGAGAAAATTTCGCCTATTCCGGCGGTGTGCGCGGCTTCGTCGAGTACATGAATAAGACTAAGGCGGTGTTGCACCCCAAGTGTTTTCAAGCCTCTGGCGAGAAAGACAATATCACTGTTGATGTCGCCATGCAGTGGAACGACAGTTATTCTGAAGTCGTTCAGTGTTTTACCAACAACATTCCACAACGCGATGGCGGTACGCATATGACTGGTCTGCGTATGGCTATGACTCGCGTCATCAATAAATACATCGAAGACAACGAATTGGCAAAAAAAGCCAAGGTTGATACTACGGGCGACGACATGCGCGAAGGCTTGACATGCGTTCTTTCCGTTAAGGTGCCAGACCCAAAATTTTCTTCACAAACAAAGGATAAGCTAGTTTCCAGCGAAGTTCAGCCAGCGGTGCAAGAAGTCGTTTCGCAGAAGTTATCCGACTTCCTGCTGGAAAATCCCATAGATGCTAAAATCATCTGCGGGAAAATTATTGATGCCGCGCGCGCGCGCGATGCAGCCCGTAAGGCGCGTGAGTTGACCCGTCGTAAAGGCGTGCTGGATGGCATCGGCCTGCCTGGTAAATTGGCGGACTGCCAGGAGAAAGACCCCGCCCTGTCCGAACTGTACCTGGTCGAGGGCGACTCCGCTGGTGGCTCCGCCAAACAAGGCCGCGACCGCAAGTTCCAAGCTATCTTGCCGCTGAAAGGCAAGATTTTGAACGTGGAAAAAGCGCGATTCGAGAAACTCATCGCCTCGCAAGAGATCGCCATCCTCATCACCGTGCTGGGCACTGGCATTGGCAAAGAAGAATACAACGCCGAAAAACTGCGCTACCACCGCATCATCATCATGACCGACGCGGACGTGGACGGTGCACACATCCGCACCCTGCTGCTCACCTTCTTCTACCGTCAGATGCCTGAACTTATTGAACGTGGCCATGTGTACATTGCCCAACCTCCACTGTTCAAAATCAAAAAAGGTAAGGACGAGCGTTACCTCAAAGACGAACACGAACTTAAGCACTACATGCTGAATGCTGCACTGGATAGCGCTGCGTTCTACCCTGGATTGGATGCAACCCCAATCCAAGGCGAAGCGTTGGGCGAAATCGCCAAACAATACTTCTTAGCCGAAGCCGTCATCGACCGCCTCTCGCACTTCATCGCACCTGAAGCCAGCCATGCCCTGCTCGTTTTGCCCACCCTGTCGCTGAACGATGCTGCCCTAGCTCAGAAGAGCGCCAAGTTACTGCAAGAAGCCTGCGGCGGGGTCATCAAGGCCGAAGTCGAAGCTGACGAACACGGCGACTTGCGCCTGCGTCTGGAAAAGATACTCCACGGCAACTACTCCATGAGCTATCTGGACAAAGCGTTCTTAGAGAGCGGCGACTACACCCAAATTCGGCAGACCGCCGATGCCCTGAACGGCCTCATCTCCCCCACTGCCTATGTCACCCGGGGCGATCAGAAGCGCGGTGTGAGCAGCTTCAAACAAGGCGTCGAATGGCTGTTGGAAGAAGCTAAAAAAGGCGTCGGCATCCAGCGTTACAAAGGCTTGGGCGAAATGAACCCCGAGCAACTATGGGAAACCACCATGGACGTGAAAAACCGCATCTTGCTACGCGTGCGTATCGAAGATGCCATTGGTGCGGACGAGATATTCACCACCCTGATGGGGGATGTGGTCGAACCGCGTAGGGCGTTCATTGAGCAGAATGCGTTGGGTGTGAAAAATTTGGATGTTTAGTAGGTATACCTCTGAAAGCCAAGAACCACAGCACTTCCGGCGGAGGCCACCCCAAACGCACTGTTGGCGGTTTTCAGGATTCTGGTAAGGGATTGGCTAGGAGCAGTGAAAAATCCACCCATGCTTCGATACGCGCAAGAACAACGCTACTCAGCGTGAACGGATTTTAGGTAAATCTATTTCTTGGTGGTTTTATTGGCCACGGGTTTTTTCACAGCAGGCTTAGCAACAGCTTTCTTGGTAGTGGTTTTCTTGACCGCTGGTTTGTCAGCCGCAGTTTTCCTTGTC
>JAVHQF010000319.1:0-1452 GCA_036170995.1 Sideroxydans sp. | reverse complement strand
CGCTTTGCTGGGGATGCAAAACCGGCACCGCTGGGAGCGTCACCACACCCGAGCAAACACTGGTGCGCCAGGCACGCATCAAAGCAGGGTTAACGCAGCAAGCGTTTGCAGACCGCATTGCAACGCCCGTGGCAACCCTGCGCGACTGGGAACAAGGGCGTTTTGCACCACCCGGCGGGGTGATCTGCCTGTTTCGGTTAATTGCAAAACACCCTGAATTGACACGGGAACTGGTCGAGGCCTGATCGTCACAAGGCAGCCTTGACCATCCCTGCGGCAGCCACATAGGACATAGCCAAAAAAATTGCCAGCCTGACCAAGCGCATAAGCTGAAAGGCATCCAGCGCCCGCCAGCATTGCGTGAGCAGCTATCAAATCAGTTGCAATATGGGTGGCAAAGGTAACGCAGGAACCCACTCAATCCGTCAAGCCGCCGGCTGTTGGCGCTGCGCTTGCAGCAATCCCAGCAAAAATTCTGGCGCTAAATCGGCGCCATTGGCCCACGTCACGGTGCGCATTACGGGGTGTTGGCAGGCGGTGGCAAACAGCGCCGGGTCGCACAGCGGGCCAAATACTTCGCCGTCGAGTTCGTCCGCCAAATTAACCTCGCCAGACAAACCCGAATTGAAGCGCAGAAACAAACGATAGTTTGCGAGCGGCAAGACTTCAGTGGTGTGCAGAATCATGGGGTTACTTGGGTTACAACAGTGACGGGTAATCCTACTGAATAAATTATTGGAGCTACAACCACAAAAATACAAACCCAGCTTAGCAAGATCAAACCGATGCCGAAGAGCTTAGCCCATTCATTCAGCTTGCCAACAAAACACAGCAATTTTTTTCGTTCAATCTTTGACATATAGGGCTTGGGTTGCAATGCAGTGGGCAAAATGGTTTCATTCTGCAAAGTCACCTGAAAATAGGTTACGGCATCTTGATAGCTGCCATAAACCTGCCGTTCCATCAAAATTTGGCTACACCAGCGCGAACTAATGAATGCCAAACCGGATAAGCCAGCAAAAACCAAAGCACCCAGCAACCACTTACCACTGAGTGGTGCATCTAAATGTTGCATGCCATTTTGAAAATTCTTGTTAAAAACCACCTCCTTCAGCAAAAACCCAATCGTCAAGGCGGCTGCCAAAACCCCCAGCCCCATCAGCTTGTTGTACTGCTCCCAAAGAAATTGAAGGTGGGTGGCGTACCGCTCATTGGCTTCACTTGAGAGTGCATCTGGTTTTTGCTTTTTACCGTCATCGCCTGAATCCGGCATGGGTGTATCCAACGACGGCTCAGAATCTGAAATAGTGATTTGAGTTGAGATCATGATATTTTCGAGGTGTTTGGGGTGAATGACCAAAATTGATTGAGCTGTGTTACGCCTGAATCGAAACATTCGGCGTTGGCTTTGGGGGTTGGGGCAGGGTTCATGATTTCAAAATCAAGGCTCTA
>JAVHQF010000318.1:0-6945 GCA_036170995.1 Sideroxydans sp. | reverse complement strand
ACGGGTGGGATCGTCATGGTCGTGTCCACCTTGGGTAGGTTTGTGGGCGATGAGTTTGACCTGCACCGCCTCGTCGGGGGGCTGGTTTGTGCTGGTGTCTATGAGCGTGACGGTGATCTGGGTATGGCTCTTGTCATCCCCCGCTGTTGTGCCAGAAGGTTCGATGCTGGTTTGCTCTGGGGTTAGGGTGAGGGTGTAGGTTTTTTGTGGAATGCACATTCCCTCTTGGTGGGGAGTGCCGTCCGGGCAGCTATAGTTGGCAATGGCAAAACCGCCTCCGCCCATAGGGTGAGTGCATACGAATCCATAGACGGCAAATTGTCCTGTGCTGTAGTTGTTCACAAAGACGTTCATGCTGCCTCCGACAACATTGAGGCAATAGTTGTAGTGCAGGCCACCATCTCTGGCCTGCCAGATGCTGTAACACTGGGTATAGTCGGTTAGGGTCAGCGGTGCGGGCGCGGCGTTGTAACAGGTGTAGTTCACCAGTGTGGCGGGGACGTTGCTTGCAGCCCAGCTTGAAAGGGATGCAGTGACAATGCCTGTCGCACCCATGATGAGAAGGCCTTGTAACAGTAGATGCCGCAGAGTATGCCGCGTATCGGTATGTCTATCAATCGGTCTTGCTCCCACGTTTCCCTCCCCTTGGGTAACTGCACAGCGCGCATTCAAATCTATCGGGGGGGTACGTCAATATGCCGAATAGCCTATATCGAGGTCTATATCTTTTGGAGGTACATCTATACCTTTACCTGTGCAAGCCAATAAGTCACGGTACTTCAAGCTATAATCCACGCCACTCACTTTTACGCACCACACCATGCAAATCACCCGCCGCCTAGAATTTGATGCTGGTCACCGCATCCCCAACCACAACAGCCAGTGCAAACATCTGCACGGTCATCGCTATGCCATCGAGATCACGCTTTCGGGTGAGGTCATCAAGGCGGCGGGTGTTTCGGACGAAGGCATGGTGATGGATTTCTCGGATGTGAAGCGCATCGCCAAAGAGCAGGTCGTGAATGCGTGGGATCACGCCTTCTTAGTTTATCGCGGCGATAAAGCGGTGATGGAGTTCTTGGCGACGATGCCGAACCACAAGACGGTGGTGCTAGATGTGATCCCCACTGTGGAAAACTTGGCTGCGGTGGCATTCGAGACTTTGGTCGGTGCGTATCGCGACACCTACGGCAACCATCTGCGTCTGGAGCGTATTCGCTTGTACGAGACACCCAACAACTGGGCGGATTACCCTAACTGAAACTTGCCGTACACGCCGGCGACCACGCGGTCACGCCCGCTCCTCTTGGCGTGATACAAAGCCGCATCAGCCGATTCGATGAGCGCCTCTATATTCATTTTTTCGCTCGGCATCACTGACACCACGCCGCAACTGACAGAGACATATTTGCTATCGGTCGCGTAGTGCTTTACTTTTAATTCGGAGATCATCTGGCGCACACGTTCCGCCATCCACATAGCTCCGTCTTCGTCGGTCTCACCCAGCACCAGCATGAATTCCTCACCGCCGTAGCGTGCTGCCAAGTCACTCGCGCGAGGCGCAGCCTTGGCGATCTGTGCGGCGACACTCTTCAGGCATTCGTCTCCGTGCTGGTGTCCGTATTTGTCATTGAAGAGTTTGAAGTAGTCGATATCCAACATGACAATGGAAAGTGGTTTCTTCATACGCAGACAACGCCGCCATTCGCGGCCAAGGAAGTCATCCAGCGAGCGTCGGTTGGCGATACCCGTGAGTGCATCGGTCGTAGAAAGACGTTGCAATTCTGCATTGGCCGCATCTAATCTGCGCGTCACATCTACCAACTTGCGCTGCATCTCGATTAGACGCTGCATGGCGCGCACCTTGGCATGCAGCACAATCTCGCTCACAGGCTTAGTTAGGTAGTCATCACCGCCCGCAGCGATACCACGTGCCAAGTCCTCATCTGTACTCATCGCAGTCAAAAAAATGATGGCCGACCATTCATCCACTTTCTCCAGCTTGCGTATCTTGCGTGCCACATCAAAGCCATCAATATCAGGCAAACGCGCATCGAGCAAGATGATGTCTGGGCGCTCACGTTCGAAGATATCCAAAGCCTGCTTACCTGTCTCAGCCAGCAAGGGGTCATCTATGCCCATGCCGGCAAGATAATTAGACAAGACCTTCAAGGTCACCTTACTGTCTTCTACTACTAGGATCTTTGGGTTAGTTCTATCTTTATTGGACATTCGATTATCAGTTTCTTGAATTATTCATTGCACTCACCGCAGCACAAAGGTCTTGCCATGCTTTGGCTTTTTCGGCGGGGCTACGTAATAGATAGGCAGGATGATAAGTGACAAGTAGCGGCGTGCCCTCAAAATCATGAAGCGTGCCGCGCATCGACCCCAATGTCGCCTCCTTACCCAGCAATGCAGTTGCAGCAGTTTTACCCAATGCCACGATCAGCTTCGGCTTGATAAGCGCAATCTGTTGCTTCAGATAAGGTAGGCAGGTCGTTACCTCATCCGCTTCTGGTGCGCGATTGTTGGGCGGGCGACATTTGACGATGTTGGCGATATACACGTTGTTGCCACGTTTGAGCTTTATGGACGCCAACATGTTGTCCAGCAACTTGCCCGCCTGCCCGACAAAGGGCTCGCCGCGCTCATCCTCGTCCGCTCCTGGGCCTTCGCCTACGAACAGCCAATCGGCATCCTCATCACCCACGCCGAACACGGTCTGCCTGCACCCTGCGCGCAGCTTGCAGGCGCTGCAATCCTTCACTTGGGCTTTAAGTGCATTCCAGCCAGATGCATGGGCGATGCTCGTTTCTACATGCTGTACCGCTTCGACTGGAGCAACATCAATGACTTGCTGCGCTTCCATCTCTTGAGGCATCTCGGCGGACGGCTGCTCGCTCTGCGCATGCATCTCTTTCCGCACCCACAAGGGATACAGATTCATCTCGCGCAACACGTTCTCATCTCTGAGGTTCACAATCCTTTTCCCATCAATATCGCGTCTTCACGCCCGTTCGTTGCCGGATAGTAATCGCGGCGCAGACCGATCTGTTCAAACCCACTCGCACGGTATAATGCAATGGCGGTTTGGTTCGAAGCTCTAACCTCCAACACCATGCGCCGCATATTCTCATGCCGCGCCAAGGACAACATAGCTTGCAACAACTTGCGACCGATGCCCTTACGCTGATGCGCCTTGTCGATGGCGATGTCCAACAACTCCACCTCGTCCACCACCAACATCATCACCGCGTAACCAAGCATCACGCCGCTAGATTCGAAAACTTTACACTGATAGCCGCTACGCAAAGCATCGCTGAAGTTGCCTAACGTCCACGGATGCCCATGCACCTCACGCTCGATGCGCAACACGGCATCTAGATCAGCTTCGGTCATCTCGCGCAAGATCATTTTGCGACTCGTTCGCAAGTCTTCAGCGCGACCTTGTCGCGCAGATAGAGAGGCAACGCCAACGCGGCATCCACCGCATTGCCTTTGGCGAACTCACGCGCAGCAATGCTCACGACGGCCGATGCTTGTGGCACCGCTTTCACATCCATACCACTCAACTGGCTACCGTAGCGCGCTTGCAACGCAACACCACTCACCGCGAAACCACTTCCCACGCCAAACCATCCATTGCCGCTCAGCGACGGCACATCCTCGGCTTTGCACAGACAGGGGGCAATCACCGCCGTCCACTCGCCCTCACGCTTCGCATACGCCGCCAGATACAACTCACTCATGCGCGCATCCAGTGCCGCGATGACTTTATCATTACCCGATGCTTCAGCCAACGCTTGCAAGGTGCACACACCGACCACTTCCACCTGTGTACCCAACGCCAATCCTTGCGTCACGCCACACGCGATACGCACGCCCGTGAACGAACCCGGCCCTTTACCGAAGGCGATGCCATCAACTTGTTTGACCTTGATTCCCGCTTCCTTGAGCAAAGCATCCAGCATCTCCATCAACACCTCGGAATGCTTCTGCCCCACCAACTCGCAACGCTCGTACACCACGCCGTCTTGCCACAGGGCAACGGAGCAGTATTCGGTAGAAGTTTCTAGCGCAAGGATTTTCATCTTTAAGTCAAAAGCGTTAAGCCACAGAGATCACAGAGCACACAGAGAAGTGGTTTAAGCAGGGATGGGCGTTTTCGCCCAACTCGCAAAACCGCGTCTCCCTCTGTGATCTCTGTGTCCTCTGTGGCAAGAGGTTTTTTGTTTGATGTTTCAACCGACAGTTTCCACATGCACCAACAATAAAGCAACCGCCTGCGCGGCGATGCCCTCGCCGCGTCCGGTGTAACCCAAGTGTTCGGTGGTGGTTGCTTTCACATTCACGCAGCTTTGCGCGATACCAAGGTCTGCCGCGATATTGGCGACCATGGTGGGGATGTGCGGTGCCATCTTGGGCACTTGCGCAATGATTGTGGCATCCACGTTGCCGACGCGATACCCCTCCGATTCGATCTTGCGCGCCACATCACGTAGCAGGATGCGGCTATCAATATTTTTGAACTTAGCATCGGTATCGGCGAAATGGTTGCCGATGTCGCCCAGCGCCGCCGCACCCAGCAGAGCATCGCAGATAGCATGCAACAATACGTCCGCATCGGAGTGTCCGAGCAGCCCTTTCGCATAGGGAATATCAACGCCGCCGATGATGAGCTTGCGCCCTTCCACCAGTTGATGCACGTCGAAACCTTGTCCGATTCTCATTGCCACTCCCCCGCCGTCATTCCCGCGCGGGCGGGAATCCAGTCATTAAACAAACTCCCGCAACGCGGGACAATTCCAAAAGCATATTCAATAAAACTGCTGGATTCCCAGCCTGACCGCAGGGCAGTTTATCCTGAGCATGTCGAAGGGCGGAAATGACAAGCCGTATTTATTTTTTCAACAACAACTCAGCCAACACGATGTCCTGCGGATAGGTGACTTTGAAGTTGCTGCTATCGCTCGCCACCAATTTCGGTTGTAGTCCTAACGCTTCGATGGCGGATGCCTCATCCGTGACCGTCTTGCTTTGCTGCAACGCCTGCACCAACAATCCGGCGCGGAACATCTGCGGTGTCTGCGCTTGCCACAATCCTTCACGCGATTCGGTATGGGCGATGCGCTGTTGCGAGTCGCCGCGTTTCAAGGTGTCTGCCACTGGCACAGCAAGGATGCCACCCACGGGGTCGTCACGCAGCTCGGCGATCATGCGCGACAGTAGATGAGCGCTCAGGCAAGGGCGTGCCGCATCGTGCACCAACACCCAATCGTCCAGTTCCAACTCGGAAGCCAGCAAACCATTCGCCACGCTCTCGGCGCGCGTTGCACCGCCGCAATAGAGCGGCTCTAACTTGCCCACGCAATGCGACCAGTCATAGCGCACGAAATATTCATCTGTGGGTGCCAGCACCACGAACACGGTCTTGATGTTGGGATTGGCGCACAACGTGGATAGCGCGTGCCAGATCATCGGACGGCCCGCCAGATCGAGATATTGCTTGGGCAACTCGTTACCCATACGGGCACCGAAGCCGGCAGCGGGGACCAATGCGTGGAATTCAGACATCACCAAACCACCTTCGAAAAATTCTGTTGGATCAAGCCGTCTTTACTGATTAGAACCGCACCTGCGACCATGCAATGCGCCACGATCATGCGATCGAAGGGATCACGCGTCCAATTCAACGCTTCGGCAGTTTTTGTCACTTGCGCGAAAGACACATCCGCAACACTCAGCCCAATATCCGAGGCCAACGCATCAAGTACGGAAGCTCCGCTGCGATTGATGCGTCCGATCTCATGTAGATAGGAAAGTTCAAGCTGCACCATGGGAGAGACTTGCAGCAAGCCAGCTTCGAGCGCACTCATCGCAGCCGCCGTCAGCAACTCAGTGCGGCCTTCATACAGCCAACACACGATGTGTGTATCGAGATGGACTACGCCAGATTTTGCGATTCGCGCCATTCCCCGACCTGCTCCGTGACCAACGATTCCGCATCACCGTTGATGAGTTTCCTGCGTTTCAATTTCAAATGTTTGGATGGTTTGTCTGGGGAGGCGGAACTTAACAGCAACAACCTGCCATTACGCTCGATACTCACCGGTACGCCAGTCACCAGCACCTCATCGGCAACCTGAAATATCTGCTGGCGCAACGTCGTCAATGTCAATTTTTTCATACGCCCTCCTTCTATGTACATCGCAAATCCTAACTGTACATGTCCGACAAGTCAAAGCCTATATGATGCGACGATTTCTGGCATGCAGCTTATAATGCGCGCCTTTGTTTCAGGCCGTTCCCATGTTGTTCGCTTCCAAACATTCACGCCCGCGCTACACCAATCTAAAGGGTTCCTCGGACGCCCTCGCGCTGGCGCAATACGCCACCGAACATTCGCCGCTGGTAATCATCGCCGCCAACGCTTTGGAAGCGCAACGACTGGTGGAAGAGATACCCTTCTTCGGCCCCAAGCTGCGCGTGCATCTGCTGCCTGACTGGGAAACCTTGCCCTACGACCACTTCTCGCCGCACCAAGACCTGATCTCGGAACGGCTGGCTACGCTGCACCACATCCGCAGCAACAATTTCGATGTGGTCATCGTCCCTATCACCACGGCGCTGTATCCACTTCCACCAGTATCCTATCTGGCGGCTTACACTTTCTTCCTGAAGAAAGGCGAGCGCCTAGACCTAGCCGCCTTCCGCCAGCAGATGACGCTGGCGGGTTACAACCATGTGCAACAGGTGCTGACCCCTGGTGAATACTGTGTGCGCGGCGGCATCATCGACCTGTTCGCGATGGGCAGCGTGCTGCCTTATCGCCTCGACCTGTTCGACGATGAGATCGAAAGCATTGCCAGTTTTGACGTGGATACACAACGCACCTTGTATCCCGTGCCAGAGATCCGCCTTTTGCCCGCGCGCGAATTTCCC
>JAVHQF010000317.1:0-6984 GCA_036170995.1 Sideroxydans sp. | reverse complement strand
CCCCCACCCCAGCCCTCCACCGGTGGAAGAGGGAGCGAGAGCGGCGATGCTTTGGTTTTAGTCCCTCTCCCACTAGGGGAGGGATTAGGGTGGGGGAACACTCTCTATTCTCCAGCCCGCAAGCGAGTAAGTAGCAGTTTCTGCTTGTAAAGACACATCCCCTTTCTCGCTTCAGTCTCCCACGAAAAACCCAGATGAACCTAAATATTGATACTGCGCCCGCCATCCACTGCGATGACTTGGCCTGTGATGTAAGGCGCATCGGCGATTAAAAATTTCACTGCTTTGGCAATGTCATCTGGTTCGCCTTCGCGCTTGAGCAGGGTGTGCGCAACGATTTTTTTGCGTTGCTCCGTATCCTGCCACACCTCACCCTCTGGCCAGATAATGACACCAGGAGCGACCGCGTTGACGCGGACTTGCGGTGCCATTTCTTGCGCTAAAGATTTGGTTAGCGCCACTAAACCCGACTTCGCCACGTTGTACAACAAGTGTCCCTGCATGGGGCGCTCAGCATGGATGTCGGCAATGTTCACGATGCACCCCTTGCGTCGACTTAATTCTTCGGCTGCCGCTTGCGCCAAATACAACGGCGCTTTCAGGTTAGTACCCACCAAGTCAAGCCACTGAGACTCATCTACTTCCGCCAACGGTGTAGCAAAGAAACTGGAAGCATTGTTAACGAGCGCATCTAACTGACCGAAGCAACGTATCCCCTGTTCGACCATCGGTTTCAGCGCCACCACGTCAACCAAGTCCGCCTGCACGCACTGCACCGAGTCGGTGCGTATCTTGTTCAACTCAGCACACAAAGCAATCGCCTCATAGCTGGAACTGCGATAGTGGATGACGATGTTCGCACCCGCCGCGTGCAAACGCCGTACGATGGCCGCACCTACGCGCTTCGCCCCGCCCGTCACCAATACCGTTTTGCCTTGCATCGCATTCCCCACTAAACTCTACCCACACGAACAGAAAAAATATTCAGTCCACGAAACACATGAAAAGCACGAACCACTGTGTACTCTCCGCGTCCTGCCTATCGCCCGACACTCGGATTGCTCCATCGTTTTTCACCTTAAGCTCCTTTCGTGACTTTCGTGTTTTTCGTGGACAAGTTTCTTTTAAGATTATACCTGACCATGCGCGCCAACCTTCCCACTCCCAGCCCTGATGCCATCGCCCATAGTGAGCGTCTGAACGAACTCATACGCAACGACATCGCCACCCAAGGCGGATGGATACCGTTCTCGCGCTTCATGGAGTTGGCGCTGTACGCGCCAGGCCTGGGTTACTACACGGCGGGTGCGCGCAAGTTCGGCGCAGCGGGCGATTTCATCACCGCACCTGAACTTTCCACCTTATTCGGCCGCACCCTCGCCAAACAGCTGATTGAAGTGATGCACGCCAGCACACCAAACATCCTCGAACTCGGCGCGGGTAGCGGCAAACTCGCGCTAGATATTCTCACCGAGTTGGAGAAGTGCGACACACTTCCAGAAAGCTATTCGATACTCGAAGTCAGCGCCGACCTGCGCGAACGTCAACAAACCTTAATACAAGCGCGCCTCCCTCATCTCATCAGCCGTGTGCAGTGGTTGGATGCCTTACCTGAAAAAATATCTGGCGCAGTCGTCGGCAACGAGGTGTTGGACGCGCTGCCTGTGCATCTGGTGTATTGGTCTGAAGGTCGCATCCTTGAGCGTGGCGTGAGCAGCAACGATACCTCCTTCATGTGGCAAGAACGCATCTCCGAAAACACAGCTTTGCTCGACATCGCCGAGAACCTCACCGTACCTGACGACTATCTGAGTGAGGTCTCACTGGCGGCACGTGGCCTCATCGCCAGTCTGAGCGAACGCATGGATAAAGGCGCGATGATCTTCCTCGACTACGGTTTCGGCTGTGCCGAGTATTACCACCCGCAACGCTCGCGCGGCACGCTGATGTGCCACTACCGCCACCACTCGCACGATGATCCGTTCTATCTATTGGGCTTGCAGGACATCACCTCCCATGTGGATTTCACCGCCATCGCCGAAGCCGCCATCGACCACGGCGCGCACTTCTTAGGCTACACCTCGCAAGCGCACTTCCTCTTCAACAACGGCGTGACCGATCTCTTGAGCGAAGTTTCGCCAGAAGACGTGCGCGCATACGCGCCCCTCTCCAGCCAACTGCAAAAACTCACCAGCCCCGCCGAGATGGGCGAGCTATTCAAAGTGATTGCATTAGGCAAAGGAATGGAACAACCCCTAGCAGGATTTTTACGCGGGGATATGTCGCGGCGGCTGTAAGCGCGGTGACGCGGAAGAGGTTATGAAAGAAGCTCTCGGGCCACCTTGAGTTCACTATTGAATTTCTCAAAGAACGTCTGAAGTGTCTCTTTATCCAACCAAAGTTTTTTAACCGCTGTAATCTTGTACCAATCGATCAACTTGACGGTTGATGGATTGAGCATGTTCGCCACCGTGATGACATCCGTATAAGTGGGAAGCAACTCACCAGAGTCATGCCGAAGATCTTCATGTGCAACGACGGCTTTGGTCAGCTCTTCAGGAAACTCCCATTTCACCAATAATTTTTCGCCGATGGTCGCACCGAATCTTCTGGTAAGTGAAGTGAGTGCCGTTTCATTGAGTTCGGGGATGTTTTTCTCGGCGAAGAGGCACAAAGGCAAATCACCAATATCATGCACCAAGCCGCCCAACATCGCATGATCTGGATTGAGGTGTTTGTGATGCTTGGCCAGTACATAACTAATAGCAGCAACCTCACGACTATGAATCCAAAAGTCGGCGATAAATTTTATGGTGACTGGGTGATTCGCGACCGCCAGTTTGTTCATCGTGACGGTGATGATGAGGTTGCGCAACGATTTATAGCCGATCCTAGAGACCGCTGGCATCACTTTATCCACCTTAGGTTTCCCACTATAGAGGGCGCTATTAGCAGACTTGATGATTTGCGCAACCAGCACTGGATCACTCGAAACCGTTGTCACGATTTGCATCGCAGACACGTTGAAATCATCCAACATACGCTGAAGTTTGAGCGCCAACTCTGGCATCGCGGGCAAATCAATCTCATCTTTTTCAATCGCTGAAAAAAGTTTATCTAGTTTCGTAGAAGAAAGCGTTTTATCGTTCATTTGATGGATATTTATTGTTGGAATAATTTTAGTGGAACTATCTTGAGCGTTTAGTCTTTGCACTTTGTAACTCGCTCCACTGCCAATATGCGCACCTCGCGCACCTTATCGGCGATAAGCATCTTGTCGGCACACGCTCGCGCGATGTCGCCTGCATTGACAGCTCGTGCGGCAGCCGCACACTGCATGAAATAGGCAGTCTGCGGATAGGCATCATTCTCATGGCCGGTACGTCCGCGCGCATCCGACTCGCAGGCTTGCAAGATAAGTGCGAAGCGATCCGGCTTGCGCCACAGGTCGCAGCTATCGAACAACTTGACGATGGTGTCGGCACGCAGTTCTTTGGCTCTATGGATGTTGCCGTGATAGCGCGCAACGAGCGCGGCGAGGTCTCTGCATTCGGCGGGCACGCGCAGCCGTTCGCACACGCCTTTGAGCAGATCGACGCTACGCATCTCATGCCCGATGTGGCGCGGCAGGATGTCGGAGGGTGTATTACCTTTACCAAGGTCGTGCCCCAGCGCGGCGAAACGCACTTCGAGTGGGTAGTGATGTTTGGCCGTGTCGTCCAACACCATCATGGCGTGGATGCCGCAGTCAATCTCTGGATGATAGGTAGGGTTCTGCGCCACGCCGAATAGGGCATCCAGTTCCGGTAATATCTTTTGTAACGCACCACACTCGCGCAGGGTAGTGAAAAAGCGCGAGGGATGTTGCTCCAGCAATCCGCGTGAAAGTTCTTGCCACACGCGCTCGGCTACCAGTGCATCCACCTCGCCGTTGCGCGCCATCGCTCGCATCAACTCCAGCGTCTCGGGGGCGAAACTAAAACCGAAACGTGCAGCAAAACGTGCGCCACGCAAGATGCGTACAGGGTCTTCGGAAAAGGCATCACTCACATGGCGCAACACGCCCGCTTTCAAATCGGCTTGTCCGCCGTGAGGGTCAATGAGATTGCCGTTAGCATCTTGCGCGATAGCGTTGATGGTGAAGTCGCGGCGTAACAGGTCTTGTTCGAGCGTGACATCGGGTGAGGTATAAACGGTGAAACCTTTGTAGCCTTGCGCCACTTTGCGCTCGGTGCGCGCCAGTGCATATTCTTCGTGCGTCTTGGGATGCAGAAATACTGGAAAATCGCTACCGACCGCTTTGAATCCGCGCGCCTCCATCTGCTCAGGCGTGCTACCGACGACGACCCAATCATGATCCTTTACTGGCAGCCCCAGCAAACGGTCGCGCACGGCACCGCCGACGCAATAAATCTGCGGCTCGTCAAATTTCATCTTTATCATCCCGCTGATTAGCAGGGTTGCGAGGTGCGATCATACCCAAGCGTTTCTTTAACGACTCGGATGAATGGCCAAACAACTTGGCATAATAAATAGTATTACTCATCACCTTCTTCACATAGTCACGCGTCTCGTCGAAGGGGATGGTCTCGGCGTAGATAGCTCCTTCTAACTCCGTATTTCCGCGCCATCTGCGTGCGCGGCTAGGGCCTGCGTTGTAAGCAGCAGAAGCTAGTACTGGGTTGTCGTCAAATTGGGTGTACACATTCTTCATGTAATAAGTGCCAAGTCGCAGATTCACATCCAATTGATGGATGAGTCCTTTGCGATATCCTTTCATCCCGATGCGGCGCGCCGCCCACTTCGCCGTCGCTGGCATAATCTGCATCAGACCTGCCGCTCCCACATCTGATTTTGCATGAGATGCAAAACGACTCTCCTGCCGCATCAAGCCGTAGACCCAAGCTTCTTCCAGCGCCTGTTGTTGCAACGGCGCCTGCATAGCCTCGCGATAGGGTGCTGGATAACGCAGATTGAAGTCGTGCATCTCAACCGTGCGATTAGCCGCGTTGATGGAGCGATCATACATCTCTGCACGACGAGCGACTTCTGCGGCCACCAACAGTTCACGATCACTCAGCCCGCGCATCGCCCAATCCCATTCCTTGGCCGCCTCTATGCGTAGGCCAAGGCGATACAGAACCAGCGTGCGCTGTATCTCGGGGCGTGCTCCCATCGCTTCTAATTCCTCAGCAGTAGGTTGAAAATTGACCGACACCATCGCCGCTGCAGGAGATGCGCCCAACTCTTCCGCAGCGAGCTGCCCATAGAAATTATATTCACGGCTCAGCGGTGTCCACCCAGCCTCGGCCTCAACTGGGTGTCCCAACTCTTTCATGGCTCGCGCCTTCCAATAGCGCCATGTGCCTTCGTTTTGTTGTTGCAAGGACATCGCAGTGATACTGACCCAAACCTCGTGCCAGTTTTGCGCGCGCATGGCGGCACGTGCACGCCATGCCAGTTGCTGTTCGCTCAGTGTGATGTCCCCCGCCTCGCCATACCAGCCGAGCGCACGCACGTCATGCTCTTTGGCAGCGGCAAATGCCAGCCATGCAAAATAATAATGCTTTTCTACTTCAGGAAAGATAGGCGCAATCTTTTGAAATTGAACGTTGGCCACATCTACCGATTGCTTCGCCAATCTCTGTAATGCGTACATGGCGACGCAACGACGACCGTCACTCGCATTAACGAACGAGGTCTTGCTCAGATATCGCTGGGGATTATTTGCTGCTGCTTTTAATTCAGTCACAGGCAATCTATCAGCAACGGGAAGATAAGGCAGCAGCTTTATAGCCTGCGAAGTATTGCCAGATTCCAATGCCGTCCGCACGCGCCGCATCACATCTTGTGGCGTAACAACCCCCGCTTTGATGGCCACATCGAAAAGCTCGACGCAACCTTCTGCCATCGAGGTCGTACTCAACCAAATCTCGCGGACACCACGCAATGCGCCTGCGTTGTCTGTCTTTCGTTGTAACTGCAAAGCATAACAAGTCAGCTCGTTATCGGCATACATCAAATTCGGATACTCCCCTGCGAACTCTTCCCAACGTTGCTTCTTGCCCAACATCTTTAGCCATTCACTGCGCATCTGATCAATGACTGGGGTATCCTCCTGGCGTGCCAAGAAGGCCTTGATAGGCTTGCTGTCCTTTTTTTCCCAACCCATGCGTAGTTGGTAATAGGTGACATAGGGTTCCAACGGAGTCTGCTTCAACTTTGCAGCCGCAACAGCTAGCTTCGCGCTATTACCTACACGAAACGCTTCACGCGCAGACATGAAATCGGCATCGACATCCGCCCAAGAAACGGTGGGGAACAACAGTAAAAGAATGGTGAAGAATTTCATGGGATGGGCATCAGATGGCTACGCCCAAAAGGATAACACAGCGGCCCCATCTAACGACCAGCATTCCCCTCGCGATTGCGAGGAATCAAGCCAGAAATAAGTGCTTCCGATTCGGAAGCACTTTGTGATTTGTTTGAATACCTTAACGTTGACAGACGTACATCATCTTCAAGAATGCATCCACATCAATATCGGCGAGCGGGCGAGGCATCATGCCTGTCTTGATCGCTGAATCACTCAAACAGATGCTCGCTAAAGTAAGTTGTGGATTCCATCCAGCCAACATAACTTCGTCGTCATAACCATTGGCTCTTTTAATCTCATAGTTACTCATGTTCATTACGCTTGCCATTTCACACCCCCTTGCTTCGTTACCTTTGAATTTGTGCCCTTGTGAGTAGTGTATCGGCCTGCCTCAGGAAAAGTTTAGGACGGCTCTGCCCCCTTGATGTACATTCACCCTCTGTCTTGGTCAACCATGTCCGCACTATCGGGGCAAGTGACGGAAAGCCATGCACCCCTTCCTAGCGCAATCTGTCTCTCACCGCGAAGCTTGGGCGATATGGCTATGTACGATTTCGAAAATTCCAGCCACACCACATTGGTCATCACCGCTATCTTCAATGCCTACT
>JAVHQF010000316.1:0-1474 GCA_036170995.1 Sideroxydans sp. | reverse complement strand
GTCCACCATTTCCAGATCACATGTCTTGGCGAAGGCATGCGCGCCAGTTCCCACGAGCAGCACATGTTGACTGCGTTCCATAACAGCTCGCGCGCCACGCACTGGATGGCGAATCTGGCTAACACATGCCACAGCCCCAGCTTTCAAAGTTGCACCATCCATGATGGCGGCATCAAGCTCATGGGTTCCGTCATGGGTGAAGACGGCCCCGTACCCAGCGTTAAACAGTGGACAGTCTTCCAACAACTCCACTGCCAGACTGACAGCATCCAGCGCAGTGCCGCGTTCAGACAACAGCCGCTGGGCTGCACGCAAGACTCCATTTAGCGCCTCGTGGTACGCGTCTTCCTGAGCTGCGTTTCCAGGATTACTGCGACTGATGGTGCCAGCACCGCCATGGATCGCGATGATTGCGCTTGTTGGGTTGGTCATGTTGGTGACAGAAATGAACTGCAGAAGTGAATGAAACGACTATTGCCCTGTTCTGTTTGCCAGGCCCTGTTCTGGGTATTCTGGTTTGGCGTGACCAGCGATTCCGGTCGAATGTTTGCCTTGGAGTTTTCGTTCTTCTGTCATCGATTGTCAGTTCGAATCCTCAGGCATGTGCTCCATCAGATCTTCGACCTTGCACGAAAAGTAAAGGCAAAGCCGATCTATGGTGTCAGTACCGGTGCCATATCCCTTTTGATTGAGAATTTTTGACAGCGTCATTCTGTTCAGACCAGTGGATGCTGCGACTTCATTGATAGAAACGCGTCGCCCTTCAGCGAACTGTTTTTTTTCAATCATTTCTCCTAGCTTAAATCTGATCATGATGACAAAAAGCAACAAAAGCTAAATAAATATATCAAAAGCATTGCAAAGCGTGCATTTATGCGTAAAATTGGCATCAAGTGATAAAGATTTCTATCACTTGCAACCAAAATTTTACAGGAGTAAACCATGATTGACCAGACCTACCTCACCACAGACGAACTTTCGTCGCGGATTAAATACGATTCCAGAACCATACGTGAGCACTTAAAAGACAGTGTGCTGTTGGAAGGTGTTCACTATGTAAGACCGTTTGGGGGACGCAAAATCTTGTTCGTTTGGGAAACCATCGAACGCGATATGAAAATTGCGTCGGTGCATAGCCCTAATGTGATGAATGCCATCCCGATGGCGAATGGAGGTGTTCTCCATGGCTAAAGTCACAGTTAGGAAGGAAACCGGCAAGTTGGTCATTGATTTCACTTACCGTGGAGTCAGGTGCCGTGAACAGACTGCATTAGATGACTCAAAGGAAGCTCGAAAGCGACTCCAACTGGTCATTGAAAAAATCCAGAAAAATTTAAAGGACAGTACTTTCAAGTATCGGGATTTTTTCCCGGAAAGTGCGCTTGTCGCAAGGTTCGAAACAAACGTTCTGATGACAAAAAAACAAGTTTCAGAACAGCAGTCGATCGGCCTCGGCCCCCTCTTCAAAGACTTC
>JAVHQF010000315.1:0-7049 GCA_036170995.1 Sideroxydans sp. | reverse complement strand
GGGCATCCGATGGCGTTCGGCATTGCGCCTTCAACTGTTTCTGCAAAAGTGTTCGACACTTTTGTGTTTGGCATTCCTGGAAATCCAGTTTCCAGCATGGTCTGCTTCGAAGAGTTCATCGCTCCCGCGCTACGCGGCATCATGGGGCATCACAAGCTGTACCGAATCACGGTGACGGCCAAGCTGGCGCACGATGTGAAGCACAAGCACAGCCGTACAGAATTTGTGCGCGTGAAATTACGTAAAGAGGCAGATGCGTTTATCGCAACCCCCACAGGCAATCAGGGTAGCGGCATTTTGCGTTCGATGGCGATGGCGGAAGGATTGATGGTGATTGCGGCGGACAGCAAAGGCATTGCGGCAGGCGAGCAAGTGACGGTGCAGTTGTTGGATGGCACTGCATATCAAAGTGAAGCGGGTGGAGAGTATTGATGAAAGCACGGATTGGTTTTGTAACCGTCTCTGACCGCGCTAGTCGCGGCGAATACGAAGACAAGGGCGGCCCCGCGATGCAGGCGTGGTTTGCGCGCGTGCTGAGCAGCGAATGGGAAGCGGTGACGCGCGTGATACCCGATGAACAGGCATTGATCGAACAGACGCTCATCGAGTTGTGTGATGTAGAAGGATGTTCGCTGGTGGTCACCACGGGAGGCACTGGCCCAGCATTGAGAGACGTGACCCCAGAAGCGACCGAGGCAGTATGCGAGAAGATGCTGCCTGGCTTTGGTGAATTGATGCGCGCAGCATCCTTGAAGTTCGTGCCGACCGCGATTCTGTCGCGGCAGACGGCGGGGGTGCGTGGCCAGTCGCTCATCCTCAATCTGCCTGGCAAACCTTCGGCCATTGATGACTGCTTGAATGCAGTATTTCCTGCCGTGCCTTACTGCATCGACCTCATCGAAGGCGCGTATCTTGAAACGGATGGCGCACAGTGCAAGGTGTTCCGCCCTGCACATGCAAAGCCAAAAAGTTGAGTTCCTTTGCCTTTGTATCATTGCAAGTAAATTTTGGCTGGAGTGAGACATGTGTTATTTCAAATTGAGCGATTTTGGTTTTGCTGTGTTGCTGTGTGTGATGAGCGGGGCGGGGTGGGCTGCTGATTTGCGGGGGGCTGTCGCTTATAATTTTTCAGCGCCGCTCACGCGCATCGCCGCCTTGTTTGAAAAAGACAGTGGGCATACCGTGCAAGTGAGTGCTGGAGCGAGTGGAAAGTTGTATGCGCAAATTAAGAATGGCGCACCTTTCGATGTATTTCTTGCCGCAGATGAAGAGTTGCCAAAACGTTTGGTGCGAGAAGGGAGTGCACAAGCTGATTCTCGCTTTGTGTATGCCATCGGAAGATTGGTGTTGTGGAGTGCATCAGCGGATTTTGTGGATGCTAAAGCTGCTGTCTTGAATCAAGGGAATTTCAGCAAACTGGCCATCGCCGATCCTCGGCTTGCCCCCTATGGGGTGGCAGCGCAGGAGACGTTAACCAAACTATTCATGTGGAATGCAATCCAGCGCAAGTTGGTGAAGGGCGAAAACATTACGCAGACCTACCAGTTCGTCGCCACTGAAAATGCAGAATTGGGTTTTGTTGCGCTTTCACAAATCATGCGCGATGGAAAAATTAGCACAGGATCATGGTGGCTCGTTCCAGCAGAAATGCATCAACCCTTGCGGCAGAGCGCTGTGTTGCTGGCTGCCGCGAAAGATAAAGTGGCTGCGCAAGCCTTTCTTGATTTTCTCAAGCGTCCACCCGCACTCGAAATCATGCGTGGCTATGGCTATGAAACGCCGCATAAGCAAGTCAGATGATTGATTCTGGTGATCTGCAATCCATTTGGCTGACACTCAAATTAGCCAGTGTCACCACCTTGCTATTGCTCGTTGTTGCAACACCGTTGGCTTGGTGGTTGGCCACTAGCCAACGTTGGTACAAGAATATTGTCTCGGCATTAGTGGCATTGCCCTTGGTGTTGCCACCTACAGTATTGGGCTTTTACCTGCTGCTATGGATGGGGCCGCAAGGAGCGTTGGGGCAGGTGACCAGCGCGCTGGGGTGGGGGACTTTGTCATTCACTTTTTTGGGGTTAGTGATTGGCTCTATGTTGTTTTCACTTCCTTTTGCGGTGCATCCTATTCGTAACGCTTTTGAAGCGATGGGTGCACGCCCATTGGAAGTTGCCGCCACATTACGTGCCAATGTGTGGGATCGTTTTATGAGTGTGGCATTGCCGTTGGCTCGCCCTGGGTTAATCACCGCCATTATTTTGGCTTTTGCGCACACGGTCGGTGAGTTCGGCGTGGTGATGATGCTGGGCGGCAATATCGAAGGGGAGACGCGTGTCATTTCTGTCGCTATCTATAGTCATGTTGAAGCGATGGAATATGCGACCGCGCATTGGTTGGCGGGCGTGATGGTTTTTTTCTCGTTCATCATTTTGTTGCTACTTTATGTGATGGGCGGTAGCAAAGCGTGGCGCGTCAATCCATGAGCGATGTTCGCGCTCAGTTCAAAACACAGCTTGGCAACTTTTTGCTGGATGCTGAATTCACTGCACCTGCAACAGGGGTAACTGCGCTCTTTGGTACTTCGGGTTCGGGCAAGACCACACTGTTACGTTGCATCGCTGGGTTGGAACGCGCTGTGGGTGTTTTGCATGTGAACGGAGAAATGTGGCAAGACGACACTCATTTTTTGCCAACCTATAAACGCTCGCTGGGCTATGTGTTCCAAGAAGCCAGTTTGTTTGCGCATCTCTCGGTGCGTGCCAATCTGGAATATGGCTATCAGCGCATTGCGCCCAGTGCACGCAAAGTGCCGTTAGAGCAGGTGATCGAATGGTTGGGTTTGAGTCATCTCATACACAGAAAGGACCCTGCAAAACTTTCTGGCGGTGAACGTCAGCGCATCGCGATTGGACGCGCGCTTCTCACCAGTCCGCGCATCTTGTTAATGGACGAACCCTTGTCCGCGCTTGATACGCACAGCAAGCAAGAGATTCTTCCTTACCTAGAACAATTACACCGTGAAATGAATATCCCTGTGATTTATGTAAGCCACGCGCTGGATGAAGTGGTGCGACTGGCTGATCACATGGTGTTACTCGAACAAGGCCGCGTTATTGCCTGCGGTGCATTGGATGAAACACTGGCACGCTTGGATTTGCCCACCGCACATTTTGATGATGCTGGCGTGCTCATCGAAGGCAAGGTGGTTGAACATGACGAGAAATATCAACTCGCACGCCTAGATATGGTAGGAGGGGAGTTGTGGGTGGGGGCGGTAAAACAATCGCTCGGCACGGTGGTACGTGCACGAGTGTTGGCGCGCGACGTGAGTATTGCCACCCATGTGCCACAAGGTTCTAGCATCAATAACATTCTGCCCGCCAAGCTGGTTGAATTGCGTCAGGAAGCGGGCGGGAAGGTGATGTTGAAATTGCAGGTGGGTGAATCGCAAGTGCTATTGTCGCGAATCACCCAGCGCTCCTGCGATGCGTTGGCGCTTAAGGTAGGGGCGAATGTCTTTGCGCAAGTGAAGAGCGTGGCACTGATGGCTTAACTTACTTCGCCCGAGTTTTCCTAAACGCACCCTGTTGGTTTCGGCATACCACCATATTTGGTGATGGGTTTCATCGGGCCTGTCATCCATAAATCAAATAATTCTTTTTGATCTTCTTCGATATGTTTAGCGAATTTTCGGATAGGCGGTACAGAGCCAAATTCTTCATAATATTCACGCGCTTTGCTGATGTGTTCCCACTTCTTGTCATTCAATTCGTAGCCGTCTGCTTCAGCCATTGCGCGGCCAATTTCGGGTGTCCAATCGCTCATATCAACTAAATAGCCGTCGCCGTCTCGTGCTGGGATTTGCATACTCTTCTCCTTCTTCAGTTTCAAAAATGTACAGATGGATTAGATTATGCCTGATTTGTTTAGGCAACTACCCGAACGGGTGGGGGAGTGCTTTATAAGGTGTCAGTTTCAATTGAGAATAGCTAAAAAATACGGTTGATGTCGGACGAGGTAAGTAGTGCTATCAGACCAGCCGTGTTAGAAGTGTGTGCAATTTTCTAAAACTCAATTGACGGGCGTATCACGAAAGTTAGCTTGTTCGTAGTCGCATCCTTTAACGTGCCTGAATATTCCTCTGGGCTGGCCCAGATGAAACCTGTGCTGAAGGTCGGAATGAACTTGTAAGAAAATAGCAGTATCTTCTTACCAGCGATCAATTCCGAGCGCACTAATTGTCCGCCATGCTGCAAGAAATGCAGGCTGAAATCGAAATTGGTGTTTTCAAGCCAGGTTAGGTATTTGGATCGTAGGTCTGTGTTGCTACGGTGCAGGCTGATGTAGGTGACGTTGTTCACTTCTTGATTGCGATTGAATTTGCCGCCGAGACGGAAACTCCATGCGAGTTTCTCATCAGCGTAATCGAGTTTCCCTTTGATCTTCCATTCCAGTTCACACCATTCGTCATCCACCAACGTATTGTTTTTGATGTGCTTGTTGCCCGCACTGAGAAGATAGCCGGTGTAGCCGTAGTTGTTACCATTGCGCTTCTCATTGGGACGTTTTAGTTTTGCTACGTTGCCAAAGAAAAGTGAGACAGCCCACGGTTCTTGGAAACCGGCGGTCAGCGATTCGATGAAATTGAAGTTGTTGCCGATGTCGCCCTGTTTGTAGAAGTCTGGCGTGTGTTTTTTGAGATACGTGCCCAATAGGGGCATGGGATAAGCGCTCGCCTCGACCAACATATATTGCGGCAATAACGAACCTTTGATGAGTTCGCGCAATATGACTGTCTCACTATTGGTCGCGATGGTAGGGATAGGTCTGTGCGTTAGCGGGATGTTGTAGCCAACGTCGGTGTAATAGGGATCCACCTCATACACTAACTCAGGCTTCGCTTCAGTCGCCGCTCCACCCTCATCAACCTCTTCATTCGCATGTGCACAGCCAATGCAATAACACACCAAGCAAACGGTGAAGGCAATAATTCGGGTTGATTGCAGAGGCGGGATGGGCATGAGTTTGGATTCTAACTGTTCAACCCTATTTGTGGGGTGGGAGTACCTGATTGCCCCTCAATTTTTAGTTGGTAAAAGTAAAAAAGGCCCACACTACTGTGAGCCTTTTGCTTTGATGAACTACACCCTACTTCACGAAACCCCGTTGCTTCAGGATATCGATGATCTCGTTGATAACGCCGGGGTCGTCGATGGTGGAAGGCACGCTATAGTGCTTGCCGTTGATGATGCCGTTCAGCGTCTTGCGCAGGGTCTTACCGGAGCGGGTCTTGGGCAGGCGTTTCAATACCACCGTGTCCTTGTAGCAGGCAATGGCGCCGATGTGCTCGCGGATGCGGGTGACCAGTTCTTTCAGCAAAACCTCCTCGCCGATGGTCGCGCCGGACTTCAGCACCACCAGTCCCATCGGCACCTGGCCTTTGAGGTCATCGTCGCGCGCGATGACGGCACATTCCGCAACGGCGGGATGGCCTGCCACAACCTCTTCGATCTCGCCGGTGGAGAGGCGGTGACCTGCCACGTTGATGACGTCGTCCACGCGACCCATCACGAACACGTAGCCTTCGTCGTCGATGTAGCCACCGTCGCCGGTGGTGTAGTAGCCGGGGAGGAAAGAGAGATAGCTCTCGCGGAACTTTTTGTCGTCGCCCCAAATGCGGTTCATGCACGAGGGCGGCAGCGGCAGTTTGATGGCAATGTAGCCCTGTTCGTTGCGTGCCATCTGCTTGCCGTTCTCATCGAGGATGCGCACGTCAAAGCCGGGCGTGGGCAGAGTGGAGGAGCCGAACTTCACCGGCTTGGGTTCAACGCCCCACAGGTTGGCGGTGATGCCCCAGCCCGTCTCGGTCTGCCACCAGTGATCGACCACGGTCTTGCCGCTCTTCTCGGTCAGCCATTCCTGTGTCGGCGGATCGAGCCGCTCGCCGGCCGAGAAAATCACCTGCAATTCGCTCATGTCGTACTGCGCCATGAGTTTCGCATCGGGGTCTTCCTTCTTCACTGCTCTAAAGGCAGTCGGCGCGGTGAAGAACGATTTCACCTTGTATTCGGAGATCACGCGCCACAGCGCGCCGGCATCCGGCGTCATGATGGGTTTGCCTTCATACACGATCGTGGTGCAGCCGTGCAGCAGCGGGCCATAGACGATATACGAGTGGCCGACCACCCAGCCCACGTCCGACGCGGCCCAATACACATCGCCGGGGTCCACGTTGTAGATGGATTTCATGCTGTAGTTGAGCGCGACTGCATGCCCGCCGTTCTCGCGCACCACGCCCTTTGGTTTGCCCGTCGTGCCCGAGGTGTAAAGGATGTAGAGCGGGTCGCTGCCCTTCACCGGCGTGCAATCGACTGCTTTCGCTTGCGCCAGCAAGGTCGTCCAGTCGTGGTCGCGGCCTGCGCTCAGGCTGGCGGCCGCCTGCGGACGTTGCAGCACCACGCAACTTTGCGGTTTGTGCTGCGCCAGTTCGATCGCCTTGTCCACCAGCGGCTTGTATTCGATGACGCGCTTTACCTCGATGCCGCAGGAGGCGGTGAGGATGACCCTGGGTGTCGCATCGTCGATGCGCAAAGCCAGTTCGGGTGGCGCAAAACCGCCGAACACCACCGAGTGGATCGCGCCCAGCCGCGCCACGGCCAGCATGGCAATCACCGCCTCGGGAATCATCGGCATGTAGATGATGACGCGGTCGCCCTTGACCACGCCGAGCTTGGCCAGCATGCCTGCGGTGCGCGCCACTTCATCGGTCAGCTCGGCGTAGCTGATCTTCTTTTTGATGCCGGTGACGGGGGAGTCGAAAATGATCGCCGTCTGCGCGCCGCGACCGTTCTTCACGTGATGGTCCAGTGCCATGTAGCAGGTGTTCATCTCGCCGTCGGCGAACCAGTGGCCGATGCCGTCCACATCCTTGGTCAATATCTGCTGCGGGAACTTGTACCACGGAAGCAGCCGGGCCTGGTCGCGCCAGAAGCCTTCCGGATCATTCATCGAACGGTCGTACTCGGTTTGGTAACTCATCTCGATTCTCCCTT
>JAVHQF010000314.1:0-1485 GCA_036170995.1 Sideroxydans sp. | reverse complement strand
TTATTTGACATCCCAAAGCGTGGCCAGGCCCCCAAAGACGTGCTTGAAGCAAGCAAGACCTTGCTACAGTTAAAAAAGGATTTCAATTTCAAAAAGATCATCCAAGACCTTGAAGAACTCGTGCTGGCTGACAGTGGCAAGGATGAATTTAATGAAATTTTCAAGCTGATCTTTGCCAAAATTTGGGATGAAAAAGAGGCAGCCGAAAACCGTGCCAACAAGGTGGTCGAGTTCCGCAAAGCGCTCGATCCTGAAATCACCTACGACCGCATCAACAACCTGTTTCACAAAGCCTGTGAGGCGTGGCCTGGCATCTTCAGGGAAAACGAAGACATAGAGCTGGCCAAGCGTCACTTGCAGGTGTGTGTTGGCCCCATCGAGGGCGTGCGCCTGATGGGCTCCAATTTGCGAGTGATGGATGATGCATTTGAGTACTTGCTACCGACCGAAGCAAAAAAGAAAAAGGGGCAATTTTTTACCCCCCGCCACGTTGTCGAAATGTGTGTGCGCATGCTCAACCCAACGCGCACTGAATTTGTGATGGACCCGTCTTGTGGGTCGGGTGGTTTTTTGCTGCATGCCATGGATTGGTGCTACCCCGCGCATGACAACGAGCAACGCGAGCTGCGCAAACACAGGTATGCAGCAAAATATTTGTGGGGTATCGACTTTGAGCAGCGCGCGGCCAAGACCTCACGCGCGTTGATGCTGATTGCGGGCGATGGCCATACCAATATTTTTGGACCCGATGTCAGCGGTCTCGACCCACGCACTTGGTTTGAGAACGCCTCTGGGCAGGCTCTCATGCAGGGCTTGCGTCAAAGCAGACTGACGGTCAAAAAAATTCCAGAGAGCGAAACACTCAAAGACGACGACAAAGCTTGGGACTACTTCGACGAGCTGAAGTTTGATGTCATCCTGGCCAATCCACCCTTTGCGGGTGAGATGAAAGACCGCAAAATGCTGGTTCACTATGAACTGGCCAAACCCGCACTCAAACGCGCAGGCGATGACAAGCAACCCAAAGAAGAGCGCGATGTGCTTTTCATCGAACGTATCCTGAAAATGCTCAAACCCGGTGGCCGCGCCGCCATCGTTTTACCGCAAGGCAAGTTCAACAATTCTTCACTGGCTTTCATCCGCGACTGGATTTTGAAAAAAGCGCGCTTATTGGCGGTGGTGGGTCTGCACCCCAACACCTTCAAGCCACACACCGGCACCAAGACCTCGGTGCTGTTTGTACAAAAATACACACCCGACCAGCTCCACCAAATAGCACAGGTGCACGAAAAAGTAGCGGGCTCCTGCCCGGATTACGAGGCAACCCTCAAAGCGCTGCTGACGGCGCACGCCAGCGCCAGCGATGTGCCGGAAGAAGCCGTACCCGAAGCCATTGCCGACCTCATGGCAGAGAGCTTTAGCGAACCCGAATCAGAAGAAGCCGCAAGCGGTGGCACTGAGGGACTTGATGCCAGCGATACCGGT
>JAVHQF010000313.1:0-1488 GCA_036170995.1 Sideroxydans sp. | reverse complement strand
CATCAGCATCATGCGGGATGTGTTCTGCGGCTTCACCAAATAGGGAACTACGGTTCTAGCCGTCACATTCAATAAAAACCAAGTAAAAAACGTGGTCTGACCCTGTTTATTCCGACATCTCATCCGAGGATATTGCCCCATGTTTAGTACTCAACTGAAACCCGAGCAGGTATTCACGCCACGCTCCGCCGAGGTTAATCCTGAGATGTATATCCCGCGTCCGACTCTCGAAAAGGCATTGAAGTTAGCCCTGAGAGGAAATCTGCACATCATCATCCACGGTGAAAGTGGGACCGGGAAGTCTTGGCTTTATAAGAAAACGTTCAGAGATGCTGGCGTTCAGTTTCTTGTCGCGAACCTTGCAAACGCATCACGTCTTGGCAGTATTGCCGCAGAGCTGAAGAACCTTATTGACCGCGAAGGCAATGCAGTCAAGACCGGCTATGAAGAAGAGAAATCTGCCGAAGTCAGCGCTCTTGTTGCAAAGGGAGAGCTGTCACACACAGGACAATACGACATTGGCCAGATGGAACCATTTGAAGCCACATTACGGTTCTTACGAAACAAAGCTGGCGGTAACGCTGCCGTCCTCGTGTTCGACAATCTTGAGGCTGCGTTCACAGAACCGTTGCTGAAGGAACTGGCTGATCTCGTTATTCTCTGCGACGATGAACGGTACTCAAAGTACGCCATCAAGATACTGATCGTCGGTGTCCCCAATGGCATCAAAGAGTATTTCTACAAAACGCCGCATCATTCCACTGTTGCCAACCGGCTAACCGAACTGCCCGAAGTCGCCCGCATGGGGGATGACGAGTGTGCGTCCCTGGTCAAACGTGGGCTAGCAGAAAAGTTGCAGTACAAAGTACCGGAGATCGAAAAAATCGTTAGGCACGTTTCCTGGATAACCGACCGCATTCCGCAAATGGTCCACGAGTATTGCCTAGAGTTGGCGTTCCTCGGCGAAGAAACTAGGTCTGTCAACCCAGATAACGTTTCGACAGCGGATGTCGCTTGGTTGTCCAAGTCTCAATACTTTGCGTATTCCGCCATCGAGTCTCACATGAATGAACGAGATACCAAAGCCGGTCGGCGCAATCAAACCTTGTTTGCACTGTCTCTTTGTGACGGCGAGGAGTTCCGAGCTCCCGAAATCGAAGGATTAGTCAGGGCGGAGTTTCCGACCTCCACTGATGAAACAGCTCTAAACGTTCCTCAAATGATGTCTCAACTCTCATCGGGGGAGCGCCCAATCATTCGTCGGTCGCCCAAGGGCGACGCATTTGCATTCGCTGATCCGCGATACAGGATGGCCTTGCGAACCATGCTAACCAAGACAGCAGACGAAAAGATTGAACGGCTTCCCATATCGAAACTCTGAAGATGTCGAACCCATCATCGTAATAGGGGTCAGACCACGGTTTCTTTGCGGCGATGCGAGCGCGACGAGGTGAACTCGGGTTTGCAGGGAATGGGGGCGGTCTAGCA
>JAVHQF010000312.1:0-7180 GCA_036170995.1 Sideroxydans sp. | reverse complement strand
AAAGCAGCAGCTAAGAAGCCAGCCGCTAAAAAAGTAGCTGCTAAAAAACCAGCAGCGAAAAAAGCAGCAGCTAAGAAGCCAGCCGCTAAAAAAGTAGCTGCTAAAAAACCAGCAGTGAAAAAAGTAGCAGGTAAAGGCATCCTCGGCGCCTAAGCTTCGTAGATTGGGGCGGGCGCCGAGCAGTAGCGTTTCGCCCTTTCTGCGATCTCCTGTTTAGGGAGCGGCTGTTTCGTCGAATTTCGTTGGGTTGAATATAGCGAAGTTCGAAAGATGATTTAAGAATCCCTTGCGAATCCTTATCCTCTTCAATTGAGGAGAGCCTTTCGTATCTTGTATTATCCGTCCTTGATCGGTAGGAAATTAAAGTGAGTTCTCAGCACTTCTACTTGCGATTAGTGGATCAGGAAGATCGTCGCCAATCCCAAGAAGATAAAGAATCCGCCACTATCGGTGATGGCGGTCAGCATCACGCTGGCTCCAATAGCGGGATCACGTCCGAGTCGCTGCATCAGTAGTGGGATGCCGATGCCAACTAATGCGCCAAGCGTCAGATTGAGGATCATCGCGCTCGTCATCACTAGCCCAAGCGGTATGCTGTGATATAGGAAATAGGCGAATAGCCCAGCGATCCCGCCCCACACTATTCCATTCAATCCGCTGATCGCCAACTCTTTCATCATCAACATGCGCGCGTTGTTTTGCGTGATCTGTCCCAATGCGAGTGAGCGGATGATGATGGTGGTCGTTTGATTGGCTGAATTGCCAGCGATACCCGCGACGATGGGCATCAAGGTGGCGAGTGCCACGAATTGCACGATGGTGTCTTCGAATTCGCCGATCACGCGCGAAGCAAAGAAGGCGGTGCATAAATTCAATGCGAGCCAGGCCCAACGGTTCTGCGCTGATTTCCAAACCGAGGCGAAGATATCCTCTTCCTCGCGCAGACCCACTTGATTCAAGATGTCCGTATCCGATTCGGAACGGATGAAATCCAGCACGACGTTAACAGTGACACGTCCGACCAACTTTCCATCCTCATCGATCACGGGGGCCGAAACTAAGTCATAACGTTCGAAGGCTTGTGCAGCTTGATCCGCCTTTTCTTCAGGATGAAGTTGGATGGTCTCGGTGAGCATGAGCGCACCCACGTTCATCTCAGGTTCGTTCACCACAATCATATTGATTGGCAGTACGCCCTTGAATTTATCGTCACGATCCACTACGAATACTTGGTCAGTGTGGTCGGGTAGTTCATCCAACCGACGCAGGTAGCGTGATACAACTTCTAGTGTCACATCTTCGCGCACCTGTACCATGTTGAAATCCATCAACGCACCAACAGAATCCTCAGAGTAGGACATCGCTGCGCGTAACTGTTCGCGGTCTTCGATGGAGAGTGACTTGAATACATCACGCATGACGTGATGGGGTAAGTCAGGCGCGAGGTCGGCGATCTCATCGGTATCGAGTTGTTCTGCCGCTTCGCGCAACTCTTCGCGGCTCATCGTCGCGATTAATGATTCACGAACAGCATCAGATACTTCAATCAGGATTTCGCCGTCACGATTTGCCTTGACTAGCTCCCACACTACCAGCCGTGGTTCGATGGGGAGCGCTTCGAGTATGTAGGCAATATCGGCGGGGTGAAGCGATTCTAGTTTTTCGCGTAATTCTGCGAGATGCTTTTTATGCAACATTTTGTCGAGCAATTCATGTCGCTCGTCACGCGGTAGCGCTTGGTTGTGAGCTACGGTTTCCACAAGCGCGTGCTTATCAAGCAGGTGTTGAACCTGCAAGAGATGGTCTTGCACATTTTCTGTGTAGTGGTGCTCTTGGGGGGAATCGCTCATATGTGCCTTTGCAAATTGAGCCCTATTTTAAGGAAAACACCAAGTACTTGTTAGGGAATCTCGGCGTCTGGCATGCGTTCAAGAATGATGAAGGTCTTGCGTAACATACCAGGCGCTTGGCGATTGCGGTCGTAGAAACGCGGATTGGGTACCATTGCCGCCATTCTCGCCGCTTGTTCGGGAGACAGTTGCGCCGCACTCACGCCAAAATAATGGCGTGCTGCCGCTTCCGCACCAAACACCCCGTTACCCCACTCGATAACATTCAAATAAATTTCGAAGATGCGCTGCTTATCCATCACCGCTTCCAGCATCAGCGTAATAACGACTTCTTCTCCTTTGCGCCAAGGTGTGCGCTTGGTAGAGAGGAACAGATTCTTAGCCAGCTGCTGGCTGATGGTCGAGCCGCCAGCGACAATCTTGCCCTTCTTCATGTTCTTCTCATAAGCTTTCTGGATGCCTTCCCAATCGAAGCCTTCGTGATCGACGAACTTGGCATCCTCTGAGACGATGAGTGCACGCTTCAGGTTTTTGGAGATTTTATTGTAGTCCACCCACTTGTGTTTCAACTCTGCATCGGGGTTTTTGTCTTGCATCACCTCAAGACGGTCTTGCATGAAAGAGCTACTTGCAGGATTGAACTTAATCCACCATACGATGTGCGCTAACAGCCATAGTTGATATAGCACCAACAGCGCGAACAATACAAACACGATGCGCCAGAACAGGCTACGCGGCATCTTCATAACAGACCGTTATTCTGGCTTAGGCCGGAATCCAGTTGAAGAAACAACTTCCCACGAAGCGGTGCTGAACTTTGTTTTTGCCGTGGCTCGAAACGCACCGCTTGCAGCTTGTCTGGTCTGTTTCGCGGAAGTTTTGTTTTTGCTGGATTGTGGCCTATGCTGAAAAAAATAAGGAATAGATTTGCGGACTTCATAACTTACGCATTGCCTCAAGGACTGGCTTGGTATCTGGGCGTACCTTGCGCCACAGGGCAAACGAGGTCGCTGCTTGTTCTACCAACATGCCCAGTCCATCCGAGATGACGGTCGCACCTTGTGTGCGGGCAAACTTTAAGAATGGTGTTTCTTTACCGTACATCATGTCGTAGGCGAGTGAGCCGAGTTTGAACAAACCTGCGGGCAACGGTGGTAGTTCGTCCGACAAGCTACTAGAAGTGGCATTGATGACGATATCGAAACTGCGCCCCTCCAAATCTTGGTAACGCTTGGCGTACACCGTGCCAGCCCCTTCGAAATCAGCGACAAGCGCTTGCGCTTTCTCAAGCGTGCGGTTGGCGACAATGATGCCAACGCCCGCATTGAACAATGGCCACATCACACCTGCTGCTGCCCCGCCCGCACCAAGGATGAGCGAGTCCTTGAGGAATAATTTATACCGCAAATTATTTTCGATGTCAGATAAGAAACCCTGTCCATCTGTGTTGTCGCCAAGAATTTCATTGCCCTCAAAGATGAGGGTGTTAACGGCACTGGCATCGTTGGCACGTCCACTGCGCTGCGTCGCCAACTTGAAGGCTTCGAACTTGAACGGCAGCGTGACGTTGCAGCCTTTGTAACCCTCCGCACGCAAGCGCGCGATAGTGTCAGCGAAACCGTCGAGCGGCGCTTCGATGGCCTCATAACTGATGTCTTGATTGGTTTGTTGCGCGAACATCGAATGGATGAGTGGCGACTTGCTGTGTTTGATGGGATTGCCGATGACGGCATATTTGTCGGTCATATCTATCTATGCAGGCTACGGAAAGTGCGCAGATTATAGCGGGTTAGTTGCTCCGCTTCAGTATCGCTGTCGTCAGTCCGATGATCGCCATCGCACACACTATGGTGACACCCGCAGGCAGGTCGAACCATACCGAAAGCAACAAGCCGAGCCCATAGCCAGCGATACCGACTGCGGCGGCATATACCAAGCGTTTGGTCTGCAATCTGTAGGTGGCAAGTGCAGGTACGATGAGGCTGGCGAACACCAGATAGATGCCGACCAGTTGCACGGATGCGGTGACAGCGAGGGCGAACAGACCATAGAACGCGAAGTGACTTTGACTGGTGCGCAGGGTGCGCCATGCGAGTAGTAAGGCAGCACTGAGGATGGCGGTGACCATGAGTTGCTCCTTGTTCGCCCACAGTATCTGCCCGACCAGCATCTCTTTTAGATGCTCCCCAGCATGCACATCGTGACTCATCAATAAAATACCCAAACTGGCAGAGAGCACGAAGGTGAGGCCTATGTAGGCTTCTTTAACTGCGGGTGCGCTGCGCTCTATCCACGTCAATAAGCCAGCGCCACACAGCGCACTACTGGCGGCGATGAGTTGCACGAGAAATGGATCATGATTGAGTTCGAGCAGTGCGGCGATGACTACGCCTAATCCGGCGATTTGCGCGATGGCGAGGTCGGCGAAGATGACGCCGCGTTGTAACACGCGTATGCCGAAAGGGATGTGCGTGGAGAGGATGAGTAGCCCCGCGATGAAGGCTGGGAGGAGAATGTCTAATTCTAAGTCGTTCATAGCGATCCTTTCAGTAGCCGCGCGATGGTGTCATCGAACAAGCCATACAAGTCACTCGCGCCCGCACTGCCGCCTACTGTGTAGGGTAGCTCGACTGCGTTTAGGTGCGCACGCTGGGCTATCCATTCAGAGGGGCGTGCGTCTTGGTAAGCGGCACGCAGCACCATCTTGGCGGGCTGTTTTTGTAACGTACTCAATACGTTAGATAGATGCGCCGCACTTGGTTCCATCCCAGGCTTAGGTTCCAACGTCGCCACTTCCTTTAGCTTCAGCCACTCAGTCAGATACGGAAATCCTTGATGTTGTACCAGCACAGGCTTGCCTTTGAGTAGTAGTGCTTGCACTTCCCATTGGGAGATGGCAGCACGCCATTTTGTGTTGAATGAGGAGAGGCGTTGCTGGTATGTACTTGCATTCGCGGCATCCAGTTGTATCAGACGTTTGCTCAGCGCATCCGCGATAGGCAAGAAATTGCGCGGGTCGGTCTGGATGTGTGGGTTGCCGCGCGCATGCACATCGCCATCGCCGCGATCCAGACGAGTCGGCACTTCCAACATCTTCACGAAATCCGCTGCTTCGAAATATCCATCGCTACCCATTTGCGTCGTGGCATTGCCTGATTCACGCAACACCACAGGCAGCCATGCGACTTCCAACTCCGCGCCTGTGCACACCACTAGGTTGGCGCGGCGCGCCTTGGCGATCAGACTGGGGCGCGCCTCGATACGATGCGGGTCTTGTAGCGCAGCGGTGGCGGTATAGATGTTGGCTTTATCGCCCGCGAGTTCTTGCGTGAGCGCCGCCCATTCTGGTTCGCAGGCGAACACATTGAGCGCGGCATGGGCTGGGCTGTAGAGCAGGGAAAACAGGAAAACATAAAGTAGTCTATTCATCATCGTCTCCTAGTAAGAATGCGCGCCGTGCGCGCCCAAGCTCATAATGTATTGCACGAAGAACTGGTTATCTTTGAGTCCTTGGCGCGACTGGTCATTTGCTACTTGCATACGCAAACGCGAAAACTCACTTGGGCTGTAGTCGAGCATTAGCGTGGTGCGTGTCGGTGTGTAGGCATAGTCACTGATGATGTTGCCTGCATTCAGTGCGCCAACTTGCGCGACGCCGGCATCGAGATGGTCATAACGTACACCTACTCTCCAGCGTGGTACGAATTGATACACGCCCTGTAGATAGAAGCCACATTGCGTATTGCTGAATGTGTCGGTTTTGTTCACGCTGGCTGTGTAGTAAGTCAGATCGCCCGTCTCCCTGCGGCGGAAATACTCAGTTTGCAACTTCACATAACTGTCGCGTAGGTTGCCATTAGGTGAATATTTCCAAATAAAATCGAAGCCTGTGGTTTTGCTGTCACCAGAGAATAGATTGGTGATGGTGTTTCCCGCCAAGTCGGGTACCTCGGTGCTTTTTGCATTCACGCGGCGAGTCTGATGCACTGAAGCACCCAGACGCCAGCTATGCTCGATGCCGATGTCATCGCCGATGTGGGCGAATAGCACACCCGCGCCACTTCCGTTTTTTACTCGCTCAGTACCCGGGAAGCCGCGCCCTTTACCCATCTCCGCACCGAATTCGATGAAGGTGTCAGTGGGTGCGAGCCATTTAAATTGCACGCCATCCTCACTCAACTGGTTTTCCCACAAGACCGCATATACCAGCGGTTGATCGACAAAATCCCACGCGTGCGCATGTTGTTCGTTGAGATAGCCCAAGTTAGAAAAGTAACGTCCGAATTTGAGATTCATGCCATCGCCCAGCGCAGTCGTTTGCACGAAAGCGTTCTCCACACTCACCCCGCCCGCTGGGTTGAGTGCTAGCGTGGCCGCGCCACGCAACTGCGGATCGATATTGGCAGAGATGCCCATCTCGGATTCACCGAGGTTGAAACCCTGCGCATGGCTGGGAACTGGGTTCATGGCAAATCCTGTCGCGGCACTGGGCGCCTGCTGTAGCTGGCCATACAGGCCAGACAAGATGAGCGAGAAAGCGGGGTTAAAAGCATTGTCGATGTTGCCACCGTTGGAGGCAGTGGCGGTGGCCGAGTGCAACAGCAAGGCCGCGATAACAGTACGGATAGAGATTCGTTTGCGCATTGATTACTCCTAAGGAAATACAGAACAAGTCCAAGTCCGTTGCTCCCGCGAAGACGAGAGCCCAGTTAAATCAAGAAACTGGATTCCCGCCTTCGCGGGAATGACGAGCTATTCCGCGCATCTGGCGCGGAGTTGGCTAGGTCTTAAGTGGAGTAAGGCGGGGCGCGCGCCGCAAAGGCGGTGAATAGAACGGAATGGAAAGTTGCTGTGTAGAAAACTGCGACTGGGTGGGTTGAAGCATCAATTCTCAAGTGAATATCACTACTGCCGACCGCGCTGCCAATATGTGCATAGGCAGCACACAATTCGCATTGTGTATCGTGCGGTGCTGATTGGTCGTGCGATTGCTGCGCCAGGGTGTGCCAGATGCCATGCGACAGTGCACCTTGCTGAGCGAAGAGCAGAGTGAAGACGAGCAGGGCTAATTGGAAGGCAGAGCGCAACATGGGACGCATCGTATCTACATTGCTATTCCGACTCAAGCTGATCGTTGGAAGTGAATGTCCAAGTACGGGTAATGCTGAGAATATCGGTCTCTTTTAGAATGTCTGGCGGGAAGGGCGCGTAAGGCGCAGCGAGCTTGACAATGCGCTGAGCTGCCGCATCAAGGATGCGTTGCCCAGAAGACCGATTGATTTCGATACTTTCCACACTGCCATCGGCGCGAATATTTACCGTTAGTTGCA
>JAVHQF010000311.1:0-7215 GCA_036170995.1 Sideroxydans sp. | reverse complement strand
CGTTGGCGAATAGTCGGTCATACAGCCAGTTCGGCAGTCGCTTCATCACCCAGCCTACCACCCCCATCTGCCAAGGTACGACGGCGAACGAACAGCTGCGCTCGATGACGCGCGCCATGCGCCGCGCCGCCTCCTCTGGTACCAAAATGAATGGCATGGGATAGGGATTGATATCGGTCATCGGTGTCTTGATATACCCTGGTGCGATGGTGACCACCTTCACACCACTGCCGCGCATCTCGACACGCAATGATTCTAGATAGGAGATGGCTGCGGCTTTAGACGCTGAGTAGGCACTGGCACCGGGCAAGCCACGCAAGCCCGCAACGCTGGCGATACCGACGAGCGTTGGAGTAAAGAGTGCTGCCCCACCCCAACCCTCCCCCAGTGGGAGAGGGAGCTTGGTTCGCATCGCTTCTACGAAGGGCTGGAAGGTATTCACCATGCCAAGCACGTTGATGTCCATCACTTGCTTGAACACATCGAGGTCTTCAGCGTATTCAGTGAGGGTGCCGACGCTCACGCCCGCATTGGCGATGACGATATCGGGTACGCCGACCTTCTGAATAAAATCTTTTGCAGCTTGTTGGATGGCAGCCGCGTCACGCACATCGAGCGTGTAGCAATGAACTTGATCTGGGAATTCAGTGGCGAGGGCTTGCAACAACTCGCCCCGGCGGGCGAAGACGGCAACGGATGCGCTGTGCTCAAGATAATGGCGCGTGAGGGCTAGACCGATGCCACTCGACGCGCCACTGATAACTACGGACCTAGGATAGTGGATCGAGGATTGAGAAAAATCCGCAGCAGTGCTTCTCACTCAATCCTCACTCCGCAATCCTCATTCCTAAAATCAGCGCTTATTCGCTTGGCGTTCCTTGCGAGCAATCTTAATGACTTCATCCAACACACGAATGGTGTCTGCTGGCTCTAGGCCAGTGATGATGTATTTGCCATCTACGGCAATGGTGGGGGTGCCACGGATACCGAATGCTTGCACCATCTGGTTACTACGCGCGACTTTGCTTTGTAGTGAGAAAGAATTGTATGCCGCACCAAACTTGGCTTTATCCACACCGCGCTTCGCCACAAATTCGGTGATCTTCACCTCGTCGCTCAGGTCTGTATTGTAGATGTTCCATGCTTCGAACAGGTCGTTGTGCAACTTCTCACGTTGACCGATGGATTCCAAAGCGTAAAAGGTACGCGCCATCGGCTCCCATGTGTCACGGAAGATTACAGGGACGAATTGGAGATCGACATCTTTCGGAATCGTCTTTTCCCATTTGCTCAATGGACCGTGCAAGTGATAGCAATGTGAACAACCGTAGAAGAAGAACTCCAACACTTCGACTTTGCTACCGCCGCTGGTGGGCTGGGCTGGATTGAGCACTTTGTAATCACGACCCGCGAGCACTTCGGCTTGCGCTTGTGCCACAAATAACAAAACGAGGACTGCGAAAATCTTAGCAAACAGTTTCATCCTTTTCTCCTGTAGTTCACTGTGCATGCAACGCAGTAGCGTTGCTAATGCCGTTCTGCTTCAAATTGGCGAGGGTGGCATTCGCTTCTGCTACGCCTTTGTAGGGGCCAAGACGCACACGGTAGAAGACACCTTTTCCTGGAATGTCCGCTTTCTGCACGCTAGCTTCCATGCCTACGAGTGCCAACTTCGCTTTTAGTTTCTCTGCATCCTCGGCATTTTGAAAAGAGCCTGCTTGGACAAAATACAGCGAGCTATCAACGGGGGCTTGGGGTGGTGGGTTGACGATATGCGCGGGCGCTTGAGTTGTCACTTGTGGCTTGGTCACCGTCTGTTTGGTCGCACGGCCTTCAGATTTGTCTGGCAATTCTTTGTAGAACTCGAATTTCTGTGTCGAGCCGACGCTGGATGCAGCGGCTGGTGCACTCACTGGAGCTGGTGCGACTTGCGGCACCACCTTTGGCGGCTCACGCAGCTCTTTGTTGGTGAATGATGCGGGATTCTTTTCCAACACATACCAAGCCACAAAACTGGCGAATGCAACACCAAGGACGATGCCAACAACCATCCCCGCCACAACTTTGGATTTTGACGCTCCACCACTTGTATTGCCCGCTTTAGCCATGTCTGTTCCTTTACGTTTTTACATCTTGTCAGGCGCACTCACGCCCAATAGTGCCAAACCATTCTTAATCGTTTGCGCCACGGCAGCAATCAATGCCAACCTTGCCAGCTTGACCTGCGCATCCTCAACCAAGAAGCGCGAGGCATTGTAATAGCTGTGGAAATCAGCCGCCAACTCTTTGAGATAGAAGGCAACCAGATGTGGCGCAAGGTCTTCTGCCGCTGTTTCGATCACTTGCGGATAATCAATCATACGTTGCAACAACACCGTCTCGTACTCACTATCCAAGAGGCTCACATCGGCATTCAATAACGCAGCGCGTGCACCACCCCACTGCGCCAACACGGTGCTGATACGGGCATGGGCGTACTGGATGTAATACACTGGATTATCGTTACTCTGCGATTTCGCCAAGTCAATGTCGAACACCAGTTGCGAATCGGGATGACGCGCCGCGAGAAAATATCGGGTCGCATCGCAACCCACTTCGTCGATGAGGTCACGCAAGGTCACGTAACTGCCCGCACGTTTTGAAATCTTCACTTCTTCTCCGTTTTTCAGCACCGTCACCATCTGGTGCAATACATAGTCAGGCCAACCTTTGGGGATGCCTTCGTTCAAGGCTTGCAGACCCGCGCGCACACGCGTGATCGTGCTGTGATGATCGGAACCCTGCTCATTGATGACGCGCACAAAACCACGTTTCCATTTTTCCAGATGGTAGGCAACGTCTGGCACGAAGTAAGTGTAGCCACCGTCGCTCTTGCGCATCACGCGGTCTTTGTCGTCGCCGAAATCGGTGGTGCGCAACCACAACGCAGCGTCCTGCTCGTAAGTGTGGCCGCTGGCGATAAGCTTCTGCACCGTTGCTTCCACTTTGCCTTCGGTGTAGAGCGCAGACTCCAAGGAGAACACATCAAACTCGACGCCGAACGCGCGCAAATCTAAATCTTGTTCGCGGCGAAGATAGGCGACGGCGAAATGGCGGATAGATTCGACATCATTTACATCACCGCTACCCGTGGTGCTTTGGTCGCTTGAAACAACTGTCTCTTTTGCGAGGTAAGCCCGCGCCACGTCGGCTATGTAATCACCCCGATAGCCCGCTTCCGGCCACGCAGCAGCATCGGGTGTGATGCCCTTGCAGCGCAATTGCACCGACAAGGTGAGGTTGTCGATCTGCACGCCCGCATCGTTGTAATAAAACTCACGTGTCACATCCCAACCAGCGGCATCCAATACACTGCACAGACAATCGCCCACCGCCGCACCGCGACCGTGACCCACGTGCAATGGCCCCGTGGGATTGGCTGAGACAAACTCCACGCCCACCTTCTTGCCTGCTCCCGTGTTCACGCGACCGTAGTTAGTCGCCGCTTGCAACACGCCGCGCACGACCTCTTGCTTAGCGGCTTTGGTGAGGAACACGTTGATGAATCCCGCACCCGCGATTTCAACCTTCTCCACCACATCAGATTTTGGCAAAGCGGCGACCAGCGCATTGGCAATGTCGCGTGGCGATTTGCGCAGCGGCTTCGCCAACTGCATCGCCAGATTGCAGGCGTAATCGCCATGCAAGGCCTGTTTGGGACGTTCGATAACGACGGTCGCGCCCACAAAATCGGGAGCGACTTCGTGCAAAGCGTGGGAGAAAGATTCAGCTAAATGGGATTTGAAATTCAGGACTGCGGACATTGCTTTACGCCTTCAAAAGAGGCGCGGATTATAACACCTTGCCTGGATTCATCAGCCCCTGCGGGTCGAGTGTGCGCTTGATTTCGCGCATCAATTGCAACTCGATGGCGCTCTTGTAGTGGGTGATTTCTTCGCGCTTCAATTGCCCCAATCCGTGCTCGGCACTAATGCTGCCACCCAACTGTGCAACGACTGCGTACACGATGCGGTTCACACCGTGTTCTTGCTGTTCGATGAAGTCGGCGTTCGTGCTCGCATCGAGCATGGAGATGTTGTAATGGATGTTGCCGTCGCCAATGTGGCCGAAGGCAACGATGCGGACTCCAGGATAAGCAGCGCGCAAAGCGGCGCTGGCTTGTGCGATGAATTGCGGCACACTACTGATAGGAATGGAAACATCGTGCTTGATGCTGATGCCTTCGGCCTTTTGCGCTTCGGCGATGTTCTTGCGCAAGCGCCACCAACGTTCTGCTTTCGCCTCATCACTCGTGATGTCGAACTCGACGATGCCGTTGCCAAAAGACTTCAGTGAGTCACGCAGTGGAACGTCAAGCGGAGTGGCAAGTACATCCGCCAACTTGGTGATGACAATCCATTCATGTTTGCTTCCGAAAGGTTCGAGGGTGTCGCGGATATGTTTGAACACGAGATCGAGGCAGGAGCGCGAAATGATCTCAAAGCCGCTGATCTTGTCGCCACAGGTGGCGCGCAGATGCGACAGCAAGGCGACTGCCGCTGCTGGATCGCGCACGGCGATGCAGGCTGTCGCGACCGCCCTAGGGCGCGGATAAAGTTTAAGGACGGCAGCCGTGATAATGCCGAGTGTGCCTTCCGCCCCCATGAATAGATGTTTGAGGTCGTAACCGGTGTTGTCTTTGCGCAGACTGCGCAGGCCGTTCCAAATGCGCCCATCAGGCAATACGACCTCCAACCCCAACACGAGGTCGCGCGCACTACCGTAACGCAACACGCCGATGCCGCCTGCGTTGGTAGAAAGATTGCCGCCGATTTCGCAATGCGGCGCGATGGCCGTGAGGCCAAGGGGAAATAATCTGTCAGCCTTATCTGCCGCTTCGTACAGGGATGCCAACTTACATCCAGCCTCCACCATCATGGTGTAGTTGATAGCATCTACTTTGCGAATGCTGTTCATTCGAGAGAGGTTAATCACGATCTGCTGACTGCCATTCGCCAGCGGCACCGAGGCACCACACAAACTGGTATTCCCGCCTTGAGGAACGATGGCGACACCCTGCGTGTTGCACAATTTCACAATTTCACTGACCTGCTCCGTGGTGAAAGGAAACACGACAGCAAGCGCCACTCCAGCATAACGACCGCGCCAGTCCTTACAGTAGGGTCTGGCAGCCTCTCCCGTCAAAACGTTATCGCCACCCGTGATGGTGGCGATAGTTTCTAGAAAATGTGTCCTTAAAATCATGTGGGTAATTTTGCACGCAAGCCAAATTTATTTTCTAGCCAGAACTATATTTTTCTTGCTCATAGCGACGCACATTTTTAGAGGGCGACCTCTTTATGTGACAACGATGTCTCGTCAAAATCACGAACAAAAAGACGGGCACACAGGTGCAGTTCCGCGCCCCTTATCGAAGGGGAAAACTGTCGCTCCGCCATATCCTGCACCGTCATCTGTGCACGCAGCGCGTAAGCGGCTGCCTGGATTAGTTCGCTCGCTTCCGCCGCCACCACCTGCACGCCCAACACGCGCAGCGTCTTGGATTGCGCAACGATTTTGATGAAACAGCAGGTTTTACCGTCGCTCTGTGTGAGTGGAAGTGTCTGGCTAACGGTGGCAAACCCTTGGCTACGCGCGACTTCTTCGGATACTCCCACGCTGGCTGCTGGAGGATCAGTTAAAACAACAAACGGCTCTGCACTCAAATCAAAAAGACTCGTGCCGCCTGTCATATTGATAGCCGCTAGTCGGCCTGATGCGCCTGCACCTTCGGCAAGCGATGGCAAGGTGGTACACGCTCCTGCGGCATAGATGCCTACCACGTTGGTTTGCAGTTGATTGTCAACGCAGACGCAACCTCGCGCATCGAGTTCGACACCAATCATGTCTGCACATAAGCTGTGCGTATTGGGGCTGCGCTCGCCTGCAATGAGCAATCTTTCGGCTTGAATTCCACCTTGATTGGTGCTCAACATGAACACGCCCTCTTCAAAATTTGTTTCGCTTGCGCTGACTCCGTCCAACACCGTGATGCCATCGGCGCGCAAAACTTGAGTCAGCGTTTTTCCTAGCAAGGGCGCATCGGGAAAGAGTTGGGATTGTTCATGCAACAATGTCACTTGGCTACCCAAGCGGGCGAATGTTTGAGCCAGCTCCACGGCGATGGCCGAGCCGCCAATCACAGCAAGTCTGGACGGGATGATGGGGCTGGACAAGGCTTCCGTCGAAGTCCAGTAAGGGGTTGCGCCTAGTCCTACAATTTGCGGAATATCAGGTATATCGCCCGTGGCGATGAGGCAACGGGCGAAAACAATCTTGCGAAAGGATACTTTGCGGCTGTCATCGTTCAAGCGCACGATGAGTTTTTGTTTTTCCAAAAAACGCGCCTCACCTAGCATTAGTGTTAAATCTGGATGATTCACCAGCACCTCGCACTCGGTCTGACGCAGTGACGCTAGCCGTTCCCGTTGCTGCATCAACCATTGAATGCCTTGAGTGGTGGGGGGCGATGCTTCGCTCGAATCCGCGAGGGAGTCGGGTAGGTGTTTGACCGGAATACTGCCGATGCTGATGAGGCTGCCACCCAAGTCGCGATGTTCAATCATCGTCACGCGCGCGCCGCATTCCAAGGCTTGTATAGCGCACGCACGTCCCGCCGCGCCGCTGCCAACGATGGCGATATGCAACCGATTATCGGCTGTGGATCCCGCTGCCTGGCTCAACAGAATGCTCCTTTGAATAGGGATGGCGGACAATAACCGAAATCAAAATGGATTGCATCTGCATATATGGTTAGGAAATTTTCCAACATAACCGGTACAACATGAGCCAAGAAGAGAGCGCTGCGCGCAGTACCTAGAGACTTACGCGCTCTCACTCCCGCACCATCCATCATTTGGCCATTGCTGGATGTGCACTTTGTTCGCCTAATTCGTGGTTGGTATTTTTCATCCCTCTGGGCAATTCAGGTGGGGCTTCTGGCCGAATCGGATCGAATCTGTGTATTTGCACGGTATGCGGATTGTGGCATTCCGTACAGACCCACCAACGTTTCTTAGCCCCCGTTTGCCATGAGCCGATGCGCTTGCCGTGGATGCCCATGCGCCAGTTTGCGTAAATCTGTCCGTGGCACGAGCCGCATAATTTCTGCGGCTGATTGAAACTGATCTTGTCACCTTTGCGGTCGCGCAAGGTGTTGCGGTCAGTCGCATTATG
>JAVHQF010000310.1:0-7217 GCA_036170995.1 Sideroxydans sp. | reverse complement strand
AAGGTTGCCACCAAGCCCATTAATGAGAACCCCATCATTATCCCAATGCCATAGCGATAGTCACTCAATGCCAAGGGTACGATGCCCGCATCTAGGTGTGCCCTGTCAATCGCCCATCCCACCAACGGTTGCAATATGGCCGTACCAAGGAATCCACCGATGTTGACCACGCTGGTCGCCATACCTGAGAGTGCATGCGGATTCACCTCTTTTGCGCATGACCAGCTTAAAGTAAAACTCGGCGCACACAGCCCCATCAATAAGAACAGCGCATAGCTCACACTTGCCTCCATGGCAACGCCCAACAACAGCGGCAACCAACACAGGCTATAGATCAACGCGCCGGTGATCATCAACGGTTTGCGTTTGCCCATGCGATCAGACAGCGTGCCAATGAAAAATGCACCGATGGCAAAACCCGCCAGTAGCAAAGTGGTGTGATTGGTCGCGGTCGCTCTATCCATGCCATATACATCGCGCAAGAATGGCACTGCCCACAACCCAGCGAAGGCAAACAACGTCCCCGCGATACCCATGTTCACCCACAGACCTGGCCACGTCGCACGATTCTTCAACACGATGAGCAAGCCGTCGTACCAATGCCCAGTGTGCTGCGGATGCGCTTCTTTGCCATCCAATTCGGGCATACTGGGTAGCCCCACATCAATGGGCTGGTTGCGCACCAACCACCAATCCAACACAGCCAGCAACAAGGAAAACACCCCAACGGTGACAAACACAGTACGCCACGAAACGAATCCCAGCGCCCATGCCAAGGGTGCTGCTGCCAGCAAAGACCCAACATTCCCCATCAAGATGGTCGCCCCCGTCATGGTGGCAAAGTGTCTGTCGTGAAACCACGATGCATTCAGTTTGAGCAAAGAGATAAAGGTGACCGAGACACCCAGACCAACCAAGATTCGCCCAATTGAAGCCGCCTCCAGCGAGTCGGCTATACCGAACAACATCGAACCGACACCTGCGATCAAGCCCCCTATCGCCACCACCCGACGCGGCCCCATGGTATCGACCAAGATACCGGTCGGTATCTGCATGATCATGTACACATAGAAATAGGTCGCCGCCAATCCCCCCAACTCCGCACCGCTGGCTTGGAAGGTCTGTTGCAGATCCCCCGAAATGGCGGCTGGTGCGAAGCGATGGAAGAACGACAACACATAGGCCAAGCCGACGACGATGAACGCCGTCCAACGCAAACGTACGAGTTGACTGGCTTGCTGAGGATTCAGCATGAGTGATTTATTGCGCGGTCGCGTCGGCGATCAGTTTCTGCAACTCGCCCTGTTCATACATGGAATACATGATGTCCGAGCCGCCGATCAGTTCACCTTTGAGGTAGAGCTGCGGAAAGGTTGGGAAGTCGGCGTAAAACTTCAGATAGTTCCAAGCACCCGCATCTTCCAGCACGTTCACGGCGACATATTTCGTCACCCCGCACGCCTTCAACACTTGCGCCGCACGACCTGAGAATCCGCATTGCGGGAAATGCGGTGTGCCCTTCATGTACAGCACGACAGGGTTCTCAGTAACTGTCTGCTTGATGATGTCTAATGCGATCTGTTTTTCGTCCAATTCCATTCTCCTTGATTATTTATTAACCCACTGCGTGGGGGTCATTGTCTGCATCGACAAAGCATGGATCTTCTCCATCTTGTCGCCCAACACCTGATACACCAGCTTGTGCTGTTGCAGCATGCCTTTACCTTCGAAAGCTTGGCTCACGATAACCGCCTCGAAATGGCGACCATCGCCTTCGACTTGGATGTGCTCGCACGCCAATCCTTCTAGGATGAACTCCTTAACATTGTCTGGTGTCACTTTCATCTAAAACCTCCAACTTCTACGGGGGCGCGATTATCCATTCATAGCCCCATCAACAACAACCACAATGGAAGTGTGACCACCGCCAACAAAGTACTCAACATGATCTGTGCCGCTATGGTGTCACCCTCCGCTCCCATGCGTTTCGCCAGCACATAAGCCACAGTGGAGACAGGCAACGCCGCCATCAGAACCGCGATGTGCAAATACACATTCGTTAAACCGAACCACACGCCCAAGCCCCATGCGATAGCAGGCAATGCCAGCAACTTCACCAACACGCCGTACCACAAGGTGCCTTGATGAGCGTGCATGCCCTGTATGCGCAAACCCGCCCCCACCGCGATCAAACCCATCGGCAACGAAGCTTGCGCCAACAAGTTCAAGGTCTTGTCGAACATCGGAGGCAGATGCAAGCCAGCCAGACTGAAGGTGATACCCCCCGCCGTCGCCAAGATGAGTGGATTGAGCAATATCTCCTTCAACCAATGACTCTCGCTGTGTCGTGCCAGCATCAGCACCGAAGCTACATTGGCGACAGGCACCATGAACCCCATCAACAGCCCGATAGCCGCCAGACCCGCGCTGCCGTGGATACCGCCTGCGATGGCAAGACCGACATAGCTATTGAAACGAAATGACGATTGGAAGGTGGCGGAGAAGACTTTGTCGGGCGCGTGGAAGACCCACTTCGCCACATAGCCCAAAGCGATGCCTGCGCCCATGTAGAGCAGCGCTACGATGAGCATCGGGGTCGCCGCACCGAAGTCGATCTGGAAATGCGAGAGCGAACTGAATAGTAGTGCAGGAAAGAAGAGGTAGTAGATAAGCCTATCAAGTTGCGGCCAGAAATCTTGGCGCAGACCGAACCAGCGGCGCATCGCTGTACCCAACAAGATCAACAGGAAGATGGGGAGGATGACTTGGACGACGGCCATAGCTGTACGTTAACTCCCGCAAAGAGACGTGCCGAGCGAGATGCCCGACACATTCACGACATTAGTTGTGCAGTTGATTGAGTTGTTTTGCGATCACGTCGTGGTTCAACCACAACACAGGGCCAGCTGGATTAGACGACTCGTGGAACATCAATGGGCCAGTACCTTCCAGCACCAAAGAGCTCAGCACATCCGTCACCAGCGCATCGCGACTCTTGTGCATCTTGGTGATGTCATCCGAAGTGCCGATCATCACATCCGCCAACTCGGGCGAGTTCGGCATCGGCCATGCTTCGAAGTTGCGGAAGCCTGCCATCACAGCGCTGTCGTTGTAATCGTCAATGGTCTTGAGCAGCCCTTCCAAGGTCTGGCCTTCTTGCAACACATCGCGGCAAGCCTGCCATTGCGTCTCCGCCCAGGCGCCGCCGCCTTCTTGCCTCAACGCTTTCAACAACGGGAATAGGGAAAGCTCTACGCCCACGAAGATGTCAGAAGAGTTGGTGCGGATCTCAGGACAGTTGTAGCAAGTCGCCTTGATACCTTGCGCCCACGCCTTCTCAGCGTGTCGTTCCAACAGCATCTTCGCCTTGCCTTGGGTGTAGCTGGTGTAGGTCTGCCATTGATAGCGACCATTAATGAGTATCTCAGTACCGTGGTAACCGTAAGCGGTGTAGCGCACTTGGCCGCCGCTCTTCTCCAAACGTGCCCGAATCGCCGCACTCCCTTCGATCAGGTACTGGAAGGAGTTCGCGGTAACCTCGTCGAAGTTCATCAGGATGAGTTTGCCCAGATCGCTGTTCAACAACGCGCTGGAAGACATGAAGCGCTCGCCACGGCCTTTATAGATGCGGTTAGCAATGGCGAGGAACACCTTCACCTTGGGGATGCCGCCCGCCATCGTGTGTGCGAAGAACGCATTCGCACCGTTCGGGATCATACCCTCCAACTCGGCCATCACCTTCGCCACGGAATCCTTGAAACGCTTCACGCCCACTGCGCGGCATTTTTCAATATGCGCGAAATCCAGTTTGTCGTCTTGCCAAGTCTTCAATGTGAGCACATCCAACAGATCGGTCGGTGTCTTCTCGCCCGCAGGCGCATCCAGATCAAATCCCGCCATCAATGGTACGTTAATGATGCGGCCACCCAAATTCGCTTCCGCCGTCGCCAACTCTTCGGCAGTCAACGCACGCAATGCATTATCCTCGTTGCGGCGTCCCACGGTTATACCGACGATGGTCATTCCCGCTTTGCGTGCTTCGTTCACCAGACCATTCGCATAGCCTCGGCCAAACAACTCACCGAACAGCACGAACACATCGCCCTTGCGGAAGATGTTCGACTGCGGAACGTTACGTAGAGGGAGAGGTGCTTTCATGTCTATAAACTCCGTTAAATATCGTTGCGAATCAAGAGTGGGACTAGCCACTCACAAGCAGGCGCGCATTGTACCGAAACGGCGGTGGAACGGCTCAGATTCGACATTCAAAATGCTTCTCAGACACGTTGAGCCAATGCCTGCAACACCGCTTTCAGCAAAGTCCAACAATGTTGAACGGAAGCGATCTCCACTCTCTCGCCTGGCGCATGTGCGCCACGGATGTCTGGCCCAAAGGATATCATCTCCAAATGTGGATGACTGGCGGCAAGCAGCCCACATTCCAGCCCCGCATGGATGACCTGCAAAGAGGCAGGCTGGCCGAATTCCCGCGTGTACACCTGCTGACAGCGTGCCAACAAATCGGAGTTGGGATTCGGTGCCCACCCTGGATACGCACCCTCCTTCCATGCCTGCAAGCCATAGCCTTGCGCATGGTGCACCAACTTATCAGCCAGTGCGTTGGCACGTGCATCGTGCAGTGAGCGCACCTTAAAGGTCGCTTTGAACACCCCCTGCTCCAGACTCACCACGCCGAGATTGCTTGAGGTGTCCGTCACGCCCGCAAAGTCCTCACTCATCTGCGACACGCCGTTCACCGACACGTCAAGGAAAGTCAGTATTCGGTCGCGCTCCGCCTGTTGGATAGCCATGCCGACAGGCAACTCGTCCAGTTCGTAGCGGAACGACACCTTCGCATCCGCCTCTGCCAAGCGTTGTTGCCATGCTGCCAGTCGATGTTCTACCCACGCGTCGATACCTGATACCACCGCGATAGGCACTGCACACACGGCGAACGCCTCGCGCGGGATGGCGTTGCGTGCAGAGCCACCCTTCAACTCGATGAGACGTACATCAATGTGTATCGAAAGGTCGCGTAATGCCTCCGCCAGCAACTTGATGGCATTGCCGCGCCCAAGATGGATGTCGATGCCGGAATGACCACCACTCAACCCACTTACCTCGAAACGAAACAACGCGAAATCGTGGGGTATCTCTGCCAAAACATTAATTTCCGTTCGTGCTAAGTTTGTCGAACCATGAATGGACTGCTCCTCCCTCCCTTCGACAAGCTCAGCGCGAACGGATTGAAATGCGTTCCGCACCTCCACATCCACCCCACCCGCACAGCCTAGATAGAAATGCCCCCACTCCTCGGTATCCAAATTGAGGAGGTACTTACCCTGCAAGGTGCTGGGTGCCAGACCACGTGCACCATCCATGCCGGATTCTTCATTAATGGTGAGCAATACCTCCAGCGCAGGATGTATCAGATTTGTTTCTTCCAACACAGCCAACGCAAGTGCCACGCCGATGCCGTTGTCCGCCCCCAGCGTGGTGTCCTCGGCAATGAGCCAACCGTCGCGCACCACCATCTTGATTGCATCGCGCGCAAAGTCATGCGCCGTCCCCGCGTTGGCTTGGCACACCATGTCGAGATGACCTTGCAGAATCACACTGGGCATAGCTTCGCAACCGAGGCTGGCGGGTTTCTTCAATATGAGATTGCCCACCTCATCAACAACGTGAGCGATGCCGCGTGCTTGCGCCCATTCGATGAGGTGTTGTTTCAGCGCTGCCTCACGATACGAGGGGCGTGGGATTGCACATAAGGTAGCGAAGTGAGACCAAACTGATTGGGGCTGTAGATTTTTCATACGAATGTAGAACCGCTACTTGATTCAGTGTTGATCGACACCGACTTGTTTCAGCATTTGCGACACATCTTGAGAAACAGCTGGCTGTGGTTGCGGACCGACTATCCAATCCACCAACTCACCCGAGCCCCAAGAAACCAAGTAGGCCAACACAAAAACAGACAAGCCTCGTGTCATTCCTTTGGAGATGCCCTGCTGCTCCAACAAGCGTGTGATGTACCACGCAGCCACCACAAAAACGAGGGTGGAAATAACGATGTTCCAAATAGAGGGGAGTTCAAACATTTTCAGGATACCTGTCGGTCAAGTGGGTTGATTCCAGACTGTCACAATAACGCAAAGATTAATTCCCACACCGCATATATTCGATTCCATCGGCTTTGAGTATCGGCGAACCATTCGAATTTCGAGTTATTGAGAGATTCACTGGTTGCAGCGGCGCATTTCCATTAGAAAGATACAACACGCCTCCGCGCACTTGCCAACGTCCACCATCTCCATCATTACCTTGACTCGCCACACTTCCATACTGATTACTAGAATAATTCTCCGAACCTGATCGGCGAGAAATTGTGCCGTCAGGTGATAAATGCACACGCGATGTGGAACTATGTCCATAACTCCCCGACGAACCATAGCCGCCCCCACCTCCACTGTATGAAAATGAACACCAATCATTCGCCAACAGCACTTTCTTAATTGCATCATCGTTGACTTTGCTAACTGTGGGTGACTTTCTTGGAGTCGTGGATTGGCTAGCGCGGGTGAACTGCACAGGCACGTCTAAATCCCCTCCAGCAAGCATCAAATGATCCTTTTGCAACTCGTAAAAATAAACTTGCAAGCCACCGTTGATGTTGACAAATATTTGATTGCCCTGCACCTGATAACTTAACGGCGTACCGTTAAAATGACCGTTCCCTGCGTCATCCAAGATGATTTCGGAGCTGGCATTATCCTGCTGATACACCCAACGCCCCACAATCGAATTATTGTTCTTTGCCACTGCTGCAAACGATAGAACAACCATACACACACAAACAAGCACTGTTTTATACATCATTCACCTCCGCAGGATTGAATAGACTTAAGTCGCCAAGTGCTTCACCCAAAATCATTTTAGCGCACCCAGGATGAGCTAATCCCGATTCATGCTCTGCTATCATCGCGCCCATGCTCAATATCCAGAATCTGACCTACCTACAAGGCGGCACGCCGCTACTGCAAAACATCAATCTGCAAGCCTTCGCCGAGCAACGCATCGGTCTAGTTGGCCAGAACGGCTGCGGCAAATCCACTTTATTTCGCTTGATACGCGGCGAAATCAAACCCGATAGCGGCGAAGTCTCGCTGCAAGCGGGCAAGACCCTGGCCTACGTGGAACAGGAGATCGCCAATGCC
>JAVHQF010000309.1:0-1512 GCA_036170995.1 Sideroxydans sp. | reverse complement strand
TGATCTCACCAGACTGGATGGGTGAGATGCTGGGGCATTTGTTGCAAGATAAAGTTGGGGTTGTGGGTGCAAAGCTGTTGTATCCGGATGGCCATGTGCAGCACGCAGGGGATGTGGTGGGCGTGGGCGGGGTGGCGAACCACCTGCATACGTTCATCGGTTGCAATGATCCAGGCTATTGCAACCGCGCCATTCTGGCGCAGGATCTTTCATCGGTCACGGCGGCCTGCCTGATGACCTGGCGCGGGTTGTATATGGAGCTGGGCGGGCTGGACGAACAGAATCTGCCGGTCGCATTCAACGATGTGGATTATTGCTTGCGGGTGCGTGAGGCAGGACGCCGTGTGGTGTGGACGCCGCATGCGGAACTGTACCACCACGAGTCGGTGTCGCGCGGCAAGGACCTGACGCCGGTGAAGCAGAAGCGGGCGAGGCGAGAGGTCGCCTATATGCGCAAGCGCTGGAAACTGGTGTTGCAGAACGATCCCTTCTACAACCCGAATCTGAGCTATGAACGGCCGGACTTTTCGTTGAGTCATGCGCCGTTGGTGAGGAAATCTTGGGAGTAGGGAGTGAGGAGGCGTTGATTGAGGCATCATTTGATGCTATAAGTTATGCGTAGATAACGGAGATTAATGAACATGCGTACTACTCTTGCACTTGATGATGACTTGCTTGAAAAAGCACAGGAGTTATCCGGACCAATGGATAAGACGGCTTTGGTTCGCGAAGCGCTCAAGGCATTGATCCAGCGTGAGAGCGCCAAACGATTGGCGTTGCTCGGAGGATCGGAACCATCGCTTGAATATATTCCACGGCGCCAGTCTGAACCGGCATGATTCTGGTGGACACCTCGGTCTGGATAGACCATCTGCGCCACGGTGATGTGGAATTGACGAGCCTTCTGAACGCCGGCCAAGTTCTGACTCACCGGTTTGTGCTTGGCGAGCTGGCCTTGGGCAGTTTGCTGAATCGCAATATCGTACTAAATACCATGCAAAACTTGCCGCAGATAACCGTCGCTACTGATGACGAAGTGCTGCAGTTCATCGAGAACCAGGCACTTTTCGGCAAAGGGATCGGGTATATCGATGCACACTTGTTGGCCGCTGTTCGACTTACTCCGAGTGTGCTGCTTTGGACGCGCGACAAGCGGTTGTTGGCGGAGAGTGTCCGGCTTGGCCTGTGTGCGAATTTACCTCATTGATCTGGCAAGTTGCGACATTCCGCATTTGGAATGAGCGGGATAGTTATTCGCCGGTATGACGACGGGCGGATTTTTTGTTGAACCATGCACTGCGGGCGCAGAAGTCGTGGTTGTCGTGAAAGAGAGAATCGATGCCACACATTGAGCGGCCGGGAGCGGTGATCCTGTCGGGCGGCGCGACGCCTACGACCGATTACTTCCTGAAGCCGTATCTGGCGGCACAGGGGTATGCGGTATCCCAGCTCGACGGCAGTTGTGAGCCGATGGTATCTGCCTTTGATGCACAACGTTGCCAGTTGGTGGTG
>JAVHQF010000308.1:0-7252 GCA_036170995.1 Sideroxydans sp. | reverse complement strand
TGCACGCTCACACGCAACAAATGCAACTCCTGACTCAATAGTGCGCGCGGCTGCCACTCCACCTTAATCCCACTCACGTCAATACGCCAAGTCTCCGAATTGAATGTGAGATGTTGCGCCGCAAATCCACCCAACATAGAACCCGTCAATCCATCCACTTTGAATGCACCGCGCGTATGCCTATCCACCACCCCTGCCATCCATGTCATTCCCGAGGTCGTACCGAGCAAGTAGTAACCGACACCAGCAACCAAGAAGCACGGCGTGAACAAACCCAAAACGATCTTGCTGCGTAAGGACAACGGAGAATTCTCTTTTGCCATAGGGGCTTCTCTAATAATTCAAAGTTCTGATGGAACTACTAACCATCCACTAAGCCAGCAAGCTGGCAAGTGGTTGGTAATAAGCAAGACAAGGCGCGAACGAAAAATCGCGACACAACCTATGTTTGATACGTAAGGAGAAATTTCTCGTGAGCAACAATGTATTGCGAGGAAACGGGGAAAACAGGTAATCCTCAAAGCGGATACTCTCAAGCATAGATTAGTAGAATTGCCCATTAGAAGGCCACCGCAATGGAGAAGTGATAAACAAGGTCAGATACTGTCTTGCTACGCGCCACGTCCAATGCCAACGGCCCGACAGGACTACGCCAACGCGCTCCAAACCCATAGCCAATCACGGGCTTCAGCGCTTCAATGCTATCCGCTGCATCACCCGTATCGGCAAAAGCGGCCCCGCCCAGCGAAGAGAACCAATGCGTGTACTCGGCACTCGCCGTCACCATCGCGCGTCCACCGACCACGGCAGAGCCTTCATGCACACCCAAACTTTGGTAAGCATAGCCGCGCACGGTCTGCGTGCCACCAACGCGAAACAGATATTCTTGTGGGATATTCACGCGTGTTGGTGTCTGTGTATAGCCCGCCTCTCCACGCAAAGAAATGACATCGTTCTCACCCAACTGAATCCACTGCTGACGCCGCAGATAAGTCCTCACAAAGTCCTCATCCGAAAAAATGGCCTTGCCTGCGCCCCCTAGGCGGAACTCGGTTAACGATCCCGACATCGGCATCAGAGGATCGTCCACTGCGCGTTGAAACCAGCGCCAGTCAAGCACTAACGCTTGGTTAGTCTCACGCATGCCCCCATCGGGTATGCGATTTTCTTGCTGCCAGTTGAGTCCAATGTTGAATTCATTACCATACACAGTGTGTGAGCGTGTCACGCCAAATTTGTCGCGCAAGGTTTCCAGCCCTTGAATGGTGGTGCGCTCACCGCTGGCCAGCCACTGCAAGCGAAATCCCTGCGGATTCGGCAAGGTGTCAATTCCCGCTGATAACGTTTGACGGTTGTTCTCCAGCACCAAGGCTGTGTTGAAAGCCCATGCACGTCCAACGAAATTGTTGTCAAGATAACTCAACTCGCTACGCAGACCGTTATTCGTGCTGTAGCCCAAACCCGTGGCAACCTTGCGCGATTGTGCTTCCACAACCTGCACTTTTACGGGCGCAGTGATGATGCCAGCGCTCGCCGTATCCGCTAATGGCGGCATATCAAGACTCACGATTACCGAACTGAATTGCGCCAAACTTTGCAAGCGTGTCTGCAAGAGCAACAACTGACCGCGATCATAGGGTTCGCCTTCTTTGAAGGAGGCATAGCGTGTCACCATCGCTTTCGTGTAGCGTTCCAAACCCGTGACCTGCATCGCACCGAAACGATAGCGCGGACCAGAATCAATTACGATATTCAATTGCGCCGTAGCGGAAGGAATGTCTATTTTTGCCGCACTATCCATGATGCGTGCCGCCGCATACTCTTTTCGCGCCAACTGCGTAAGCAAATCCGTCTTGGCGCGATCCCATGCAAGCCCAGTAAATCCTTCACCTTGAGGCAAAGACCACTCTTTAAGTAATTGCTGGGCACGCCCAACATCGGTTTGCATGATGTCTCCGTGAAACTCAATATTGACAGCACCAACTTTAGTAAGCGCACCAGGCTCGACCAGTAATTCAATCGTACCCACCTTCATCACAGACCGCATGGACACCTTGCTGGCGAAGTAACCTTCTGTCATCAATAACTCTGGAATTTCGCCTTGCGCTCGGCGCATGAAAACAGCACGCTCACTCTCCGTCTTCATCAATTCATCAGGCAGTTGGAAGTACTGGGTGATTACTGGACGCACCTTTTCAGGTGCGATGACGATTACGGCGGGAATGCTACTCGACTTGGCATGTACGCTAGCCACCCAACCAAAGGTAAGCAAGCCAATCAAAGACCCAGCTATTGCGAGACGATTCATCGAGTATTCAAACAAAGAAAGTACACAGGAGGTGGCACGGTGAAGACTCCGATTTTACCTTAGGCATCGAGTTCCCTTATTTGGACGCAAAGGTAGAATGCACTTACTTTCTTGCACTCCATCATCATGTTCATCGAACTCATCATTCTCATCGTCATCGTCGCTGTCGTCGTCATCGCACTGCGCCCGCCGCGCCAATGAAAAAGGGGGCTGTAAGCCCCCTTTTTGACAGCCTCGCTAAAGCACTAACCGCGTCGAACATGGTGCACGGTACGGATTGGGCGCGTGCCCTCCATCCAGTTTTTGATTCTATTGGCATCGCCCACACGTGTATGCTTACCCCATGAGTCCAGCAACACAATGACGACTGGGCGATTCGATATCTTCGCCTGCATCACCAAACAGCGCCCCGCCTCGCTGATATAACCTGTCTTGCTCAACCCAATGTCCCAAGAGGCGTTTCTCACCAAAGGATTAGTGTTATTAAAACGCAAAGTCTTACGGGAAGAAACTTGCACGATATGTGAATGCGATGTAGTGAAACGCTGTATCTCTTCATACTCTCTAGCCGCCAGTGCCATTCTGACTAGGTCTTCGGCGGTGGAAACGTTGGTGCTGTGTAGCCCCGTTGGATCATCAAAACGAGTAGAAGTCATTCCCAACTCACGCGCCTTGGCGTTCATCATGGACAACATCACTTGCGTACCCCCTGGATAGGTGCGAGCCAGTGCAGCGGCAGCGACGTTTTCTGATGCCATCAAAGCCAACTTCATCAACTCCCCCCGTGACAACGTCATGCCATTACGCATACGTGAACGTGTGCCTTTGAAATGGTCATGATCGATAGAACTGATGGTAATTTGCTCATCCATTGGCAATCTTGCATCCAGCACCACCATCGCTGTCATCAGCTTGGTGATGGATGCGATAGGCACGACCTCATTCGAATTCTTGGAGAAAATTGGGCGTTGCGTCTGCTCGTCGTAGATCATCGCGATGGCAGAACCCAAGCGAGGAGCAGGTTTGGTGGTGTAAGCAGCATACTGATCGCCCTGTGCCAGCGATGCCATCTGTGGATGGTCTGCGCCCTGCGCAATCAGCGCAATGCTCGACAGTATTAAGGCAAAAATAGTGTTACGCATGAACTCTCCTGTCCGAAACTTCGGAACGGGGCGCAGAATAACCTAAATTTCCTAGAATAATCAATGAGTATTTGGCAATCATTGCTGCTCTTCCTGCTGTTGCAGCGCCCACATCTGCGCATAGGCTCCCTGCAGGGATAACAATTCGCGGTGTGTACCTCTTTCGATGATGCACCCCTTATCCATCACAAGAATCTGATGAGCGTCCACCACCGTAGATAAACGATGCGCAATGACGAGCGTGGTACGGTTGCGCGCAATGCTCCTCAATTCGTCTTGAATGGCCTTCTCTGACTTAGAATCCAATGCGGAAGTCGCCTCATCAAATAGGAGGATGGCGGGGTTCTTCAAGATTGCGCGCGCAATGGCAACACGCTGTTTCTCACCACCAGAAAGTTTCAGTCCACGCTCCCCCACCATGCTGTCGTACCCCTGCGGCAACGATTCGATGAATTGATGAATATGTGCCGACTGCGCCGCACGAATGACTTCATCACGACTCGCATTGGGGTTACCGTAAGCGATGTTGTAGTAGATGGTGTCGTTGAACAACACGGTGTCTTGCGGCACGATGCCTATTGCAGCACGCAGGCTACTCTGCGTCACGTTACGTATATCCTGTCCGTCAATGGTGATGCCTCCCGCGTCCACATCATAAAAACGGAACAGCAGGCGCGATAGCGTGGATTTCCCCGCCCCGCTGGCACCCACCACTGCCACCGTGTGCCCGCTCGGCACTTCAAAATTCACCCCATGCAGTATCTGGCGTGTCGGATCGTAGGAGAAATCCACTCCAGCAAAGCGAACCTGTGCCTTATCGAGCAACAGCGCAGGTGCGTCCTGCGCATCTTCGATCTCGCGGTTCGCATCCAACAAACGGAACATCTTTTCCATATCCGCCAGCGCGTTCTTGATCTCGCGATAAACGAAGCCCAAGAAGTGCAGTGGCATGTAGAGTTGCAACATGAACACGTTGACCAGCACCAAATCACCAACGGTCATATTACCCTTCACCACTTCGTCCGCCGCTAACAGCATGAGCAAAGTAACGCCAACAGCGATGATGATGCTTTGCCCCGAGTTGAGCGCCGCCAGCGAGGTTTGGTTCTTGACGGCAGAGGTTTCCCAATCTTTCATCTGTTCGTCGTAACGCGCCACTTCGTATTTTTCGTTACCAAAATATTTGACCGTCTCATAGTTAATGAGGCTATCAATGGCGCGCGTGTTCGCTTGGGAATCCTTGTCGTTCATGGTGCGGCGGAACACCATACGCCACTCAGTTATGATCAGTGTGAAGGCGATGTAGAGCACCAGCGTGGCGAAGGTGATGATGGCGAACCACGGGTTGTACTTGACGAACAGGATCACCGCAACTAAGCCGATCTCCAGCAAGGTCGGCAAGATGTTGAACAACAGGAAGGTGAGCAGAAAACTGATGCCGCGCGTACCACGCTCGATGTCGCGCGACACACCGCCAGTTTGCCGCTCCAGATGGAAACGCAGACTCAAACTGTGCAGATGCTCGAACACTTGCAGAGCGACACGCCGGATAGCACGCTGCGTCACCTTAGCGAACAAAGCATCGCGCAACTCACCAAATAGCGTACTGAACAAACGCAGCAAGCCATAACCAGCGATAAGGAATAGGGGGATTGCCAACATCGCCTGCGGCTTACTCATCGCATCCACAATCTCTTTCAACGCCAAGGGTACGACCACGTTAGCCAGCTTGGAGGCAACCAATAGGATGATGACGAAAGTCACCCGCCACTTAAACTCAAGAAGATAGGGTAGTAAGCTACGGATGACTTTCCAGTCGGTGCGAGTCGACGTGGCAGAGATATGGGATGAATGTGAACGCATGGAAGGTCGAACGAAAAATCAGAGTGGCATTATAGCCGCATCACCTAGTGCTTTTCGGATAAGCCTAATAGCCCAATGGCCAGTCTGATAAACCCATAACTGATTCGAGCCAAGAGCAGCGTGAGCGGATTCAGATCGACCTGATCGATACGCCCCCCCCCTGCTTTGATCGCTCTAAACAGACTAGCTCTCAGCGATTTGGAGAATGCCTCGTCACGCACAACCAGATTGGCTTCGCGCGCAAGGAAAAAACTGAATGGCTCAAGATTAGATGAACCCACGGTCGACCATTCGCCGTCTATCACGCCGACTTTGGCATGTAAGAAACTATCGCGATATTCGTAGACCTCGATGCCAGCTTCCAGCAACTTCCCATATAGGGCGAGCGTGGCGTAATGCTGCATGATGTATTCCACCTTGCCCTGTAGCAGCAGCACCACGCGCACACCGCGCTGCCTTGCATCCATCAAAGCATGACGGAATGCCCGACCAGGAAGAAAGTAGGCATTGGCGATAACGATCTCGCGCTGTGCTGATGTAATCGCTTGCAGATAAGCATGCTCGATATCTCGACGATGACGCAGGTTGTCTCGCAACAACAGCTCAACGAAAGTTCCTGAGGACTTTGCACTTCCACTAGTGATCCTTGCCCGCAATCTGCCGATGCGTTTGCGTAGTGATGCTGACTTGACGACATCCCACAGCCTACGCATCGCTGCTTGCACTTCAAGTGCGACCGTACCCTGTACGCGCACGGTGTAATCCAAACGCGGGGCTTCGAAGTCCTCACCATCTGGAATGTCGTTAAGGATATTGATGCCTCCTACAAAGGCGATCTCGCCATCGATCACTGCCAATTTTCGATGCAACCTGCGCAGACGCCGCAAACGGCTAGGCTTCAATGTGAACGGCGATATCTCACGTCGAAACCATTGCACATCCACACCCGCTTCGCGCAACTCATCTATCCATGTCTGTGGAAACTCAGCCGAACCGAAACCATCAATGAGCAAAGTTACCGTCAGATCGCGCAGGGCTGCGCGCTGCAAAGCTTGGGAGACGAGGCGCCCTGTCTCATCTGCCTCAAAGATGTAAGTCTCAAGATGGACGTAATGCTTTGCCGCGTCGATGTCCGCGCACAACTGTGGAAAGAAGCGCGTACCGTTCTGCAACAGCGTCAATTTATTGCGACCGATTTGAAAGGTGTGGTTCATCGGATCTTCAACTCAGCAAGTAATGCTGCGTGATCGGATAGGCGACGGCCACCATGCACTTGGCAGTGCCCGACATCGAATCCGCGCACATAGATTCGGTCAAGTTTGAATAAAGGAAAGGCGGACGGAAAGCTACGCGCCAACTTGCCATGCCCCAGCTGAAAGGCATCCTGCACATGCAACTCACTCTCGAACTCACGGCTCAACTGATTGAGCCAATCATTGAAATCGCCTGCGATCACCAAGGGTGAATCGACCTCCACTTCGCCTTGCACATGCTCTATCAAAGCGCTCATCTGCACACGACGACCTCTACCGAAGAGTCCGAAGTGCGCACAGAAGCAGTGCACTGAGCGCCCCTTGAAATCGATCTCGCAATGCAACAACCCACGCTGCTCGAAGCGGTGTGCCGACATATCTTTGTTGAATGTTCGAATGATGGGATAACGACTCAGAATAGCATTGCCATGATGCCCCGCCTCATAAACAGCATTCATCCCGTAAGCGTGATGCGCCCAAACATCATCAGCTAGATATTCATACTGAGGGGTTGCGGGATAGTTGGCATGTTTCTCTGCATGATGCCCATGCTCACCTTGCACCTCCTGCAGGAACACGATGTCCGCATCCAACTCGCGCAACTTCTCGCGCAATTCGTGCAGCACCACGCGTCGATTGAACTGCGAAAAACCTTTGTGGATATTGTAGGTGGCGATCTTGAGATT
>JAVHQF010000307.1:0-1517 GCA_036170995.1 Sideroxydans sp. | reverse complement strand
GAACAGCAAGTGCGCGACGTGTTTATGGAGTTGATTGCGTCGTTGGAAAATAATTATTCTGGGCAAGATTGAGATGTCCGCAGCGCGTGTGAAATTTATAGATTTATTTTGTGGTATCGGTGGCATTCGTCTCGCCATCGAGCAGGTGTGCGCCGAAAATAAAATCGCTCCCGTGTGTGTATTTTCCAGCGATATTGATGCCGATGCACAGCGCGCTTATACGGCGAATTTTGGCGAAACTCCGCAAGGCGACATTACCAAAATAGACGCGGCAGATATTCCGAATCACGATTTGTTAGTGGGTGGTTTTCCCTGTCAGCCATTCAGTATTTGTGGCGATGGCAAAGGCTTTGAGGATATGCGCGGCACTTTATTCTTTGACATCGTGCGCATATTGCAAGCGCGTCAGCCGAGTGCGTTTATCTTGGAAAACGTCAAACAATTACGCGGACATGATGGCGGAAAAACGCTCGCGCGCATTATGCAAACCTTGCGCGAACTGGGCTACCACGCTGATTATCGAGTGCTTAACGCGCTTGATTTTGGTGTACCGCAAAAACGCGAACGTATTTTTATTGTTGGTTTTCGCGACCCAAAAAAATTTATTTGGCCGCAAGGTGGTGTGACTATGCAGCCGCTCGCGGAAATTTTGGAGCACGATGTGCCATATTTTTATGTAGCTTCGGACAAAATTCGCGCAGCGCGTCTGGCGAGTCGCAGTAGCAAACAGCAACATAATGAACCGACGATTTGGCATGAAAACAAAAGCGGCAACATCAGTGCTTATCCCTATTCTTGCGCCTTGCGTGCAGGGGCTTCTTACAACTATTTACTCGTCAATGGCGAACGCCGTTTAACCGAGCGCGAGATGTTGCGGCTGCAAGGTTTCCCTGATACTTATCAAGTAGTTTGCGGCTATCAAGTCACGCGTAAACAAGCTGGTAACTCGGTTGCCGTACCGTGCGTGGCAGCTGTGGTGCGCGAAGTTTTTGCGGCGATGGGTTGGAGTGATGCGCCTAAAAAATCACCCGTTAATTTGGAAGTGACACAGCAATACACGCTCGCTCTTGCGCAGCAAATGCCGCGTTATCAAATAGAAGAGGTCGCAAAATGAGTGCTGTGCAAGAAGCCAAAGACCGCTTGGATTTGTTGATTAAAAAAGCCCGTGTCGATATGTATAAACCAATTCATATCGCAGAGGTTTTGCGCCATTCAAGATTAGGCGGGGATGTCAAAATTGACGTGGGAATTTTGGATACATTTCGCAATCCCTCTTTGCGTTGGCGTGATGCGGTTACGAATTTGTTGTTGGGGAAAGTGTCAACATCATCGGCGCGCTATCAGCATGATGTGTGGAATGAAACCGCCATGCTCACGCGCTTATTAACCATACTCGACCAAGAAAATAAACGCACTGAGGGGGACGTAGAACGCTACATTTACCTCCGTTTTAATGAGCGTCAAGAAACCGTGGCAGGCATGATTGCGTTCATTGAACGCTCCACGCAAAAAACTTT
>JAVHQF010000306.1:0-1520 GCA_036170995.1 Sideroxydans sp. | reverse complement strand
TCGGACATGTATTCGCGCATTGCCACCGAGAACATCTTTGATGCGTTGTATCGTTACGACTACTTGGCACGGCCGGTCAAAGTTCAGCCCAACGTCGCGCTGGGCCTGCCCGTTATTTCTGATGATTTTCGCATCTACACAGTCAAGATCAAACCCGGCATTTATTTTGCCGATGACCCCGCTTTCAATGGCAAAAAACGCGAGCTGACGGCACAGGACTTTGTCTATAGCTACAAGCGTATTTTTGATCCCAAGAGCAAGAGCCCAAGTTACAGTGAATTGGAAGAGGCCAAACTGATCGGGATGGATGCGCTTCGGCGCGATTCGGAAAAGCCCGGCGCCAGTTTTGACTACGACAAAGAGGTGATGGGTATCCATGCTCTGGATCGTTACACCATCGAGTTCAAGCTACAGGAAACGCGACCCCGCTTCATCCATTCGCTGGCGGATGCCAGTGTTTTTGGGGCAGTGGCCCGTGAGGTGGTTGAGAAGTATGGAGACAAGATCATGGAGCATCCGGTCGGCACCGGGCCGTTCAAGCTCGATCAGTGGACGCGCTCATCCAAGATAACGTTTGTCAGGAACCCGAATTTTCGCGAAGCTTTTTACGAAGCGGAGCCACCGGTTGACGACGCGCGATCACAGGCGATTTATCAGCAGATGAAGGGCAAGCGTTTACCCATCGTTGATCGGGTGGAAATTTCTATTATCGAAGAAGTCCAACCACGCTGGCTCTCGTTTTTGGGCAATGACCAGGATTTTCTGATGTATTTGCCAGCCGCTTTTGCGTATCAGGCAATCCCCAATAATCGGGTTGCTCCCAATTTGGCGAAGAAACATATTTCGATGGAACGGGTTGCCGCACCGGATGTCACTGTGACCTACTTCAACATGGAAGACCCGATCGTCGGTGGCTATACACCCGACAAGGTGGCCTTGCGCCGCGCCATTTCCCTAGCGTATAACTCAGAAGAGGAGATTCGGTTGCCACGCCGCAATCAGGCCATTCCGGCACAGGGTCCAATTTATCCTGCCACTTATGGCTACGATGCCAAGTTCAAGACCGAGATGAGCGAGTTCAGCCGCGCGAAAGCCCTGGCGCTGTTGGATATGTATGGCTATGTGGACAGGGATGGCGACGGTTGGCGTGATTTGCCCGATGGTAGGCCGCTGCTGCTGGAGTACTCCACCACGCCGACCGCTGCTGACCGGGAACTCAATGAAATCTGGAAGAAGAACATGGATGCAGTTGGGATCAAGATCGTATTCAAGATCGGCAAGTGGCCCGAGCACCTGAAAGCCGCGCGCGCAGGCAAACTCATGATGTGGGGTTTGGGGTTCGGCGCAACCGCGCCTGACGGAGGGGGTATCCTCAGTCTGGCTTATGGTCCGGCCAAAGGCGAAGACAACCTGTCACGCTTTGAAAACGCGGAGTTTGACAAGCTCTATCAGAAGCAGCAGTTGATGCCTGACGGTCCAGAACGTCTGGCCATCATGCAGCAGATGGTCAAGATCATGGT
>JAVHQF010000305.1:0-1522 GCA_036170995.1 Sideroxydans sp. | reverse complement strand
TCATCCACCACCAGAATGTCAGGGTCAACGTGGATCGCTACTGCAAATGCCAACCGTACGTACATACCGCTCGAATAGATTCGCACTGGCTGATCGATGAACTCGCCGATGTCGGCAAAGGCCGCGATGGCCTCGAAACGCTCATCCATCTGTGCCTTGCTGAAGCCCGTCAATGCGCCCTGAAAGTAGACGTTCTCCCGCCCAGTGAACTCGGGGTTGAAGCCTGCACCCAGTTCCAGCAGGGCCGAAATTCTGCCATTGACCCGGACAGTTCCCTCCGTCGGCTTGAGTATGCCGCAAATCAGTTGCAACAAAGTGCTTTTACCCGATCCATTACGGCCGATGATCCCGACAGTTTCGCCTTTCTTGATCTCAAACGAGACATCTTTCAACGCGGTGAATTCCTTGTGGAATTTGCGCAGCCCAAAGGTCATTGCCTGTTTGATGCGATCACCCGGATGGCCGAAGATACGGTAGGTCTTGGTCAGGTGGCGGACCGAGATGGCAATGTCAGAGCACATCGGCGAACTCATCACGACTGTGCTGAAAGAAGGCGAAGCCCAGTACAAAGGCGACGACGGCGATACCGAGGGCGATGAACCATCCATTCCACATTATCGGGTAGCCGGTAATCGCCGCTCTGACGTTTTCAAGTGCAGGCGCGAGCGGATTCAAGGCAAGCAAAGGTTTCAGAATACCGGGTACCGCGGTGGTGGGATAAAAGACTGGGGAGAGGAACATCAGCATCTGCACGAATACCGGCACGATCTGGCTCATGTCCTTGATGAACACACCCCAGGCGGCAAGAAACCAGGTCAGACCTAGGGAAAGTAGCAGCAGGGGCAAGACGAGTATGGGCAAGAGCACGATGCCCCAGCGCAATTGACCGAACCAGGTTAGGGCGCCGATGAGAATCAACAGATTGAATGTGGCATGGGTAAGCGCCGTGCCCAAAGGCACAATGGGCAGAATCTCAAGCGGGAAGATTATTTTTTTTACATAGCTCGGGTAACTGCGCACAGCGGCGGGGGCGCGGGAAATACTGTCGGCGAAGAGATTGAAGGTCACCAGGCCGGCGAACAACACGATTGCGTCAGGCATCCCAGTGCCCTGGCTGGGCCAGCGTGATGGGAAGATGTGACCAAACACAAAAGTAAATACCGCCAGTTGAATCAGCGGGTTAAGAAAGGCCCACAGCACCCCAAAAAAGGCCCCACGATATTTGAGCAGCACGTCCCGTTTGATCAGCTGTGTCAGCAGATAGCGGTTATGCACAAGTGAATGCAGGATATGACCAGGGTTGAGGTGCCCGATATTCACTTGCAACACGTTATTCACTTAGAAACAAGTTTGCGGCTGTTATATTCGCATCCCGCTGCCTGGTGGTTGGGCTGCAGAACGGTCTCCGGGTTGAGACGGCTTCACGATTGCGATTGTACATAGATAAATTTTACCCCTGACTGTGCGCCAGGAGTTTGTCGGCCTTAAAAGCAATCGGCTGCAAAACCGTCGGAACGGGCTA
>JAVHQF010000304.1:0-1533 GCA_036170995.1 Sideroxydans sp. | reverse complement strand
ATTATTTAACCCCTTCCACTGTGATGCCCATGCTGCGTGCGCTACCCGCGATGGTGCGTACGGCGGCATCCAAATCAGCCGCGGTCAGGTCTGGTTGTTTTGCTTTAGCGATGTCTTCTGCCTGCTTGCGGGTCAGCTTGCCAACCTTGTCGGTATGCGGTGTCTTGCTGCCCTTTTGCACGCCAGCAGCCTTCTTGATCAGAATGGTCGCGGGAGGCGTCTTCATTACGAAAGTGAAGCTCTTGTCTGCGAACGCGGTAATCACCACTGGGATGGGCAGACCTGGCTCAACGCCCTGCGTCTGGGCATTGAATGCCTTGCAGAATTCCATGATATTCAGGCCGCGCTGACCTAGTGCTGGGCCGATAGGAGGACTTGGATTTGCTTTGCCCGCAGGCACTTGCAGCTTGATAAAGCCGATGATCTTCTTTGCCACGTTACGACTCCTTACTTAATGGGTTAAACGTATATCGCAATTGCTCCAACACACTCCCCGATTACAACTATATGAAACGTGAAATGTGAAATGTGAAACGGAAAGCCAATAGCCTCTGCGTTTCACTTTCACTTTTCACTTTTCACGCCTTTTCAACCTGCCCGAAATTCAGTTCCACAGGTGTGGAGCGACCAAAGATGGTGACCGCCACACGCAGCTTGCTCTTGTCGTAGTTGACGTCTTCCACCATACCGTTGAAATCGGTGAATGGACCTTCCTTGACACGCACTGCCTCGCCCACTTCGAACAATACCTTGGGACGCGGCTTCTCAACACCCGCCTGCATCTGCGACATGATGTTATCCACTTCTTTTTGACTGATTGGGGATGGCTTCATCGCGGAGCCACCAAGGAAACCAGTAACTTTTGGCGTGTTCTTCACCAAATGCCAAGTCTCATCAGTCATTTCCATCTCGACCAGCATGTAGCCTGGGAAAAACTTACGCTCACTAATGGTCTTTTGACCCGACTTCAACTCCACCACTTCCTCGACAGGAACGAGAATTTGCCCAAACATATCCTGCATGCCATTACGCTCAACACGCTCTGTCAATGCACGCTGTACGCTTTTTTCGAATTGGGAGTACGTATGCACCACATACCAACGCTTAGTCATCAGCTACCCCGTCCCATCAAAAGATTCACAATCGTCATCAGACTCGCGTCAACCGCCCACAAGAACAAAGACATCACAACCGCAAACACAATCACAACACCCGTGGTTTGCACCGTCTCTTTACGAGTTGGCCACACCACGCGTTTCGATTCGGCGACGGAATCCTTGGCAAAACCAAAGAACTGCTTCCCCATCGCGCTCGTCCAGAACACACCCGCCGCAGCCAGCACACCGAGCATTACCATCAGAACACGCAACACAGCCGCGCTATCGCTCAATGCGTAGTAGCCGACCACACCCGCCGCAATGAGCAGCAGGGCAACCAGTATTTTGATCTTGTCAGCCATGTACGTCCGTTCTACTAATTAACTGGCAGGCCAGGAGGGTCTCGAACCCCCAACCCTCGGTTTTGGAGACCGAT
>JAVHQF010000303.1:0-1535 GCA_036170995.1 Sideroxydans sp. | reverse complement strand
CGCGCTTGGGTTGCCCGGCAAAGCAATCTGCCACGGCTTCGACGGCATTGGTCTGGTAGCCCTGTTTTTTGAATTTCAGCTTCATGCGTTACTCTGCAAATTTCTCTGCAACTTCTCTTTTTTCTGTCAATTCAAGGCAAGTTGTCCCACATCCTGTGGGACGATTGCCAATTCTTGTGGAGTTCAATTTCTGTTTTGGACTCCACAAAGCCATTAGTGGAGTCCAGCCGCTCCACAAAACACACAAACTCCGCTGCCGAATTTATAAATCATCAATTAAATCAATGAGTTACTTAGTTTTATTCTTTGGCCTATTCTTTTTATTCTTTCTCTGCATTCATCATGTCTTGCAGAGAGACTCCTGCTTCCCACGCCCGTTCAGCCTCCTGAATCTTCTGTCGCAGCTCTTCTTTGGATGGCAAATACAGTTGGTATTGCGCTGCGTAGATATTGCTGTTTTCCGGCAAGGTGAGTTCAACTAAGGCATCGTTTTTGTCATAGCACAGCAAAATACCCACCGTGGGCGCTTCCTCAGCGGTTTTGACGTGGCGATCAAAGTAATTCACGTACATCTGCATCTGGCCCAAGTCTTGGTGCGTCAGGCTGCCAATTTTCAAATCGATCACGACATAACAGCGAAGCAAGCGGTTGTAAAACACCAGGTCAACGTAAAAATGGTTGTCGTCAAACGTGAAACGCTTTTGCCGCGCTTCAAACAAAAAGCCCTTGCCCAATTCCAGTAAAAAATGTTCCAGCTTGTCGATGATGGCCATTTCAAGCTGGTGCTCTGAATAAGTGGGGTGCTCCGGCAAATCCAAAAATTCCAGCACATAGGGGTTCTTGATCACATCCGTCGGTTTTGCGACCACCTGCCCCACTTGCGCTAACGCTCTCACTTCATCTTTGCTGCGACTCAAAGCCAGGCGCTCAAATAAGCCGCTATCTACCTGCCGCTTCAACTCGCGCACGCCCCAACTACCTTGCTGCGCCTCAATCGCATAAAAACTGCGGGCCTGTGCGTTGCTGACCGACAGCAACACCACGTATTGCGACCAGCCCAGATTCAAGCGCTCCGCCAACTTTTGCGTATTGGGTGGCGCAGTAGATTGGTCAGACGGTGTCTGACCAATCTCTGGATACGTCTGGTAGAACGAGCGGCATTGTTTCAGATTGGTGACCGACACGCCTTTTAGCCCACGACGGGCAAGCTCATCTGACAAGCGCACCAGCAACTGCTTGCCATACACCTGTGCCCGCGCTGCTGCCCCCTGCTCAAACTCCACGATATGCCATCCAAACAACCAGTTGCGCACCACCAACGCGGTGTCCACCGAGCGAGCGGCCTGCGCCTGCAACTGCTGGTGTGTGGTGCTTAGCACCTGCACCAAAGCGGAAAAATCAGTTGTAAAAGGTTCCAATTTCATCTTCTGCCCAATCAAATGCATTTCACTTCGGTGCCAGGGCTCATCAGCTTGAAGATTTGTTCGACGTTAATCTTGACACTGTCATTGGCAAAACCAGAATCGCGGAACACG
>JAVHQF010000302.1:0-7372 GCA_036170995.1 Sideroxydans sp. | reverse complement strand
TTTCCTGGATTTGAGACCATCTTAAATTTTTGTCTTAAATCCGGGGTCCACTTTACGCCGCTGAAGCGTGCTCGCAGAGCAAGCGGGCTTTGAAATGGCTTTCGTGGCCGAAAGCTGAAAGGACGAAAACGAAGGGTAGTGGTGTGCGGAGGGGCGGGCTTGCTGTTTCTGCCAGCCTATCAGACCGTTCTCGCCGTCAAGGCCATCGCGCATGGGAGCCATGCGCTCGCGTCCTTCGGCCGTTGGCAGCCTTGACCGCTGCGCTGCGGCCCGATGGACGGCCAGCAGGCAATCCCGCCTGCTACCAGGAGCGCGACATGGCGCAACAAACCCACTTCGGCCTTTTCACCGTCGGTTCCGACGGCCAATTCATCCCAGCGTCGGTTGACGCGATCATCGCGACCGCGCGGACATGCCTCGACAGCATGTTTGTCCGCGAAGCATCCATCGACAGCCCAAAAGCGGCCAAGGACTTTCTGTCGCTCAAGCTTGGGCAGCTCGACCATGAGGTGTTCGCCGTCGTCTTTTTGGATGCGCAGCACCGCGTCATCGAATGCCGCGAAATGTTCCGGGGCACGCTGACACAAACGTCGGTCTATCCGCGTGAAGTGGTCAAGGCATCGCTTCAGCTCAATTCGGCGGCGTTGATCCTGGCCCACAACCATCCTTCGGGCGTTGCGGAACCCAGCAGGGCGGACGAATACCTGACGCAGACGCTCAAGACCGCGCTGGCGATGATCGACGTGAGGGTGATCGACCATATGGTAGTCGCAGGCGGGCGCGTGGTGTCCTTTGCGGAGCGCGGCCTTCTGTGAGCGCGGGGGCCTGGCCCCTTTTTTTTGACCTGGTCAGTCGCGGCGGCGCCGCGAGTTGCCGGAGCCTACGGCTTGCGCTTGTCGGCAAGCCTCTTGCGCAGGTGCGTGGTCAGTTGGTCAACGATGCCAGCAACGAGCTGGCGGTCAGCTGGGGAGAGCCCCGAGATCTGATCGGCCATGGCTGCGGCTTGGTCGGCATCGCAGTCGCTGGTCGATAGCAGCAGTTCGTCGATGCGGCACCCAAAAGCCTCCGCAAACTCGTGGAGTCTGGGGAGCGTAGGTATCACGGCCCCACGCTCAATGCGTGAAATGGCCTGATTGCCGATGACAAGCATCTCCGACAATTCCTCTTGCGTCAGGCCCGCCTGATCGCGCCGCCATGCGATGGCCTCATCAAGCTTGCGGGCGAGCTTATGCTGGCGCTCAGGGGTCATTTCGATGCGACGATTCATTAAACCCGAATCGTCGCTTCTGGCCTTCATTAGTAGAAGAGCTTAATGAGATCAAGATAAACCCAATAGGTATAGTTCACATCAAATTTGTGCTCGACAATCATCAAAACCAATTGAAACGAGGAGATCGGCGATGGCAATTCCCTTCCGGGCGTTTAGGCGAGCGTCATGGTTTGGTCGCCCGCATAAGCGGATGGTCGCGGTGAAAATTGCTGACTGCCTCGTTAAGTTGGAGCTCGACGCATGACGGAGGGACTGGCCTACCACACGGTCGTCCATGCGATGAGGGGCACATCTGGGCTCGATGCAAGGCAGCGCTTCGCTGCCAGCCTTAAAAGTGCCATCGTCGGGCATATGCCCTATGGACAGTATCGGGAGGCGGCAGCGGCTAGGCGCAAGCATGGGGCGAATGATTTGATCGTGGGACGCGCGGTGTTCGACTGGCTGCAAAGCGACATGAATCCAGCTATTCAAACATTGCGGTTAGTGCCAAGCCTCGAGGCGGCTATTGGCGGATTCAACGCATACAACAAGTCCGTTTCGCTCGCCGTAAAGACGACTGTGGCCGGTTCAGCCATCCATCGGCAACTGGCGGGCATCCATCGGGACGACGATCTTTGCCGTGCCGGATCTGTTGCAGTCCTGGACAGTATGGTCAGAGGTGTCATGGCACGCAGCTCCGCGAAGGAGTTGGCGGTTCCGCGTTCTTCCAAAGAATGCGCGCGCTATCTTGGCGCTGAACGGTTTGCGGCTGCGGAGGCGATGCAAATCCTGGATTCATGTGGCGATTTGGCCGCCCCCGAGCTGGCCAAATCGCTTGGAGTCGGAATCCGCACGCTGGAAAGATCGCTCGAAGAAGACGGCTTGACTCCAAGAATTCTGCGCATGGCTTCGAGGATGAACCGAACCATGGGCTTGCTGCATGGGGACAGGCCATTGGCGTTGATTGCCGCGGATGTTGGATTTTCCGATCAAGCGCATATGGCCAGAAGTTTCAAAACGGCTTGCGGCATGTCTCCGAGCCTGCTTCGCTCGATTATTCGCGGGCAAATCTGCCCCATTTTCGAGCGCCGGGTTAACCCTTAATGTTTTGACGCGCCGATTCAAGCCTCATCGTTTGCGAGAGGGGATGATTCCGCTTCATGGAATCAAATGGAGGCGACCGCCTCTCCCCGGCCAAGTAGTCCCGGCTCGGTCGGTTAACACGAGGGAAGGAGATTGTCTATGCAACAACAGGTCATTGTCGAATCCATGCAGTGGAATTCACTGAGCCACATTGCCGATGTCAAACCCATCGGCGACAGCGATGCAGCGTGTTTGGAGGATGTGCGCCAAGTTCTTTTGAAGCACGGCCAGGTCGAGCGCTTTGGTATTTCTCTCTTGCACTCACATTTCGATGTCGCTGACGATGAGATGCTGTTGGAGACCACTGATATGGAAAAGCGCGAACACTGGGTCCGCCCAGTGAAGAAATCATTTCTTGCCGAAAACGGGATTACGGCCCTATCGACTGTCATCGGTTTTGATGAAAAGGGTTATCACCAGATCTGCGGATGCAATCCGCGCTCCTCGGGGCATTTCCATCTCTGAAACTCTTGCGGCTTGCGAGCTGGCATGAGCCAAGAAAAGTTTACGGTTAGATCCCTTCTGCCGCACACCAGTGTTTGTTTTGTCATCCAAACAGGTGGCTTCAATCGAATGCAGGTTTGTTGGCAGGCTCAAATTGTCGATAGACTGACTAATTAATTAAATGAAAACCACGGTTGCCAACGCTTTTGCCAAAGTTGCCTTTTTGGCGTTTTTCTGTGTGGCAGCGCTGTTCAGCAATGCTGCGTATGCCGAATGCAAATTCATGAATGGAAATCCCATAAATGGACCCTTCCCTTCAACGCAGCATTGCAGCCGTGGATACCTTGTTCCTAATGATCAAGATTTTTGCTTGCGAGGCCCCCTATCAAACCATATACCAAAGGTGGCGGGCAGTGTCGGCGGGATGACACTTTCGGCCGACAAACACGGAAAGCCTTACACCGTAGGCAAGGCCAAGTGCATTCCTGGCGGATTAATCGTTATCAACGGTTGGAACTGGTGTGAGTTGGACCCAGTAAGCAAGGTGGTGGGGGAAGTAATCAGGGAGGGGCAACCCTGCAGGGGAACCATCATCCAGCCGATGCCACCCTCTAACTGACGCAAAGTATGCCTACCCAATCCGGATATAGCCAAGAAGGATGCGGCGGCTCAAGCCCGTTGGATGGAGCTGATGCGCCAAGAGGTCAGCGAGCGTTGAACAGCCCGCCCGCGGCCAGCGGGCAAATCAAACCAACTTTTCAGGAGACGGACATGGGCAAATTCATGGGAATGGCCGCTGCCATGGGCGCGGCTTTGGCTTTGGCGGGGTGCGGGGGAACGCCCGGCGACAAGGAAATGCGCGAGGCGATGATGAACCAGATGATTGCCTTGGGTGGCAAGCAAGCTGCGGATGGCTTCAAGAAGGAAGTGGACAGCATCAAGGTGATTTCCTGCGCGAAGTCGGAGCCCAGCGGATTCAAATGCGATTGGACGGGATTGATGGGGGCGGGCAGTGGCCGGATCGTCAAGGGCGATTCGGGCTGGATGCTCATTGGCAACGGGGGCTGATCATGGACGCGGCTCAGCCAAGGCCTTTTGAGGACCTCTACGGCTTCATCCGGAATCACCTGTTAGTGGTGAATGCCGTTGTGCTGTTCGCGTCCACCTTGGTCGCAGCCATCGATTTCCTTTCCCCCAAGCTGGCGGACGCGCCGACGATCATCTATTCGGTCACGGCCATGCTGGTCGTGGCGATGCTTGCCGCCGCCGTGTTCCCGGTCGCCATGAGCAGAGTGTTGTCGAAGCTGGGCATGGGTTTGGAGGCGAGCGGCATGCCGCTTTGGAGGCGTCCAGCCTGGCGGCTTTGCTTGGTGGGGCTGGTGGGCATATCTCTCGTTGGATTCGCATCGGTTGCACACACGACGCAAGGGGGGCTGATCGCCAGCCGCGTCCCGGCTGCGAGGAGCTTGCAAGACAATTTGTTGGGTCTTCGACAGGACGTTGCCGAGGTGCAGCATGGAGTAGATGCCGCGAATACCAAGCTTGACAGGATTATTACAGCCGTCGATCCGGACAACCCTGCCGATAGATGCGCCGATCTTGAATGCGCCATTGCAGGGCGGGCAAGCGCAAAGGCCGTTGGCAGGCTGTTTGAGAAGGGGGCCAAGACTTCCGGGAACCCGGTCAACGATGGGGCAATGTTGATGGCCGCCGCCCTCTCTGGCGCGCAGGATCGGCTTGAAACTCTGAACCTGCTGTTTCAGCACGGCCTTGATAGAGACCTGCTTTTGCTGCCCATATTGCTCGACAAATCGGCGTTGTCAAAGCAAGGCGCCATCGCGGCCAGCCGCATAGTGGAAGCTGCTCGCTTGACCGACAAACCAGCCTTGAAGTTCAGAAAGGCATCAGCGGGCAGCAAAGAGCTGGACGACTGGAATGCCGCCGCAGGATGCCTTGCTCGATCTTCTGGCGGAGTGTCGCTTTTAGAGTTGGCGGCGTTGCAGGGCGATGGCGCGCTATATGCCCACTTGATTGGCGCTGGAGCGAAGCTTCCGAAACGTCCGCTGGAATGCAGGTGGAAGGTTGCCAGCCGTTCGGGTGGGGTGATCGTGGAAATCGACGCCGCCAACGGCCAATTCAACATCGCACAAGCCAAGTAATTCACCCAGGCCCAACCCAGCACCACAGACGAAGCCAGAGTCAAGTCCCGAACACAAGCCAACGCCTGCGCCATACAAGCATCCGGGCTTGCTGCCCACTCAGTTCATCATTCCCAAGTTTCCGAAACCGCGCGACCGTGAGAGGGATCAAGGCCGCTCGCGTTGAAGCACTTTGCGGAGGGGCGGATGTTTACCAAATCGCTAAACCGATTCATGAATGCATTGGCTCGAATCGATTGACTTCGGAGGATGAATTTGTATGTTTTGTTGACGGCTGAATGCTCATTGCACTGGGTGATCTTGAAAGCTGAACGTCCTCAAAACTAAAAGGTGCCCCATGTCCCAAGTGCCCCCCGATGTCGAACATGCTCGAACCGAATGGCTCGGCGGCGTGTCCACCATATTGATGCTATCGGGTGGCGCAGGCATTCCGTTTATTGGCGCGTTGTTCCTGATGCTATGGCTCGCCATTGCTGCGCCTCGGATATTCTCTCGTTCGGCTTCAAGGCTAGCCGACTTTGGAATCCTGATTCTGACGCTTGCCGCATGGGCATTCATAAATTTCTTGTTTGCCAAGAACATTGGCAACGCAACCGTGGGCGAAATGACAGCTTGGTATGCGGGGACGTTCGCCGCGATTTTGGTGGGATCGATAGTTCTTCATCGGCGATCCAACATCTTCGGTGATGCCTGATAGTTTGCATTGCGAGAGGGGCGTCAACGTTGAAGCGCAACGCTGAGCATTCAGAGTTTACCCAAGACGTTTCCAAGCCCAGTCAGCACGGATGATGACTGCTGAAAGAAAAGCCAAACTGCCTGAGCGGTACCAATTCATTTCAACCAAGGTCAATGTTGTGCCGGAGTGGGACCATTTGCAAACCATGTTGGAAGAGAACGTTAGATCGTGCGGTTCGTATTGAGAGTCAGCAAACAAATTAATCATGTCGAGGGATTGTTGTCAACGAAGAATATTCGCCATGGGCGCCATGATAAGTTGAGCATAGCCGAGCCGGGCGGACGAACACCTGATGCAGACCCTCAAAAACTGCGCTGGCAATGATCGACGTGCGGGTGATCGACCACATGGTGGTCGCGGGCGGGCCCGTGGTGTCCTTCGCGGAGCTCGGCCTTCTGTGAACGGGGGGGCTTGGCCCCCTTTTTTAACCTGGCCAGTCGCGGCGCTCAGGGATATTCCACTTGGTTATCACCGCAGCAAGTCAAATCCTGACCCTTGCTAGGGTAGATTTGGGGAAGTCTGCAATGTCGCGTAAAGCTCGGAGCTCACTGTGGGCTGAAAGAACAGCAAGACAGTCTGCATGGCCAAAATCGGCGGCCAACATAGCCGCAGTCCTGCCGTCCTTGCCTACCGCATCGACATCGCAGCCCGCTTGTAGCAGGATTTCTAGGCAACCGGCATCGCCGCGTTCAACAGCCCAGATCGCCGCAGTCTTGCCGTCAATATCCCGAGCATCGAGATCGCAGCCTGCCTGCAGTAGCATGCCCAAGCAACCGGCTTGGGCACTTGCCACTGCCATCCGATGTGTGGCATACAGATACTGCCCCATTTTTCCATTGCGAATTTGTGCGGGAGCTTCGGTTGGCAGGAGTTCAGATTTCAATGAATCGCCCGGAACTCTTCTGGCGTGATACAGCGTCGTCATATCACTTCCTTGGAACGAATCGAATATTTAGTGTGACTTTGACATTTATTTACTCACGGGTAACAGTAGCTATCAATACCGTTCAGCTAGACGCGACGGCGTTCGTCCTGCCTCCCGACACTCATGGGGTCCATCTGGAAGACCGAGCCTAGCGATGATCGATGTGCGGGTGATCGACCACATGGTGGTCGCGGGTGGGGGCGTGGTGTCCTTCGCGGAGCGCGGCCTTCTGTGAGCGCGGGGGCTTGGCCCCATTTTTTGACCTGGCCAGTTGCGCTAGCACTAGCACCGAGAGGGGCAATCTCGTGGTTAAAGCTAGATTGCACACTGGAAATTAGTAGATTCACTTCAAAACTTGAGTTAATATAGAGGAGTTAAAGCGTGTTGATCGAAGCCGAACTGAGGAAAGCCATGCCAAATTTAAACAGTCCTGTTAACAATCTGCTGCTTGGGCTTGGTTATGCCCAATTAGCCAATGCGGAAAGAGAGCGTGCAAGTGTCGATGCATCGATCCAAAGGCAACGTGCAACGAATGCTGAGCGGCAGCTAATGGATGCGGAATTTAAATCCAAGCGAGTGACAACAGATGCCGACTTGAAGCGTCAACGGGACGCCGCCGCCTTTGAAAGCAACGTTTTGCGAGAAAGACTTGCTGGTGTTCAAAAAAATGCCGCCGAGGTATCAGCTAAGTTTCAAGAACAATTGGCGGAGAAGGA
>JAVHQF010000301.1:0-1538 GCA_036170995.1 Sideroxydans sp. | reverse complement strand
TACCTGCGCGATAGGCATCGCGCGCGGCGAGAAAATCGGCATCTTGATCGGCAAAAACGGCGGTGCTGACACTCAGCAAAAATAATAAGATGAATTTCATTTACGGCTGTTCGTCGGCTAATAGATTGAGTTTTTTTGCCAGCCATTTGGTGCTGGTAGCCTGAATTAAAATCGTCATTAAAATCGCGATGAAGGTGACCGACGCAATAATTTCCGCGCCGGGTGCTTTCATGCCGAGCAACAAGCCCGCCAAAGCACCGGGGATGACGCCAGTCTCGCGCGTCCAGCACATAAACAGCAACTCTTTGAAGCTCCACTTGGCGCGGCGGTCGGGCAAGGCGCATAAAAATACCGTGGCGGGACGCGCCACCAGCATAAAGATAACGACCACACCGACACCTGCGTACAAGTATTGATTCATCAACGCGAAATTCACTTGTGTGCCTAGCAAAATAAAAATGAACATCCGCATAATGAGGGCGGTGGTCATCACATAATCTTCAAGTTGATGGCTTTCCTGCTCGGTTTGTTTGAAGCCCAATGACGACTGATTGCCCAGCATGATGCCGAATACGAACACCGCCATAAAGCCGCTAGAACCCATGCTGTCCGCGCCCATATACGCGGCGATGACCGCCATCAAACTCACTACAGGCGCGAATTCAGCGAGGAAGCCGAGCTTTTCATGCGAGATAAATAACGCCGCCAGATAGCCCAATACCGCACCGATGACGACACCCAATAAGGCTTGTTTGAGCAAGTCCGCCACAGCGGCACTCAGCGAGAAATCACCCGCGCCCATTGCCACGCCGAGCACTGTAAAAGTGAGAATCGCGCCCATCGCGTCATTGAATGCCGACTCGCTCATTACCGTTTGCGCCACGCGCTCTTTGATGCGAATTTGTTTGAAAATCGGCACCAATGTGGCGGGGTCGGTGGAGGCTAAAACCGCACCCAGTAGCAAGGCAACAATAGGCGTGAGACCGAGCAAATAATGCGCGGCGATGCCCGTGATGACAGCGGTAATCAACACACCTAAGGTCGCAAGACTGAGCAGCGTAATCCACACTTCTTTCAGCACTTTGAGTTTGATGGACGCGCCGCCATCGAACAAAATATAACTCGAGCCAAAAATCATAATGAACTGGTTGATGGTCGAATCGGCTTGGATGTTTACCCAGCCTAAGCCACTTGCCCCGATGAGCATCCCTACCAGTAAAAAAATCACCACATCGGGGACTTTTGCGAAGCGCGCCAGCACGCCCGAAAACGTGCCCACGGCGAGGATGATGCCGAACATCAGCAAGGCATGTTTGGCGAGTTCTAATGAGAGATTGGTTTCCATTTTTATTTGACCTGTCCGCGTTCTAAGGTGATGCCCACCATCTTGCAGTTGCGTACCGCTTGCAGTTTGGCGACGCTGATTTTGACCCACGGTGCGCCAAAATCTTTCAGGATAATTTGCGCAATATGCTCCGCCAGTGTTTCTAGCAAAGAAAAATGTCCTTCGCTCAATACCGTTTGAATATGTTCGGCAA
>JAVHQF010000300.1:0-1549 GCA_036170995.1 Sideroxydans sp. | reverse complement strand
TGTGGGTGCATGAAGAGATCGGGAAAAATAAAACGTGGTCTGTCCCCGTTTAACCTACTCACCATGCCCACCAGATCAATCTGGAGGGCGAATCGATGCGAAAGCTGAGGCCAAAATTGACGAAAGAGACGGATCAGGAGTAAACATCATCCACCCCCTGCGTCGCTTCGCTCCGGGTGGCCGGAATCAAATGGAATAGCCGGCCGGAATCAAATGGAATGGGTGGCCGAATTCCGTGGAATACACAGGGAAAACAAGTATCTGGCTAAAGTGCATACCAATTAGGTCATTAGGCAGGGACATAAATTATGCAAAACGCTGTAGAAAAGCTATTCACCTCTGTCTTGTCAGCTCTGGGGCCGAAAGACGAAGACCCCGTCCTGGATAATCGCGGGTCTGAGAACGATAGCGTTCTCACCGCTGCTGATAATGAGGCTGTCGATACAACCGCTGACAGGCTGGTGGGGCACAGGGTTGATTTCCCTATCGACAAAGAATTTGAGGAGGCCGTGGAGGGTGGACTTCGTAGTGCCGGCATGGATGTTCTTGCCTTCTACAAATCCAGGCGGTACATGAACCTCAAGCCGTACCCAGGCAAGTGGGGCCTCTTTTATCTGAAACAGGGCCTGTACTTTTTGGAGAGTTCCATCGCGCGTGAGTACCCTGGGTTTGGGGACCCCAGGAAACTGGCATTGGGCTTCCTGCGTGAGCATGAGCGTTTTCACTTCAGGGCTGACTTGCAGTCCCTGATGTTTGAAGCTGCGACCCAGAAGCATCTGTACGGCCCATCACGAAGACTGTTCCGTGGAAACGCGGAAGCATTTGTCGAAGAAGCTCTGGCCAACAGGCAGGTTTGGGATTGGGCTAATCGAGCAAGCGTTGGTATCCGTGAGTTCGCATTCGATTTCATGAAACTTCAACCGGACGCTTACGCCAGATTTGATGAACCACGGCTGGAGCTGGCAGCTGAATGGGCTGCCAATGTTGTGGATTTGGACAAACAGCCCCATGCAGCCAGAACCGACCTTGCACACTGGGTCGAGGCAACACCACAAGGACTTCTCCGCGCATCGTTATGTCCAGAGTACTTCGTGATCCCCGCCAATTTGCAGACTTGGCTTCCGCCTTCTTTGGTCTTGCCGCCTGTTATGTCCATAGCGGATGGGGATGAAGTGCTGAAACGGCTCACGAAGAAGTACCAGAACCTGAAAGAGCGTTGGGAGAAAACCAAGGAAAAGTTGATCGAAAACCGACTAAGCCATGGCCTCAATTTCAAACCATGGCCTTTGGACAAGTCAGTCAAGAATGCTTATTCGGTGCGAGTAGACGATGGCTTCAGGGCACATCTAAAGCCAGAGGGAGGTGGCCATTGGGTCGCGTACGACCTTGGCCCGCACAAGGAATTGGGACATGGATAGGATAATTCAGGACTAAACGCACATGGCATCCATACCCAAGAACCCTGTCAGCCAAGCAATGGCCGTCATCGACGGCGAGCTGGCCCGAGAACTCCACATCCACCGCATTAACTTGGTGACGCGAAGCAAGG
>JAVHQF010000299.1:0-1551 GCA_036170995.1 Sideroxydans sp. | reverse complement strand
CTACGCTTTTGCAGCACAGGATATACACCGAAATCGGTGTATACATTACGTTAGAGGTTGCTATCCCATGTCCGATGTGGAATTTGATTTAAACGATTTTTTTACTCGCTTTGACATGGAGGCGATTGAAGACCCATCGAACAAAATTGCCGAGTGCGAATATTTTCTTGGGTTGGCCTCCGTCGAGACGGATAGAACGCATTTCCGTTGGTTGATAAGTGCCTTCTTTGGTGCTGCATACAGCTTCTTTGAAATGAGTGCTCTTCACGCCCACTTTGCATTTACTGCGCCGGATACTGGTGAGTCGATTGAAGACCTTGAAGCCTTGGAAATTCTTCGTAACTATGTTGCGGTTGTGCGAGAAACAAAGCGACCGTCCCGCGTGAATACGGCGGGGAAACACCCTGTTACGAAAACCCTATATGAGCTAAGGCGCGCAAACACGCACCACCATCCCCTAGCGATCATGGCCGCCGGATCATCTCTGCCTGAAGATTTTCAGTTCGGAAATATGAAGGGTGATGGAACCCCTGCACTTGCATTCTGCCGTGAGGCTATGTCACTAATCCGTCAGGTGCAAAGTGAGCTGGAAGCATGAGCCGAGCACCCGCAACCTCTAACCCTACGCTCAAGCGGGACTGCGCAAAAGCGCGCAGCCCCTTAGCTCCACGTTAGGAGTCTCAAATGTACTCACGAATTTTCTTTACTCTCATCATCATGTGCTTTGCGGGGACGACACAAGCTGGAACACCCTGCCTATACAATCCATCTACAGGCGGCTATCAGTTGTGCTACAGCCTAACCGCAGGTGGACAGTGCGCACACTATGGCGCTGCTTGCGGTAACTCCGGGCAAGGAATGTACAACCCAGAAACCAACGCCAACCAAGAGTGCAATCACGTTACCGCAGATGGCCGATGCGCAGCCTATGGCGCGCCATCCAGTGAATCGGGGCAGTGCATGTTCAATCGCTCGGCTGGCGCATACCAAACGTGTTTGCATGTTACTGGTGATGGCCAATGTGCGCATTTCGGCGCACCATGCAACTGATAACCCACATGACACTTTCCGAATTCACAGCCTTGCTTGGGTTAATATTTGGCTTAATCGGAACAGCCATTGGCGTTTTCAATTACTTGCGCGACCGTGGAAAACTTGTTGTCCGACTGCAATGGGATATGGCAATTTCCGGCGAACCTGACGACAAACGGGTTGGGTGTATCACCGTTACCAATACTGGCCGTCGCGCCATTTTCATGTCGCATGTGGCTCTACGACTTCCAAAAGGCGGAGAGCTTTCCCACTTCTTAATTCGTGCTGGGTTGAATGGACAAAAACTATCTGAGGGCGATCCACCAGCAGTTTTTCCTGTAGATCAGGAGGGTATGGAAGTTTACGCTCACGAGTGGCAAGAAGTTCTTGCTCAAGTCAGTGACTCCACGGGAAAAGAGTGGCTCTCAAAAAAGGTTTTGGTCATCCCTTCGTGGGCCAAGACTCCTAATAATAGGGTAGAGTAGAGAACAGGCTTTCACCTGCCCTCCCTCATCAAAC
>JAVHQF010000298.1:0-1558 GCA_036170995.1 Sideroxydans sp. | reverse complement strand
AATAAATCGTTCAATTTGAGTTATGCGGGAGTGGACCTCTGATGTATCAACTGCTTAAACAAATTGTAAAGACAGGTATCAAGACGGAAGCCTATCCGCAAGCCGATGAGGCGATGCGCCTGATCGAGCAACGTTTGCAGCGCGACATACTGGATGTGTTCGGTGGCGCACTGGCCATTCGTATGGTGGATGCAGGTTCGTGCAATGGCTGTGAATTGGAAATCAACGCAGTCAACAACGCGTATTACAACATTGAGGGGCTTGGCATCAAATTCGTCGCCAGCCCGCGCCATGCGGATTTGCTGTTAGTCACAGGCCCTGTGTCGCGCCACATGGAAGTGGCACTGAAACGCACTTACGATGCCACGCCCGATCCCAAGCTGGTGGTCGCCATTGGCGATTGCGCCTGCGATGGGGGCATCTTTTGTGCGGGTGCTGTGAACGCTGCTGAGAACTACGCCAGCTGTGGCAAGGTGTCCAACGTCATTCCAGTGGATGTAGCGGTGACGGGATGTCCGCCCACGCCCACTGCCATTTTGCAAGGCATTCTGACAGCCATCTCAGCCAAGCAAGCAAAGTAGAAAATGAAGGGTATCGTAGGCACAATGCGCCAGAAATTGGGAGAGTTGATTGCGCTATCGGCCAATCAACAACCCAGTGCGACCCCTGGAAAACCCTATCTGATCGAGCGCGACGGAAAGTTGTCTTTGCAATTCGATGCTAGAAGCTTGCAAAGCGAAATGAATATTGATGATCCCGAGCAACTGGTGTTCAGCTATACGCGCGCCATGATGAGTTTTTTGTTGTTCGAGCCTGCTCCCCAACGCATCGCGATGATTGGCTTGGGAGGGGGCTCACTCGCCAAGTATTGTTATCGCTATTTGCCGCAAACGGAAATTTGCATTGTCGAGATCAATCCTGATGTCATCGCTTTGCGCAATGAATTTGCCATCCCCGCCGACGATGCACGCTTCAAAGTGTTGTTGGGAGACGGCGCGGCGTTCGTGCAAGAGCAGCGTACAGAGTATGATGTATTGATGGTGGATGGCTTCGATGCGGCAGGCTTGCCAGAGACGTTAAGTAGTCAACGTTTTTACGATGCGTGCTACGCCGCCTTGCCAGACAGCGGCATCATGGTGGCTAATTTGTGGGGAAGCGATGACCTTTACCAAGCCTTGCTGGCACGTATTGCACTCAGCTTTGAGGGGCAATACGTGGTGGTGAATTCAGACGACAGCCCCAACAAAATCGTGCTGGCTTTCAAAAATGAAAATTATCTTTTGTCGTCAGCCAACGTTAAGAAACTTGTCAATCAACTGGCGCAATCGCACCCGCTGGATTTCCATGCAAAATCAAAAAAACTGATTGCAGCATTGCGGGCAGCAAAGCTCAAACATACAGAGGGATGGCAAGCGAGGGATCGTAATTAAAGATTATTGCGCACGATGGGACGCCTGCTGCGCAAGTCTGAATCAACTCAAAGGAAGCACTTATGAAAACAATAGACCCCTGCACCCTCACCTTCTTTGGTGCTGCTGGTAATCTGAGCCGAAAAAAA
>JAVHQF010000297.1:0-1564 GCA_036170995.1 Sideroxydans sp. | reverse complement strand
CGCGACCCAATTGGGCTTCTCCTTACCGTCTCTTAATTGTAAGAACCGCTGACCTACCGTCTCTTAATTGTAAGAACCGCTGACCTTCAAATAAATCTGCGCCCAGTAGTGACAAAAACCGTCAGTATTGTGGCGCGGGTTTGCTGATGCGCCGCGCTGCTTAACCTGCCTAGATAAATTTAGTGATTAAATTCAAAAAGATAAAACTTTGGCACGCCGATTGCTTATAGGTTGGCGACACAGCAACGCTGTGTTAATCCAAACGTCACAAGCGGATGGGTTAATCGAAACTTAATTATTTAGGAGCTTTACATGAAGAACATTCAAAAAGGTTTTACCTTGATCGAATTGATGATCGTTGTTGCGATTATCGGTATTTTGGCTGCTGTTGCGATTCCTGCTTACCAAGACTATGTGGCTAAAGCTAAATGGGGTGCTGCTAACTCTGAAATCGCAGCTGCAAAACAAAACTATGATTCAGCACTGAATGATGGTTTAGTGCCAGAACTAGGCTTTGCCGCTACAGCAGCCACCAACTTTCCCGTTGGTATCGCACTGGCTGCTAATCCGACAGCAAACTGTACCAATGGCTTGACTTATACTGCTGGTGCGGCAGGTGTTGGCGCAACAGGCTCTTTGACTTGCACTGTAGCTGGTGGCCCTGGAACGGTGGCTGGCACACTTATTACATGGACACGCGCTGCGGATGGTTCGTGGACTTGTAAAGCTGGTGCATTGCAGAAGTTCATTGGTGCTACAGGTATTTGTGCAGGTCAGTAATTTAGTCAACATTTGACTGAATAAATATCATAAAAAGGTATCTTCGGATGCCTTTTTATCTAAGGGCTGAGGGTGACTCAGCATTTAGATAAAAAGCACTTAATGAGGGGGTGATAGCATGATTAAGCAACTTGGTTTTACTTTAATTGAGTTGATGATTGTGGTTGCCATTATTGCTATTTTGGCAGCGGTAGCGATTCCCGCTTATCAACATTACATTGTCAAAACTAAATTTACGATGGCGTTATCTGAGGTTGCCAGTGCAAAATTGGGTTTTGAAGCGGCACTCAACGCTGGCTTAGTGCCACAGGTGGGTAATGATTTGTTAAATGGTGGAATTGGTATTCCAACTAACAATACCCACATGAATTTGTCCGTAACCGCGACTACTTTACAAGGTGTTGTGAAGAATGGTCCAGCCGAGGTGTCGGGCAAAACCATCACCTTAACGCGTAACGCAATAACAGGTGCGTGGGACTGTATGACGACGGTATCGCAAAAATTTATTACCGTCAAAATTTGTAATGGTGCGTAATTATTGAGAATCTGGTAAGTTAAAAGTCAATAAAATTTTGTTCGCGCTATTCAAAAAGCCCCGCAATGCGGGGCTTTTTGTTGCGTGCCGCTTGCGCAAGGGTTGCGTTAGGTTCAAGCGTGGTCTTGCGCTATTATTGATGCATGATGATTGATGTTTTTACCTAAGGAGCATCGCAATGCGTACTACTTTAGTGATTGAGGATGATGTGTTGGTCGCGGTAAAAGGGCTGGCCTTGGCTCAGCATCA
>JAVHQF010000296.1:0-1567 GCA_036170995.1 Sideroxydans sp. | reverse complement strand
GCCATTGGCCACCCATGAACCGCTAAAAAGCTTTGTGAATGCCAGAATTAAGCTCGCGGAGAGAATGAAGGTCATTATCCCTAAAGAGGCAATAGCGTGGGCAGAAGCGACCATTCGCGAGGATGATGACTTGGCTTATGTGTGTGATGAAATAATCGTCACACAAAACCATCAAAAGCTGACACAGTTTGTCGCTCAAAACACGAAAACATTCATCGGTCTTTTGGCTAAAGAAGTCGAGAAGCTGGATGACATGGAAACGTGGGTGGCAGATGATGTTGCAAAGGCACTCAGTCAGAATCAACAGGTACAAACCCAAGTGTTAATGGCGTTGCAATATGCCTTGGTGATGATTTATGAAATGTCGTCCATTTGGCTATGGATAAATTTTGACCAGAATCGCCCGCAAATTAAATTTAGCGATGACGAAGCACTACGCAAAGAATCACTTGAGACGCAAGACCACTATGAGAAGAATTTCAAATACGCTGGTGAAGCAGTAAGCAAATCGGCGGTATGGGAGGAATTCGCTGATGTGGCGGCCATGCTCGCCCGTATGAATGCCGAACAACGGTTGGCGTTTATGAATGCCGGGGGAGTAGCCAATCAAGTTATTTGGGACGGTGCGAAAGCAGCAGAGGATGCACGGATCGCAAAAGATCAGGAACTGAAAGAGGCGCACCGGAACAAAAAGAGAGCGAGCAAAGAAATCGAACAGTTACGCACTCAGTTGAAAGCGCACGGTGATCAGGTCATTAAAATGCGTGACGCGCGCAGTAAGGGTGGGGCGGCCGTCGCACTTCCAGCATCCAGCTCAAATCAGACGTTGTTAGCGCTCCAGAAAACCAACGCGCAATTGGCAAAAGAGTTGGAAGTGAAAAATGCCGAATTGAAGCGGGTAGGGGAGTTGCTGCGCACGGTGCTATCGAGCAATGACCAGGAAGCCGAGGTAGTCGAAACATCTTTATCCCTCACGTATGAACAATTGAAGGAGAAGCGCGGGATAGTAGTGGGTGGGCACGACAACCTCACCTACAAACTCAGGAAGAAACTGCCCAACTGCATATTCTATTCAGCAGACGTTAAGTCCGTTGACGAAGAGGCGGTCAAGAACAGCAGTTACATCCTGTTCATCACAGGGTATGTCAATCATGCGCTCACCGGCTGCGCCTTGAAGCTATCCCGCCTGTACGACATCCCTGCGGGTTATACGGATCGAACCAATGTGAATCTGGTGCTGGAAGATATGCAGGATGCGTTTAAGTGAGGCCGGTCCGGGCAATGACTGTTGGAGGTGGTCATGGGAATTGATGACCGCGACTACATGCGAGAAAGAAATCGCAAGATTTTTGATGCCACTTACAACCCAAAAGAATTTCGCGGGGGAAAGTCTAATCATCTTTTGCGGGAATCCTCAAAGCTTCCTCCCGATCCGCCATTCCGTTGGATTCCTTTTATATTGCTAACCGCTTTATTGACAGGAGGTTCGTATCTCTGGAAAGCTCGGGCGCAATCAGCAAGGGAGGTAACTGCAAATGCTAATGTTTCGCAGATAAAACAGAACAAA
>JAVHQF010000295.1:0-1573 GCA_036170995.1 Sideroxydans sp. | reverse complement strand
TGGTGAAGTTTCTGGATCTGATCGGCTTCGAGAAAGCGTTTAAAGAGCAATATGTTCATCCGAAGCGGGAGGCAAAGCTGGGTGGCTACCGCATGGTGCTGGGAATGTTGATGTTGCTGTTTATCGGATTTCAACGGCTGGGACATTTTACATACGTTCGGACCGATGCGATGGTGTGCGGGGTACTGCGTGTGGCGGTGTTGCCTGCGGTGAGCACGTTCTGGCGATACTTGACATCATTGGGGATTGTGCAGTCCGCGGCGCTCCTGAGACTGGGAGCGGTGTTACGAACGAAAGTGTGGTCGTTGTGCGAGTATATGCCGCGGCGGGTGACTGTGAATATTGACACTACGGTGGCCACGGTGTACGGGGACATTGAAGGGGCACGCAAGGGACACAACACAAAGCATCGCGGCAAGAAAGGACTGCGGCCAGTACTGTGTTTTCTGGAAGAGACCCGGGAATATCTTTGTGGCACACAACGGCGCGGCGAGACGATCAGCAACGAGGAAGTCGAGCGCCAGATTCGGCAGTTTCGAAAGCAGTTGCCGGAATGCGTACGGGAAGTGCATATACGAGGAGACGGTGAATTCATCGGCTGGGACAGCATAAAAGCCTGTCTGGACGAGGGTTTTCTCTTCACTTTTGGCAACAAGCGCTGTGCTCCACCGTTTCTCAAGCGCGGCTGGTACCGGCATGGTGATTACGAATACAATGAGTGTATGTATCAGCCAATGGGTTGGGAGCAACCATGCCGGTTCGTCGTCATGCGCATCCGCGAAGATCAGAGAGGAGATCGGCAGTTGAAGCTACTGGAATCTGAGAATTATATGTATCGAGTGTTTGTGACCTGCGAAAAAGGAAAACCTCATCGGGTTATCGAAGACTACGATCAGCGGGCAAGTGTAGAAAATCTGATCGGGGAAGCTCAACGCGAAGGAGTGCTGGCGATTCCTTCCAAGCATTTCCAAGCGCATCATGCCTATTTTCAGATCGTGATGCTCGCCTACAATCTGTGGCGTTGGATGAAGCTTTTGGCGGGCCATGCCAAGCGGCAGAAGGAAGCGGGTGAAAATGTAGCAACGCCCCAACAGCTCACGATGCCGGATCACACATTGCGCATCGCCCGCCTGAAGATGCTCTTTGTGGCGGCAAAGATCAGGTCTCACGGCAACCGAGACGAGGTTCTCTATTCCGCCCATGATCAGCGAGCCGCAGGACTTATGGACTTCCTTGGCTATCTGGATCGGCGTCGCAAGGCGGCAGCGTAACGCGTTGCAACATAAGCTCATGCCGTGCAAGAAAAATCATGCACGGAGAAAAGGTGGTGGCAAGTTGCAATAAAAAGTGAGGCAAAAGTTTGATTCAGCCATCGAAAATCAGCATAGTGGTGCAAAATTCAGGTAATAATTGTTGTCGAACCTGCCATGGTTGAAAAAACCGTGATTCTGTCCATCGTAAATCTTCACCTCGCAGCGAACGCCCGCCTTCTCCAGCTTCGCCTTGAAATCATTGACGCACGACCCAAGCTTATCATCCGCTCCGAAGAATACAATCGCAGGCGGAACACCCG
>JAVHQF010000294.1:0-7548 GCA_036170995.1 Sideroxydans sp. | reverse complement strand
GAATTCATCATTATTCATGACACGCGGATAGCCGTTATTTTGCTGTACTTGTTCGTTGTATTGGGTAGCTCGATTAAAGGTGCGTCCTTGAGTAGTCAGGCCGACAAAGTCAAAAATATAAATTTTTGACTTTGCTTCATAATTCCAGATTGTCAAGTTATCTGCTTTGTAATCTAAAATAGTTTGATAATCACCCGATAGAAACTGGGCACACCATGCTAACTGGGGCACCAATAAAAATATTACAAAAAACTTTTTGACAAGCAAAAATAAATTTTTAATAGATAAAAACATTTGAATCATCTTTTGTTGTTTACTATTTCTCTGAAACACTTACATTGTTATTTTTATCACGCTGAATAACATAAGTTTTTTTTGTTTTTTTCGATGTAAAAACAGTCACATTTTTTGGTACTTCGTTGCCATCAATAAAAACTTTTTGATTAATGATGGTAACACCTTCAATTTCTGCATCTGGAGCAAGCACGCCACTGCTGTTGTTGGCCTCATTCATGGTCTGTTGACCAATCTGTATATTGGTACCCGGCACACTAATAGAAATCTGCGCTGAAGCCACTCCAGCGATCAACAGCAATCCTACCAGCCAGATTTCAGTCTTGGTCAGGTGCAGTCTAAAAAATACTGAGTTACGCATCATGATGGCCAGAGCTTGAGTCGATAAAACCTACTTGCACCGTGCTGGATGTAATTTGTTGTTGACGCTAAGCGTAAATGAATTACCAGATTGTGAATCATCACCAATACGACCGGCGGTATTAGAAATTTGCTCGCAAGAAAACACAATGACACCATCCGCAGCGACCACGCCAACGGCTGTTCCGTAACGCACATAAGTGCCAGGCTTGACGCCAGTAGTGCTACCGTCGTCAGCGTAGCCACGGGCTTTGTTGAGGTTTTTCTCCAGGTTAACACGCGCCGCCGGTTCACCACCTTTAGGCGCAGTGTCAAGCAAGATGACCGTGGGCTCGGTTGTGTTGTTGCGGGCATCCTTGATAAAGTTTCGGGCTTTACTGCGATTGTCCGGCGGCCGCCCTAAACTGGGTGGCGTCAGCAAACCCTCTTCAGGTGGAACCACAATAATGGTTGAGGGTGTCTGCACCTCAGGATGAGTGTAGGACTGCGCTTTGATACGGTTTTCAGTGGCATTGTCAGCACTACTCTTGCTCTGTGAATCAGGACCTGGGGAAATAAAAATTTCACCGGCACTGGCAACCCCTGTCAGCAACAGAATGACATACGTTACTGCTAATTTCAAGTATTTCATGATGAAAATTTCATGGCAATACGGGATAACGTCTGTTAACTTTAGTTCCTTTAGCGCACCGTGATTTCGGCAAAATTGACTGACATATTCGGATTGAATTTTTTAAAGAGTTCAATCACCTCATTCAAGGACTTAACTGGCAATGGGCTTAAATCACTAATGCCAGAAAAATTACTGGGAACTACCAATTCCTGATCTGAAGCCAAGCAGGCAACGCGCTCGCGGCCTGGGCGGTCAAATTTAATTTTGAAACCACCGGTTGGCAGAGGCAACTGAAAATGGCCTTTCAGCATGGAGTCGCGATAAAAACGATTAGGAAATATGCGTGCACTGACTTTCCCGGTATCTTCATAAAAACATGATGCAAAACCAAGTTGATTGACAGACATTGTCAAATTCAGGAACTCGCCAACCTTATAGCTGGGGTTGGCACCCCGGTCACTGTTGAGCGTTAATTTGAACGGCACAATATCTTTAACAGCCTGCGCCACTGGTGTGACCGGAGCGGCCACCACCACAGCCGGTGCAGGTGTTTGAACTGTGGCAACTGGGTGCGCGGTCGGTTTGACCAATGCCGGAACCGGCACGGCGGGTGCCGCAGGAACCGCAGCCAAGGCGTTCTGAATGTCATCTTTCAGGCTGAAGTACAGATCAAAGTTGATTCGGCTATCGGCAATTAGCCCGGCTGCGGCCTGGTATTCACCAATAGCGGTCTTTAATTGGTCGGAAATTTGACCATCCAAAGCCCCCTTGAAGCGCCCCATGCCGGCCAGCTTGCGCTGCACAAACAAAATGCGCTCCTTGTCAGAGGCCACGTCGTACCATTCGCGTACTTGATCCATCAGCTCGGGGTTGGTCGATTCGATGTCGAGACATTTCCAGTAGGGAACCCGGGTAAATTTACCCAGTGTTTCAATCAGACCGAGCTCAATCAGGGTTCGATACGTGGCCCCCATCCCCTCGCTGCGACTGATGTCTTTGTTAAAACTCAAACCCATTTTTATCACCTTGCCACCAGCCTCGCCAGAGCGCCCGGACTTGGTGATGATCATGGTATTGGAGGTGGTGGTTTCTGGCAGTATGCGCCTGGACGCTGCGTCGCCCACGCTCATGTCCATGCTGATCAAATCAAAGGCTTGGTCCTTGGAATAGCCCAAATCCAGAAATGGCAAGGCCAAACCAGCACCCTTGGTTTCACGCACCGCGTTATCGTCAAGTTGCGTCACGGCACCGCGGATGTAGTAATCGGGGATTTTGGTGGCGCCGCCACCTTTGAGTTCAAACAGCTTGGCCAGGTCTCCTTCGCCTGAGCCACCATTGGTCAAATCAATGAACTCGAACGCATTGCTCTTGAGTGTCATCTTTGAAATGGCCGAGATCATCATTTCTTTGTCCCCGGCACGGGCTTTACCGGTGCCGTCTGGAATACCCGCCGACGTGATCACAATGCCTTGCTTGCCATTGGCCATGAACAACTCATCCATGCAGCGCAACGCCTGACTAAAGTTGGTAATGGTTTTAATGGCCGGCGTTTTGGGTGCGGCACTGACCCGTGCCATGCTGGTTTTGGCTTCAGTTTCTCTGGCGGAAGCGGCGCGATCTTCTTGCGAGGTCACACCACTCGAGAAAAACCCGTCGTTGGACTCTGCTTGCACGCAGGCTGCCATCACTGCCAGCGCGGCGGCTGAAATGAACTTTGAATTCGGCAAATTGAATTCAGCTTTACGATTTTTCAACATAGCAAAACACTGAGTGTCCAAAAAAAGAATTGCGGCCATTGTTAATCTTAACGAACTGGTTGTAAATAGGTTGACACGGGCCAATGGAGTTTACTGTGACCACCGACCCGAAACGGCCGGATTTCAGCCGGAATGAACGTGCATTTTCTTCGGGCCCGGTTCTCTGTGGCAAACCCGACTGCCGCCATGCCAGCACACACCGTGTGGCCGCAGCGGCAAAGCTCAGCACCGTTGATAAACGGTGGCGTCGCTCGTCACGTGCTCTGGGGTCGGCGATAGCGTTGAACAAGTGGGGCAGGCAGTACATTTGGTCAGATGTGAACATGATGTTGGGCTTTCCTGTGAGGTTAAGGGTTGCGCGATCAGCTTGGGTTAACCGCACCTGGGGGTTGTGACATAAGGGCTTGTTCATGAACAAGCCCGAAGGGGTAAACAAAGACCCATTTGGGCGTGTTGTGTTGCAGCGCTGTAGCCCGTGCGTGTGCGCCGATAGACTTGCGTCAAGCCAAGCTCTGTCCAGTTCGAGGCGCGCGAGACCCCGCCATGAAAGCGACTGGGGTCAACAAAGGTTTCCAGAAGCAGTACCGGGTGGCCAAAGCGGGCTTGCCAATCTACTGCCACGCGCCGCTGCATCAGGGCGAGCACGCGTGAACCCACGTTGGGTTGGTGCCAATCGGGCAGGATCAGGAAGCGGCTGTTGTTGTCGATGAGCTTGATGCGGCCGTACTGGGCCAAGCAGGCTTGCCCGTGCTTGCTGCGCGCAACCAGTGCCCAGGTCAGCCCCAGCAGCGCAGCCCTTTGAGTCAAAACAACCTGCGCTCCTATCCAACGTGCGACCCCATACCGGCGCGATCAGTCTGGCCCAACTCCTTGACCAGGAGCGCCGCCATGCTCAGCTATGAAACCTATTGCAAGATACATGACCACCTGGGCCGCCAAAGCCTGACCTTGATCCAGACCGTCCCAGGCCCTGGGGCTGGATGTACGCACCATCTCAAAGTCGGCCGAGGTAAAACAGTTCCAGGTACACCAGCCTTGAACTCTCCTCGAAACCTGATTAGGGCTTGTTCAGACTAATATTCCATCCATTGGATCCGCCAGATTTGGGCGCACTGCGTTGTGGCAAATCGCTTGTGCAACAGTGCTGCACGGCACACTTTGCGCCTAGCATTGCACCCCACTCCGACATCCAAATGCACAGTTCATTCATGAACAAGCCCTTAGTCTTAGTGAAACTGTGCTTCCTCGGTGGAACCGGTCAGCGCGGTCACGCTGGACTTGCCACCCTGGATGGCGGTAGTGACGTCGTCAAAGTAACCCGTGCCCACCTCTTGCTGGTGCGACACAAAGGTGTAACCACGCTCACGCGCTGCAAATTCAGGCTCTTGCACCCGTTCAATGTAGGCGGTCATGCCGCGTTTGACGTAGTCTTGCGCCAGGTCAAACATGTTGAACCACATCGAGTGGATGCCCGCCAGCGTGATGAACTGGTACTTGTAACCCATGGCGCCCAGCTCTTTCTGGAACTTGGCGATGGTGGCATCGTCGAGGTTTTTCTTCCAGTTGAACGACGGACTGCAGTTGTAAGCCATCAACTTGCCCGGGTGTTTGGCGTGCACGCCTTCGGCAAACTTGCGCGCAAATTCCAGATCGGGCGTGCCGGTTTCGCACCACACCAGGTCGGCGTAATCGGCGTAGGCCACAGCGCGGCTGATGGCCTGGTCCAGACCCTTGTTTGAGCGGTAGAAGCCTTCACCCGTGCGCTCACCGGTCAGGAACGGTTTGTCGTTGGCGTCGTAGTCGCTGGTCAGCAAGTCAGCGGCTTCGGCGTCGGTACGCGCAATCACCAGCGTAGGCACGCCGCACACGTCAGCGGCCATGCGGGCAGCGACAAGCTTTTGAATGGCTTCGGCCGTGGGCACCAGCACCTTGCCACCCATGTGGCCGCACTTCTTGACGGAAGCCAACTGGTCTTCCCAGTGCACACCGGCGGCACCGGCGCGGATCATGTTTTTCATCAGTTCAAACGCGTTCAGCACACCACCAAAACCGGCTTCAGCGTCGGCCACGATCGGGGCGAACATGTCGGTGTAACCCTTGTCGCCAGCGTCAATGCCTTTGGAATGCTGGATTTCGTCGGCGCGGCGGAAGGCGTTGTTGATGCGCTCAACCATGGTCGGCACCGAATCCACGGCGTACAGAGACTGGTCGGGGTACATCGACATCGACGTGTTGCCGTCCGCCGCCACTTGCCAGCCCGACAGATAAATCGCCTTCACACCCGCCTTGACTTGCTGCATGGCCTGGCCACCGGTCAACGCACCCAGGCAGTTCACGTAGTCTGTGTTGTGCAGCAGATCCCACAGCTTTTCAGCACCGCGGCGCGCCAGCGTGTGCTCAATGGGGAAGGAGCCACGCAGACGCACCACGTCGGCAGCGCTGTAACCACGCTTGATGCCTTTCCAGCGCGGGTTGGTGGCCCAGTCTTTTTCGAGGGCCGCAATTTGTTGTTCACGGCTGAGTTGTTCAGTGAAGGCTTGAGGCATGGAATCACTCCTGGTTGATTGAAAAACGGTTCACCCGGTTGGCAATGTCAAGCGGGGTGGCTTGGCGTTGATTCTATGTCTTGTATAAGACATAAATTTAATCTTATGTCTTATACAAGACATTTTTTTAACCGTTTTAAATCAATGAGTTAAAAACACTTTATCGCCATGCAAAAATTACTTTTTTATCATAAGAAATTCTCAACAACCACAGCTGCATGGAATTTCATATCAAGAAAAACGATTTTTGAATGGTAAAAATCAGAAGGCTTGGGCATAGCGCTGCAATTCCCAGTCGCTCACTGTTTGCGCGTAGTCGTGCCACTCCTGCGTTTTGAGCGCCAAAAACTCATCACAAAACCCACCACCTATCGCTTGCGTCAGCGCCGTGTCTGCAGCCAGCGCCTGCAGTGCCGCCTGCAGATTCGACGGCAAGCGCTCCGGCATGGCCAACCCTTGGACGTAGCGCTGGTACAGGTCTTCCCCACACACCTCGGGCGCAGGCAAAGCGCGGTCAATGCCATTCAGCCCGGCGGCCAGCGTGCCCGCCAATGCGGCGTAAATATTGCACGCCGGGTCAGGCAGGCGCCATTCCAGTCGCCCAGCCACCGCACGCAGCAAACAGGTGCGGTTGTTGTCGCCCAGCGCCTTCCACACCGGTGCCCAGGTGGTGCCAGAAGCACTGTGGCTGAGTGCGAGGCGCTTGTAGCTGTTGACCGTGGGCGCACACAGCGCCGCCAGCGCGTCGGCATGAGCCAAAAGGCCTGCGGAAAACGCGTAGCCCGTGCTGCTGAGTTGCAACGCGTCGGCAGCGTCGGTAAAGATCGCCCGCCCCTGCGCATCGGTCAGGCTCAGGTGAAAGTGCAAGCCACTGCCCGGCGCGTGCGCCAGCGGCTTGGGCATGCAACTGAACACGCTGCCATGGCGCTCGGCCACCGCATGCGCGGCCAGCTTGAACAGCAGGTAGCGGTCGGCTGCGACCAGCGCATGGTCAAAGCGGTAGTTGATCTCGTACTGACCACACGCGTCTTCGTGGTCCATTTGTTGCAGATCAAAACCCAGCGCGGTCAGGGTCTGGCGCATGTCGTCCAGAAACGCAAAGTTGCGCTGGATGGCGCGCAGGTCATACGACGGCTTGTCAAGCTGGTCCTGCGCGTCGGCCACGGACCAGCGCCCTTGCGCGTCCTGACGCAACAAGAAAAATTCGGGCTCCACGCCCACCCACAGCGTCCAGCCACGCTGCGCGATGCGTTCCAGTTGGCGTTTAAGCACCTGGCGGGAACAGGTATCCAGCGCCTGCCCGCCTGCGTAACCGTCGCACACCGCATGCGCCACACCCGGCATGAACGGCAGCGGCTGCAGGCTGTCGAGCTGCACCCGGGCGTAGTATTCGCTGCGCGCGCCAAAGCGCCCCAAGCCCGTGCCCCAGATGCTCGGGCCGGCAAACCCGGCGCCCTGCTCCACCCATTCCTGTAAGTTGTCCAGCGGCACCAGCTTGCCTTTGGCCACGCCGTACAAGTCGCAAAACTGCGTCAGGATGGAATGCATGCCCTGGGCCTTGAGTTGGGCGATTTTGGCGTCGTATAAATGCATGATGTTTTTGGGTTGTAGCGCTTGTCAGATAAGCGCAAGCAGCTATGAAAATAATATTGGAAAGCAGTTCTAATTTGTGCCTCGCCAGCGGCAGCATATGAATCACGCCGGTGCGAGAGCTGGACAGGGTGAATTGATCTTGACGACGCCAACACCCCAGCGCACGGCAGCGCTCACACCGGGCTGTCGATGCGAATCCAGGTGGTTTTGGTCTCGGTGTATTTGTCAAACGCGTGCAGCGATTTGTCGCGCCCGACGCCGCTTTGCTTGTAGCCGCCAAACGGCACCGTGATGTCGTCTTCGTCATACTGATTCACGTGCACCGTACCCGCACGCAAGGCGCGCGCCACGCCGATCGCCTTGTTGATGTCGCGGCTCCACACTG
>JAVHQF010000293.1:0-1580 GCA_036170995.1 Sideroxydans sp. | reverse complement strand
CCTATCTCGCTTCAGTCGCCCACGCAAAACCCAGATGAACCCTTTTTGTGTTCGCCACCTTCTTTCTTATGTGGCACATTGACTGTCACGGTGGTGATGGGCGTATTGCCACCAAATTAAGGGGCGCGTTTTTGTTGGTCTTGCAGTTGCTTTTCGATACGCTCAAGGCGTGCGGCAATGTCTTTTAGTAGGCGGTCGGACTCCTTCTCCTCTGTCTCAATCTTCTCCACATCGCTACCAATAAAGAAGGCGGCGAGATTGGCCGTGACCAGCGATAGCAGCACCACACCGAACAGCATCACCAGCGCGGCAAAAATACGTGCGCCAGGGGTTTGCGGCACTACATCGCCGTAGCCCACCGTGGTCATGGTGGACCATGCCCACCAGATGCCTTCTGAAAAAGTGCCAATGTCTGGATCGAGGCGCGAGATGATTAGCCCAGACAACATAACTGTCACCAACGCAACGATGAGCGTAGTACCTAGGCGGTGTTGGGACAACAGCTTGCGCGCCGATTTCGACATGCGTAGTAATAACGCGACCACCAGCACCAGCCGCACGCTGCGCAGCAGGCCGATGAGTGGTGCAAACTGCCAGAAATAGGGAAAACCAGCGGTGATGATGAGCAGATTGAGCCAGTTACCCAACAGGTAGCGGCGCTTGTCGCGCACCTGTGCGGTGAGGACGACGGTCTCCAGCAGGAAAGCTAGCCACACCAGCCAGTCGGCGATGCGGGCGATGTCTTGTCTCAATATGCCAGTTTCTTCCAGATACCACTGCAGCACAATCCACAGCGCCACGCCGACCATCGGCCATTCTAGGCGGCGCGACCAGTGACGGGCGGGCGCGGTCTCGTGCTCCGCAACGCCAGCGATTCCTAGAAGATGGACAACGCTCATCCGCGTCCCCTACTTGGAAAGCTTTTCCATGCCACCCATGTATGGGCGCAGTACTTCAGGAACGCGCACACTACCATCTGCTTGTTGGTAGTTTTCTAACACGGCAACCAGTGTGCGTCCAACAGCCAATCCAGAACCATTCAATGTGTGCAGCAACTCTGGCTTGCCCGCCGCGTTGCGGAAGCGTGCTTGCATACGGCGCGCTTGGAACGCTTCAAAGTTGGAACAGGAAGAAATCTCGCGGTAGGTGTTCTGCGCAGGCAACCACACTTCGATGTCGTAGGTGGTAGCCGAAGAGAATCCCATGTCGCCCGTGCACAGCTTCACCACACGGTATGGCAAGCCCAATGCTTTGAGGATGGTCTCAGCATGTCCGAGTAGACCTTCCAGCGCTTCGTAGGATTTCTCTGGATGCACCATCTGCACCAGCTCCACTTTCTCGAACTGATGCTGGCGGATCATGCCGCGAGTGTCGCGGCCATAGGAACCTGCTTCGCTGCGGAAACAGGGTGTGTGCGCGACGTATTTCATCGGCAGTTTTTCCAACGCCACGATCTCGTCGCGCACCATGTTGGTGACAGGCACTTCGGCAGTGGGGATGAGATAGAAGTTCTTCTCCACACCATCATCGCCAACCACGCGCGGCACTCGAAACAAATCTTCCTCGAACTTCGGCAACTG
>JAVHQF010000292.1:27850-28327 GCA_036170995.1 Sideroxydans sp. | reverse complement strand
TCCCAAACCACCAGTTGGGTAAAGACCCATGAAGGGCGTCTCCCAATCACCAATTTTTGCCTGCACCTTCCCGATAAAATCTTGTGCGAAGCCAGGAAACGCTGAAACTGAGGATATGGGTAATTGATATTGTGTTCGTTCGACAGACAAAGGAATTGTTTCTTGGGCACTCGTCATCAATGGAAGTGCTAACAAAATCAACGCATATAGTCCGCTATTCCATTTAATCATTTTGAGTTCTCACATTTGGTTTTATACAACCCTCGTGCGGGAGAAACGCTTAAAGTTGGGAACACTATTAAATGACCGCTTATGGCCGGTTATTGCCTGTTGTCCGATTCAAACCTCCGCTGATTCTACGTCCGCTGTTGAGCCAATACTAGACCTTTAGATATGCTGTTTCGGGCTAGCTGAACTTATGTTTTGGTTATTAAGTGTCCATTAAACAAGTCTAGGGCGGGCTTCGCCCGCCGGCGC
>JAVHQF010000292.1:0-27840 GCA_036170995.1 Sideroxydans sp. | reverse complement strand
CCCCCCCCCCCCCGGCGCCGCGCTCGCGCGCGTACGTGCGGCGGGGCGATTCCGCCCTTCAATTTCTGCAATCTTCCGCATTATTGAACCAGCCAGAAGCAGTTTTATGCTGCTTTGTTAGTGTTTTTGATTCGCAACGAATAGACGAGCGTTATCGCCGCATCGGTTTTTTGTGCGGTGTGATTGCTTGAGTGGATTGATGCTAGAAGGGCGGCGGAAGACCTTGACCGGGATGCACTGAGAACCAGAAGCCAGACTGATCGGGGAAGATAAAGAATCCACCGCCTTTGTGTCCAAAATCAATCGAGCCGTTTGTGCGTTTGAAAACTTCGCTGAGTGCATCACTGACTGATCTAGCCTGAAGCCAAACGCGGCGTGCTTCTGGTAGGTCTCGATCACTAGCCCAATAACGTTTCTTGTTGAAGCGCTCTATCGAGTCGAATGCTTTGGAGATGTACTTCGATATGTAGCGTGCGATGCGATCTGTTCCATGATGGCCTTGCTGGCGGATGTATCGAATATCTATATTTCCCATGCCACGACCTCCGCATATATCCCACCAGATACGGCGCATGATTTCGAGAGGCATCTTTTGCTTGGAGTAGGTGGCGATGTGTAGATGAAAATGTTCGCTGTCTTTGTGCTGCTCAGGCACAGCGACAAACATGAAGGGCTGCTCGGGAAAGTATTTCTTATAGACTCGGCAGAAGCGTGCCCAGTCATGCTGCCAATCATCAAGGGTTGAATATCCTGTTTCTGGCGTTTCGCGTTTGGTAAGTGTCAGCAGCCTGTTCGCGGAAATATTCTTGGTGTGATACCTCACCTTTTGCTTAGCGCGTGTTCTGGAACGTTCTAGGCTCTCTTCTGTGCGCTCTTCTGGCTCTGTGCGCGTGCCGATTCGCCGAGGCATGGTTTGCATGTCGGCGATCTTTTGCAAGTCTACCCAGCGAACCGTTCCCTCATATCCGCCACCTTTGAATGATTGGATTTTGAGTTGAAGGTGATGCGATTCCTTGAATTCGGCTTGATTGGCTAATCTCCATGAGAATTTTCTATCTACTGGGCGGATCTGTTCTGGCAAATAGTCGCAAGCCGAATCCAATGAGAATGGAATGTCTTCTCCAGAATCAACAACTGATACTGGCGATTCATAAGCATCGTGCGCTGACGTGTGCATGACACACCTCAGGCTTGGCTGGTGGATTGTCTGACGCAGGACTCGATGTAGGCGTTCAGATCGCTTAAACGATAGCGAACTGCACGGGAGCCTATCTTGATGAAGGGAACGCGTGCGCCTGCCCAGCGATCTCGTTCCAGAAAGGCGACGCTAACGCCCAAGAGTGGGGCAGCTTCTTTTGAGGTGAGTAGTTTGTCTTGCATGATTGCCTCCATTGGCAGTTGATGATGGAGGCAGTATCGGTAGGCAAACTAGGCGTGGCTACGACGGCAGCGATGCAAAAGTACGTCGTATGCAACCAAGTCAATATTTGTGGGGGATATAGGAATATACGGCTGCAAATATGGCTGCCAATATAATTGGTGAAAATGGTTATTTGTTGCTCTTTGAAGCAGGAGTTTTTGATTTTAAGTTCTTGGTCAGTGCGTCAATCAAGGTTCGGTCTATACGCTCCACACTGAAAAGCTGTCGGCTTTCGGGTGGCAGTGTTGCAATGAACTTTCTTGCTGCCAGTGCTTTGCTGTCGAACTTTCCATTTCTGTAGAAGGAGACGAATTGTTCAATCACGCGATTCTTTGGAGCATGTTTAATTTGTGCGGCTTTGGTATGGCGTTCGCTTTTGGGTTTCTCTGAAGGTGGGGCAACCTTCTGCTTAGGGGGCTGCCCATGAGCCGAAAGCCGCTGTTCGTTGTGGTACTCAATATCGTTGGCGCTGAACCAGAAAGCAGGAATCGGTTCGTTGTGCATGAGCATCAAATACTCATACTCTTCTTTATCGATATAGACCCCATCGAGAAATTCTTTGTCGAATTTGCGGTCTTTCCCCATGCGAGCAAGGCGCATGGCAACAGGGTTCTCTTTGACTATCTTGACGATTGGAATGTATGTCGGGAGGAGTTGTTCGCCATCGATATTGAAAATATTGAAGTGATGCTCTTGAGCAATTATGAGATTGCGTAGTGTTTCTTTTGCTTCGACAGAGAGGGTTTCAACTGTTGCTGTTTCAGGGTCGATCTCGTGTAGGCGGGCGGCTATTTCCCAAATACTCAGTAATTGTGGCTTGTTCCGTTCCAGCATAGATTCGTAAATGGTTACGCCGCCGCTTCCCGCAGCACTTCGGGTCTGCGTTCGGCAATAGCGATAAGTGTCTTGGCTGCTCCGCTTGGTTCGCGGCGACCTTGTTCCCAATCTTGCAGGGTGCGAACAGAAACACCAAGCAGTTTGGCAAAGGATGATTGCGGCAACCCCGATTTCATTCTGGCGGAAACTACTGGAGGGATGGCGACCTTATAAAGTTTTGCTGCACGTCCAGCCTTCATTTGGCGCACTGACTCTAGCAGTTCGCCTCCGAGGTCGCGTTTCGCGTCGCGCTGTTGCAATTCTTTCTCTGTCATTTTCATTTTATTTCCTCTTTCACAGCTTTCAAGATGTGGGCTGGTATGTTTTCGTGTTCGCTCTTTGCGTAAATCAGTAGTAACCAGATCGTGCCATCTTCAAGCATGTTGTAGTAGATCACTCGAACGCCGCCGCTCTTGCCTGTTCCTTTGCGCGCCCATCGTACTTTGCGGCAACCACCAGAACCGCGCACCACATCGCCAGCGTCATAGTGTTCTGCAATCCATACGGCGAATTCACCGCGCTCTTCTTCAGTCCAGTAATCGGTAACGTAGCGACTGAAAATCTCGGTTTCTGCAATAGTTAGCATGGCTGATTATACGGCAATGCCGTAGTAGGTCAAGTTGTCTGTGGGGGCTTGGTTAGGTAGCAATTCGATGATTTCGGCGGAGGGCATGACACCCATGCACTTGAGCAGATGGTCGGTGATCTTCTGCATTGGGGGGCGTAGCCGTTCTACATCGCTGATGATGTAGCCAGCGGTGATGTCGTTGTTCATTTTATGATTGAGAAGTCGTTTCAGCGCGTAAGCTGAAATATCCAGACTCTCGGCAATGGTGATAAAGGTACGCCGTAAATCATGAATTGTGAATCTGACGCCGGATTCTTCCATGACTTTATTCATTATCCTTGTTGGGGTTGTAATTCTCCCTTCGCCATTTATTTCGGGAAATACATACTCATTCACTGCATCAGGTTTTCTACGAGTCAACATTTCCAAGATATAGTCGGACAAGGGCAGGGTGTGATCCAGATGGTTTTTGGTGTCGGGTACGACTAACGTTTTTGCTCGGAGATCAACATTCGACCATGTAAGGCAAGCAGCCTCTTCTTTTCGTAGTCCCGTAAAAATTACAAGCAGGAGATAGTCGCGGACAGTCACACGATTTTTCCCCTTCAGATCATTTTTGATATTCATCACAGCGGAATACCATGAAGCGAGATCGTGTGCCTTGATAACCGTTTGGCGGCGAGCTATTCGATACCATGCGCGAGTTTGAGAAAGGCGCTTGACCGGATTGTCAGGTATCAGGGGTTCGCCTTTGCTGTTTTCATACTGACCTGCTGCAAAGTTGAATATCGCGCGCAAGTAACGCATCGCTAGATTTGCTTGGGCTTTGCTTCTCTCTCCAATCTTCGTGTGCTTCTTGGCAACCATGTCCTTGCTTATCTCGACTAGTGGTTTTGATTTCCAATCGGAAAGGTAACAATCGATTGTGCTTTTGTAGTCGGCAATCGTGCGGGGCTTGAGTGATTTTCGCGCAGCTAAAAAGTCGGTCAAGGCATCTTCAAGAGTTACGCCGCGAGCTTTCGATTCTTTTTTAATATCGTTGGGATTCGTGCCCTTCGCCATCATCAGCAATAATTCGCGTGCACGCAGCCGAGCTTGTTCGGCAGTGAAAACACCGTGCTTCCCGATAGTGACGCGGACGACCTTATTACTGATCTTGCCTTCGGCGATGTAGACCTTCCCAGTAGTGCCGACCCTGAGGCCGAACCCTTTCAGTTCACTATCGCGGAAAAAAGTCTGACCAACCTCTTGGAGAGGGACGGAATCGACGAAAGATTTTGTGAGTTTTTGCGCCATGAATTTCCTGTTTTAGCAGACTACTAAAATTAATTAGTAGACCATTAGTAGACCGAAAACTTAAAGTGACTGCAAATTGCAGCTGGCGAATTAAAACAGGAAGATGGAAATAAATCCACCAAAAACAATGAGATGGAAGCTGGTTAAAACAACTTCAGAGAATTTCAATAAACCTAAAATACCCACTTTGGGAGACTCTTAATCCGTTTGTCGCAGGTTCGATCCCCGCACGACCCACCAATAAGAAAGCCCACTAATCAATAAGTTAGTGGGTTTTTTCATTTCATAATCTAATTTTATCTAACCTGATTTACCCCTATTTACCACTATCCATGTCCAAAATTCGTCCCAAATTCAGCATTTATCTCAACGCAAAATTTCACACATTTGAATTGTCATATAATTCAAATGAACGGGGGCCAATTAGTCAGCGACCACATTAGCTTCCCTTACGTGATGATCTTCGGGGTAGCATCTTAATTATCAATATATTTGAATTGCCGAAGAATGAAACTCCCAAATGGTGCACGTGCTGTAGTTGACATAGAAAAGCTGCGTGACTATTGTTTGTCTGCGGTGCACCCTGAAGGGCGGCATAAAGCGCGAGTTTTCTTATCTGCTCTAGGAATTTCTTCTGAGGATGCAGGTAGGTTGCGGGAGATTTTGATTTCAGCAGCAGTAAGAAACGATGAAATCACCATGACTGGGGCCGACAAATACGGTTGCCGTTACTCATTTGATTTCATGGTCACTTGGGGTAGTCGTGAAGCGCAGGTTAGAAGTGCTTGGATAATTAAAGCTGGCGAGAATGTTCCTCGTTTGGTTAGCTGTTACGTTTTGCGAGGTGGCTCATGAAGACATTGGAAGTAGTTGCATTAACAAGTGACATCCCAGAAAAGCATCTCCGTCGTGGGCAAGTAGGAACCGTTGTTGAGATGCTTGCGCCTGATACGGCAGAGGTTGAGTTTTCTGACTTGGATGGGATTCCTTACGCTATGTGCGCAGTGTCAGAGAAAAGCCTGATGGTATTGCATCATCTTCCGGATGCTATTGCCGCATAGAAATATGCGTAGCTAAAACGTAACTGTCTTAGTGTTTTAGTAAGTGCTTTATCGCTGTTTGTGACTGCCTTGAATACATTGCGGATGATGCAAGGCATTGATTAATAAATAAGTTCAATATTTCTGGGTTGGCTCTTAATCCGTTTGTCGCAGGTTCGATCCCCGCACGACCCACCAATAAGAAAAGGACTTGTAGAGATGTGAGTCCTTTTTTCGCTTTAAGGTATGCAGTAATGACCAAAAAATATGATGACTTAGTAAACGATGCTTTAGTTCGTGTCCGCGAGTTATTGCCGTGGGATTTGCTTCGAAAGATAGATGCGGGTGAGAAGCTTTTGTTGATTGACGTTAGAGAGCCTACTGAATTTTCGCGACTACATATCCCCGGATCGATTAATGTGCCGCGCGGAATTCTTGAACAATCCTGCGAGTGGAATTATGAAGAAACACAGCCGCAACTTGCGGCTAGTCGAGATCAGCCTATCGTCGTTATCTGTCGTTCAGGTAAACGTTCTGCGCTAGCGGCAGAAGTGATGCAGAAATTGGGTTTTATCAATGTCGTATCGCTTAGGACAGGTGTGCGCGGGTGGTGCGATTATGAGCAATCGGTGACCGATATGGATGGGCGGTCGATTAGTCCAGACCAAGCTGACGAATTATTAGCATCCAGTTTGCGTAGTGATCAGCTTATGCCAAAGGTGTAAGTGCATCTTTGAGTAGTAATTTTTCGGATTACAGGATGCACGCCACTTCTTCAAAATGCAGTCTGGGATTTCGTGGATGTAGCTTGCTATTGTCGCCGTAGCCCAGATTGATCAAGAAATTAGATTTTATCTGTGTGCCTTTGAAAAATTCAGCATCTACTTTCGCGTTGTCAAAACCAGACATCGGTCCAGCATCAAGGCCGAGCGCACGTGCGGCCAGAATGAGATAGGCGCCTTGTAATGAGGCATTGCGAAAGGCTGTGGTGTCAATTAAAGCTTGATTGCCAACAAACCACGCCCGCGCATCCGTGTGGGGAAATAGCCTGGGTAGGTTTTGATAGAAGGCGTGATCTTGTGCAACGATGACGGTGACCGGTGCTGTGAGAGTTTTCTCGGCGTTACTGGGAATCAGTGTGGGAATCAACCGTTCCTTTGCTTTCATACTTTTTACGAATACGAGCCGTGCTGGTGAAGAGTTCGCACTGGTTGGTCCCCATTTCATCAAATCGTAGAGCTTGATGAGGAGGTCATCAGCAATCGTTTTGTCCAGCCAAGCGCTATGAGTTCGCGCATTACGGAACAGGGTATCCAAGCTACGGTCATCAAGTTGCATCGTATTCTCCAATTATTTGCTACTCATAAAAAAACCTCTACCCGCACAGAGTAGAGGCTTTTTTGAACGAAGCAAACTTATTTTAGTTTATCAATCCCCAACATCTTCATGACGCTGCCTTCATAGAAAGGCTCGGAACCACCTTTCTTCATCTTGCGTATGAAATATTTTTCGAATGCGATTTTAGCAAGGTGTACCCATTTTCCTTCAGAGAACCAGTTCACGTTGCGTGGCGGTATCTGTGGAATCGCGACAAAAGCAACACCGCTATCGCCGAAATCAGCGAGGCACACGGCATTCCAAGTCGCCTCCTTGTCAGCAGGCTCTCCGACTAAGTCGGCGTGGATATTGTGTACGGTTGCAGTCACCATGGATTCGATCATGAAACCCGTCTTGGGAGTGCCGACAGGAACTGGTGTTGCTTCGACTGGCGGGATAGCTACGCACACGCCCACCGCAAAAATATTTTTGTATTTCTGGTTGCGCTGATGCTTGTCTACGGTTACGAAACCACGCGCCTGCACTAGTCCTTCAAGTCCAAACACAGCATCAATTCCCTTGAAGGCGGGTAACATCATGCTGTAGCTGAAAGGCAGTTCGTGTTTTTTCTTTTCTTGACCCATTTCGTCATGCTCGGTGACGAACATTTTTCCCGCTTCCACCTTGGTGACCTTGGCGTTACATATCCATTTGATGTGTTTGTCACGCATGGCTGATTCCATGATGCCTTTAGAATCGCCCACCCCGCCGAGACCTAAATGCCCGATGTAGGGTTCCGAAGTGACAAAAGTCATGGGCACCTTGCTGCGGATTTTGCGTTTGCGCAGATCGGTATCCATGATGAAGGCATATTCATATGCAGGCCCGAAGCAGGATGCGCCTTGCACCGCGCCAACCACGATTGGGCCAGGCGCGTCGCAGAATTTTTCCCATTCTGCATTGGACTGCATCGCGTGATCTACGTGACAAATAGAGTGGGTATGTCCGCCGTGTGGCCCCAATCCTTCAACTTCATCAAAGGCCAGTTTGGGGCCAGTGGCGATGACTAGATAATCGTATTTCAGATTTTTACCGTCATTCAGTTCCAATTCATTCTGCTCTGGGTGGACGCGCTTGACACCTGTGGAAATGAATTCAATTCCTTTGCGTTCCAAATAACTCCGCACTGGGAATTCAATTTGTTTGCGATCACGCCATTTGACGGCGACCCACGGGTTGGATGGGGTGAAGTGGAAATTCTCACCATTATTGACTACGGTGACTTTGTGTTTTTTGTCCAACTTATCGCGCATTTCGTAGGCGGCTGGCAGACCTCCGATACCAGCTCCCATAATTACCACATGTACCATTTGTTTCTCCCCTAGTTAGATTGCGTCACACATAACGCGCATTAATGCGCGGGTTTTTATCGAAGGCGCATTAAGCGCAATCACACCCTACGGTGTCTATAACCATATCGGGTGAGATGCTCTGTAGCACTCTTGGGGGGGGTCAGCAGCTTGGAGGTTCGTCGTGAGATTTAGCTTGCTCGTTGGTGAAAAGCACGGCAGCTTTGACGCGCGAAGACAGATTGAGCTTATTCAGGATGTGACGGACGTGTTGCTTAACTGTGTCGTAACTGATTTTTAATGTCTGAGCGATGGCTTTGTTGCTCTCGCCGCGTGAGAGTAGCTGCAAAATCTCGCGCTCACGATCAGTGAGTAATTTGAGCGAATTTTTGGGTTCTTTGTCAGGTTGCTCTCCACGCAACATATCAATCATCTTCATAGTCATGGTAGGAGCGACCACCAATTCGCCTCCCGCAACGCGACGGATGGCATCCACCACGTCGTCTGGAGCCATGTCTTTAAGAAGATATCCGCGAACGCCAGCGCGAATAGCATTGGTTAGATCCGTCTCGGAATCACTCATGGTGAGCATCACAGCAGGGGTGGTGAAACCTTCGCTACGCAACAACTGAATCAGGGAGATTCCGTCTAATGGTTTCATACGAAGATCGACGATGAATAGGTCTGGCTTCTCGTTGAGCAATTTTCGTAGCTCAGCAATATTGTCGGTTGAGCCGAGGACTGAGAAATCGTAGCAATTCGCCAGCAATTCGCACAAGCCGCGTCTGCACAGACTCTGGTCATCAACCAATACAACCCTTAATTTATCACTCATTCGAAGCTCTCCAGTCCAGCGGTGGTTCGGGGAAAAATAATTGTACCTGCGTGCCTAATCCAGGGGCACTTTCGATTTTGATTTTGCCACCAATCTGGTGCGCGCGCTCACGCATAATCATCATGCCATAGTGTCCTTCTATTGGCGCAAAGGTGTGAGCGCCACCACCGTTATCTTCAATGGTGAAGACGTAATAGCCATAATCGGCATCGACAAACAGCCGTGCATGTGTCGCACATGAGTGTCTCGCTATATTGGTCAAAGCCTCTTGCACGATGTGGTACACCTGTATTTCAAATTCGAGAGGGAGTTCAAGATCAGCTAGAAGATTGTGATATTCCAACACGATGTTGTTGCGTTCTTGGAAATCTTTCGTGAGGTCGTTCAACGCGACTGATAATCCCTCGGTATTCATTTCGCAACGAAAATCGGCGATGAGTTCACGTACACTCTTTTGACCAATCTCCAATGCCTCGTCCAAATCGTGTACATATTTGTTTGCTATCACTTGGTTGCCGCTACGGATTGCTTCTTTCAATAAACTTGCGCGCATGCGGGCATAGGTCATGGTCTGTGCCAACGAATCATGTATCTCGTTGGCAATCACTTGGCGAGCGGCAAGCCGTTCCATGCGAGTGGTCTCTCGGTTGATGCGTGTGTGCTGAATAGTCGCTGCCATGGTTTCAGCGAACGCGGCGATGACATTCATGAACAAACTAGCTGTGTAGCGAGGAACATCAAAAAATAGGGTTAATACACCTAATACGGTTTCAGAATCGCTAGGCAAATCCAAAGGAGCTGCTACCAAACTCTGGAATTTGCACTTTGCGTGTGGACAGCACGGTCGGCAACTACAACCGCTGATGTCGGATGTATGTACGACATGACCTAGGACATCGATATCGCTAATCTCGCAATTCAGTTCAACGAAACTCTCTGCCTCAATCTGTAACTCGGTGGAGAGTCCCACGGAGCCAATGAGTTGTAGTGTGCGTCCATCGGGAGAGAGTAAGCGCACTACGCCTGCCGTTGCATGCACTGTACCAATGATGCTTGCTAAGAATGTCTCCAACAAGACCTTGAGCTCGCCTGCACGCGGCGAGGTGAACTCGTGCAAAAGACAGGTTGCCATGCCACCATCTTTATCATCTGGTGGGGTGAATTCTGGTTCGCGAACCCAAGCGAAATTGGCGTCATGACTGTTGGTTTTATGCATATTCATGGCGAATCTAATCAGGCGGTCATCCTAAATATTTACTTAGCCTTGGAGTCTAGTCTAAATGAGTAAAATATCAACCAAGGCAAAGGTAAGTATATGGAATTATTGTTTACGGAATTAATCAGTGTTTCGCTAAACCTATTCTTCTCCCCAAGGCCACGCACAATCTCACCCAATATGGCTATAGACCAGTGCATACAGATTCTGCCTAATATGAACCTTATCAGTGCATCGGGTAAGGTAAGAAAATCTGCATTTTTTCAGCCTAGCATCACGGCTATCCCCAATTGGATGCTGGGGGACTTATACAATATGAGATTAGAGATACGTAAGCTTCCAGATATTTATGAACCCCAGAGAGCATAGCCGCCATGTCTCATCAGAGGGCTATAATCAGCCTATCCAAAACTAAACAGTAAGGAGCAACCATGCAACACCTCACCCCAAAAGAAGCCTTCGATTTTCTGCAAGCCAATCCAGAAGCAGTGTTTGTCGATGTGCGTAGCGAGATGGAGTACATGTTCGTTGGTCATCCCAGCGGCTCTATCCATATTCCTTGGGTGGATAGCCCAGACTGGGACATTAATCCGATGTTTGTAGCTCAGGTGCGAAAGGCCGCCAGCGTCAATCGTCCTGTGGTTCTCATCTGCCGCTCTGGTCGTCGTTCTACCGATGCGGGCGACACGTTAGAAAAAGCAGGTTTGAAAGATGTGTACAACGTCACACATGGATTTGAGGGGGATATTGATGACACTCATCACCGCAACTCTCACAATGGCTGGCGCTTTGACGGACTACCTTGGGCGCAAACATAAACATTTCACTCGTCATGTTGGCATGAGCTGGCGTGACGACTTAATCTGAATTCGTTAGAGAGTAAAGCTATGCACTCTGGCCCACGCGAGATTGTCACACCCTTCCGTTCCATCCCGCTCGAAGTTCCAGAGGGGCTGAAGCACAACGAATTCTTCAACAGCACCGAGAACCTCAACGACCTAGTGAACAACAACGGTCTGTTAGTGAACTCGGAAAACCTGTTGCTGTACCGCAAAGCATTGGGGCACAGCACTGAGTTTGATTGTTCCATCATCTACAACACCTCCAAGAGTATCCTCAATCCGCTGGGTCGCCCCGTGCGCCGCACGCAGGTGGCGGACGAGGTGAAGCATGTGTGGAATCGCATGAACCAGATCATCATCGACTACATGCTGGAGCAATATCCCGATCCTGCCGAAGCGCTCATCTTGGCGGGTGAAGCGAGCCTAGATGCCACATGGCCGCTGACCTCACCCGGCGTGCCCAGCATTCGCATGTTGCACAACCATTTCGTCGTGTTCCCGATGGCGACTTTGCGTAGCGCAAAACTAGCCGATACCAACAACCCCAACCTCACCGATGGCGGACAACACAGCTTGTTCCAAGCCTACATGCGCGACGTGTATCGCGAGTTTTTTGTCAAGGCGTTGAATTTGAAGATACTCAAACCCGCTAGCGAAGCCAATACGCGCATCGCGCTCACCGGCTATCCGCAGGGCTTGCCCAGTTGGGAAGTGCAGGGTGGGGCGGCCTCGCTCAAAGACGTGTATTTCTGGAAAGAGTACGACGAGGTGCTGAAAGGTTTCATCGACTTCTACCGCACCTTCTTCTCACAAGTCTCCTCACACAACGCGCCCATGCTGCTGGACGTGTATTTCCCCGAGCAGGTCGAGAGCGTACTGCTGTTCAACAACGACTTTATGAAGACCGCCAAGAAGGTGCGCGACCATTGCATCATAGATGCGAAATACGCCAACGCCATCCGCTGGCAACCCGCATTCAAACAAATCATCTACCGCAACGATGAAGGCAAACTCATCGTCACCATCAGCCAGAACTCCATCGGCAACGCCATCACCGAACTACTCGGCGTGGTGGTCAACCGCATCCCCGATGCCGAAGCCTACGCCCAACATGAGCCTGCGCTGATCGCGCGTTTGCTTGAGGTGCGCCGCCGCCTGATCGAGGCCGACCTAGGCGAGGGGGTGGCGACAGCGTATTGGAATAGGGGGTGAGTTCTGATTGAGAGTCGATGGCTGATTTGAATTGGCTGACAGGTAATTGGTGGTAATTCTGCCTTATGGTCAGTGGCCCCCAAATTAACCAACAGCCAGTAGTAATAGCCATCCACCACAGATGCGAAAATCACCAAGACGGGCTCATTTTGAGAGCCTGTTGACTGTCATAACATCTGACGAAGTGCATTCAAAAATGGGCAATATGAGTTCCTATGTGATTTCATTTACAGTCCGCAAACCGTTGCGCAATTGTTCTTGATACAGAAACCACTGGTCTGTATCTGGAAGAAGGACACCGAATTGTTGAGTTGGCCGCCATTGCAATTAAGGTTAGTCTTCCCTGAAACTGCGTATTTCGTCGTAATACTGCGTTGCCCACAAACAATGGCTTCTTACATACCAAATATATGCCGCGTCGCAATTTTTTGCTCGCGCCTTGTATTACTTAGAACTTTGAATTATCAGAGGCATCCATGCACATGAATCCAGTCATCATCGAATCACTCGACAACGAAGGTCGCGGTATCGCGCATGCCAATGGGAAAGTCATCTTCATCGAGGGGGCGCTCACGCGTGAATTTGTCACCTACTCGACGTATCGCAAGAAGAATAATTTCGAACAAGCCAAGGTCGGTCAGATATTGAAGCAGTCGTTCATGCGGGTGCAACCCAAGTGCGTGAGTTTCGGGGTGTGCGGCGGTTGTTCCATGCAACATCTGGATGCGGGCGCGCAGGTCGCGGTCAAACAACGGGTGCTGGAAGATAACTTGCAACGTATCGGCAAAGTGAAACCAGAAGTGATCCTTGCTCCTATTTATGGGCAACCGTGGGCGTATCGTCAGCGTGCGCGGCTGTCGGTACGTCACGTGTTGAAGAAGGAAAAGACACTGGTGGGTTTTCGCGAAACCAATGGGAAGTACGTTGCCGATATTTCGCACTGCGAGATATTGACGTCGAAGATTGCGAACTTGCTACCGCTATTGGGCGAACTGAACGAACGCTTCACCCAACGCGACATCCTGCCGCAGATTGAAGTGGCGGTAGGGGATGACGTAGATGTCCTCGTTCTGCGCATCATGGACGCACTGACACCTTCTGATGAAGGTGCCATTAAAGCCTTTGCTGACGAACATCGTGTGCAGTTCTGGACGCAGACGGGTGGGGTGGATACGGTCAAGCCGTTCTACCCATTGGATGCGCCTGCACTGAGTTACAGTTTGCCTGAGTTTGGTATCACCATGCCCTTTGCGCCAACCGAATTCACGCAAGTGAACAGTGACTTGAATCGCTTGATGGTTAGCCGTGCCATGCGTTTGTTGAAGCCGCAGGCGCATGAGCGCATCGCGGATTTCTTTTGTGGGCTGGGCAACTTCACGCTACCTATTGCACGCAGTGGAGCCCAGGTGATAGGTATCGAAGGCAGTGATGCGTTGGTACGTCGTGCGTTACAGAGTGCCGACTTCAATGGCTTGAATGGCAACACAGAGTTCCGCTCCATGAATCTGTTCGAGATGAGCGGGAGCGTGTTGTTGAGGATGGGTAAGTTCGATAAATGGTTGATTGACCCACCACGTGATGGTGCATTCGAGTTGGTTAAATCCATCGCGGATGACATCGCACCCAGTCGCATCGTTTATGTGAGCTGCAATCCAGGTACATTGGCGCGTGATGCAGATGTACTGGTGAATTCGAAAGGGTATGTTCTGAAATCGGCGGGCGTGATGAATATGTTTCCGCAGACATCCCATGTTGAATCCATCGCGGTGTTCGAACTTACTTGAGTCTTCCCACAGAGATGAAAAAGGCGGCCTAGGCCGCCTTTTTGTTGGGTGAGAATCGAATCAATCGCGTTCGCCGCTGAACGCCATTAGCAGATTAAGCAAGTTGATGAACAGGTTGTAGATGTTCATATACAAACTCAGTGTCGCCATCACATAGTTGGTTTCACCACCATGCACAATCTGGCTCACGTCATACAGGATGTAGGCAGAGAAGATCATCACAGCGATAGCGGAGATGGTCAGTGATATTACTGGAATCTGGAAGAACAGATTGGCCAGCGATGCGACGATGAGCAGGATGAGGCCGATGGATAAGAATTTGCCCATGAAGCTGAAATCCTTCTTGGTCACGCTAGCGATGGTCGCCAAGGTGAAAAAGATAATGCCTGTACCACCCGCAGCCATACCAACCAATTGCGCGCCGTTACTGAAGTGCAGCGTGTGTTGCAGGATAGGTCCCAAGAAAACACCCGCTACGAAGGTAAAGCCCAACAGAGCGACGATGCCCCACACGCTGTTACGCAAAGCAGCAACGGCGAACAACATACCCATCATTACACCGAACATCAGTAGTGAGCCGATGATGGGGTGCTCTGCCATGAAAGAAAAACGGATGGACATGCCGACGAATGCGCCAATGACTGTCGGTATCATGGTCAGCGCAAGCAGGGTGTAGGTGTTGCGCAGGACTTTGTTCTGTTCGGTGGCTAGTGTGCCAATCTGCGCTGTCTGAGTCTGGTATTGCATGGTTTTCTCCTTTGGAAGACGTGCAGTTACTTGCACGGCGAACATGAGACTACCGAAGCATCATAAAAGTTGCAACCGTGATGGTAAGACTGTCTTTGGGATGTATGGGTTTTCGGGTATCATGCGCGCCATTGTTTTTGTGGGTAAGGGTTCTTGCGGGAACTTATCGGAGAAGTGGCGGCCATAGTGCGGCTCTCCGAGAGGATACAAAAATAATCTGGAGGTGTGGCCGAGCGGTTGAAGGCACTAGTCTTGAAAACTAGCGAGGATGAGAATCCTTCGTGAGTTCGAATCTCACCGCCTCCGCCAAATTTGTTTTAAGGAGTCATCAATGTTGCGTCGATTCATCGTGGTATCCGTACTTTCCCTCAGTTCAGTTTCCTTTGCGGACAATCTGGACATCAATCTGAGCAATTCAACTGCGCAGTTTAAGTATAGTCTCCCAAGCGGTATTGCAGGTAAATCTGAATTGTTCGCATCCGTCATGTACAACGATGTGAACAGTGTGATGGGCGAAGCGGGGTTGTTGGTGCTGAACGAAGAAGGCTCTGTTCCTGGCTTGTCTCTCGGGGTCGGCGCTAAAGCGGTGGTTGCAACCTTGAAGAATGTGACGACCAATCGCTTAAGTACATCGGGTGCAGCACTTGGTGTGCAGTTGCGCTTTGAGGTGCCAGCGGATCGCCGCTTCGCCTTCTCGGGTGAGTATCACTATGCGCCCAAGATTATCACCTTTGGCGATGCGGATCATTTCTCGCAAGGTGCTTTGCGTGCTGAGTTTGCTGTCTCAGCTTTGACGCAGGCTTATGTCGGTTATCGTACGACAAAGTTTTACATGAACAACAATCTTAAGGACGGCATGTTGGACAATGGTGCGCACATTGGCGTGCGCCTAGCATTCTGATGCCAACAACTAATTGGGAGAAGATATGTTGAGATTATTGATGATGATTGTCCTGTTGGGTTCGATGACTGTTGCGATGTCGAGCTTGGTGCACGCGAAGGATGTTTCGGCACAGCAAGCTGGCGTTGAATATGCGCGGGATGCCGTGCAGAAGGTGGATGCAGAGCATCAAGGTAATCTGAAAAAGTTGGCCGAGTCTGAAAAAGAACTGGCTGACGCTCAAAAGCAAGTTGCCGAAGATAAGAAGAAAGTCGAAGCCTCGAAGGTGAAACTGGATGTGGTAAAAGCTAGGTTGGATAAAGCGCAGACTATTCTCGATCAGGCGTGGAAGCAACGTTGAACTGATTAGAACTAAGTAATCAAAACGCCCCAGCGAGTCTGGGGCGTTTCGTTTAGTAGCCTAGTGCACGCGCCGCCTGATAGAACAAGAAGCTGACCAGCCATGCCAGCGCTAGCGACCAAGCCAAGGCGAGTGCAGTGAAGCCATTATTCTTAGATTCGTTACGCAAAGTGGCGATGGTCGAGAGGCAGGGAGTATAGATGAGGGTGAATAGCATGAAGCTGTATGCCTGAACCCAATCCAGTTGCTGAGCCAGTGCGCCACTGAGCGCATCCCCACTCATGCCATAGATAACCGCTAACGAGCCGATGACAATCTCCTTGGCGACGAATCCGAAGATAAGGGAGATGGTGAGTTGCTCATTGATGCCGATAGGAGCGAACAGCGGATGCAGCCATGCGCCTATCATGCCCGCGAGTGTGTCTGCGCTGGCAGGGGCGGCAGAGGTAGGTAGATTCGTAAGCAGCCACACCAATACGACGCCAGCGATGATGAACTGCGACGCACGTCTAAGAAAGTGCGAGACCTCATGCCAGCCGCGCAACACCATCTGACGCCCAGTGGGGAAGCGATACGGTGGCAATTCCAATACGAACGGCTCCGTGTTGGCGAACTGCTTTTTGAACAACAGCGCGGTGATGATGGCAGCGGCAAAGCTGAACAGATAAAGACTGAACAGCACCAGCGGCGCGGCCTTGGGCGAGAATAGTGCGGCCGTGATGAAGACGAATACCTGTAAGCGAGCCGAGCAGAGCGAGAAAGGGATGACCAGCATCGACAACATGCGCAGGTTACGCGAGCGCATCACCCGCGTCCCCATTAGGGCGGGGACATTGCAGCCAAAACCCATCAGCAACATGACAAAGCTACGACCATCCAAGCCCATCTTGGCCATCAGCGCATCCATCAAAAAGGCAGCGCGAGACAGATAACCTGTGTCCTCCACAATCGCCATGAACAAGAAGAACAAGATGATGATGGGGACGAAGGCGGCGACAGTGGCGACGCCGTTGTAGATACCGTCTAGTAAAAGTCCGGACATCCAAGTCGGTAGTCCTGCACACGCTGGGTTGAGGAGTATCTCGCGCACCCATCTGAGTAGGTCGGCAACGCCGCCTTGTAAGGGTTGGCCGAAGAAGAAGATGCCTTGGAACAGCAGATACATGATGCCAAAGAAGATTGGTAAACCCAGCCAAGGATGCAACATCACACGATCAAGTTTGTCAGTCCGCGTATCGGACAGACGAGCAGGGACTTGCACCGCACCACTTAATACCCGTGCCATCTCATGTTCAATATGTGCGTCTTGTTCCAGTTGCGTCCGTAAGGATTCAGCCATCCCTGGGGTGGGGTAGCGCAATGCTTTCGTAATGGCGTGCATCGCCTCGGGTTGTCCCTGACCATATTTGGCGCTGATCAGATGGATGGGCATATTCAACAATTGCGACATCTTGTCGCCGTCAATAGTGATACCGAATCTCTTCGCTTCATCCGCCATATTCAGCAACACCACCATATTCAGGTTGAGTTGTTTCAATTGGATGAGCAGGCTCAGTTGGCGTTCAACCTGGGTGGCGTTGAGTACGACAATAGCTAAGTCGGGCACGTTGTCATGCAGAAAGTGACGCACCACTTGCTCGTCTTCCGAAAAACCGTGTATGTCGTAGATGCCTGGGAGGTCAATGATTTCGGCTATGTCGCCGCCCAACAGTATTTTTCCAGTGAGCAGTTCTACCGTGATACCCGGCCAGTTGCCTACGCGCGCCGCGCCGCCAGTGAGGCGATTGAACAACGTCGATTTGCCCGTGTTGGGCATACCCAGTAAGGCGATGTGCTTCATGTTGCTCCGACCTCGATAAGTGCTGCTTCAGTTAGTCGAAGCAAGATGTCCGTGGTGCCGATACGCACTTGCACTGGCCCGCCAAAGCTCGCCTTGCGGATGATCTCGATATCCTTGCCAGAGCGGAAACCCAACGCCTGCAAGCGTTGACGTAGTGCCTCATCCGTGTGGATGTCAGTGATTGTGCCGCGCATGCCAGGAGCAAGGCTGGATAAAAGCGTATGGGGGGGGAAGTCGTTGGCGTTCACAGTGTCTGGATTATTTCATAGCTGGCACACTTGCGGACAAATAATCGGACGAATCGGTTAGAATGCGCGCTCTTCAAAACGTAGTGAACATCATGATTACAGGTAGCATCGTTGCCATTGTCACCCCCATGCATGAAGACCGAAGTCTGGACTGGGACGCGTTTCGTGCCTTGATTGATTTCCATATCACGGAGGGCACGGATGCCATCGTCGTGGTGGGTACGACAGGTGAATCCCCGACTGTAGATGTGGAAGAGCACGAACAACTCATCCAAGTCGCCGTAGAGCATTCCGCTGGACGCGTCCCCATCATCGCGGGCACTGGCGCAAATTCCACCAAAGAAGCCATAGAACTCGCGGCGTTTTCCAAAAAGGCTGGCGCGGTAGCTTCCCTCACTGTTGTGCCGTACTACAACAAGCCGACACAAGAAGGTCTGTACCAACATTTCAAAGCTATCGCCGAGGCGGTGGATATGCCGCATATCCTTTACAACGTGCCAGGCCGCACGGGTGCGGATATGAATAATGACACTGTGCTGCGCTTGGCGCAGATCAAGAATATCGTTGGCATCAAGGATGCGACGGGCGGTATTGAACGCGGTAGCGATCTGTTGCAACGTGCCCCTAAAGACTTCGCAATCTACAGCGGCGATGATGCGAGCACGCTTGCATTGATGCTGTTGGGTGCGCACGGCACCATCTCGGTGACGGCTAACGTTGCGCCAAGGCTGATGCACGAGATGTGTATTGCCGTCTTGCAGGGAGAGGTCGTCAAAGCCCGCGAGATTAATTTTCGCTTGCTTGGGTTGCACCGTCACTTGTTCGTCGAAGCAAATCCAATCCCCGTGAAATGGGCCGTGGCGCGCATGGGTAAGATGAAGAATACATTGCGCTTGCCGCTTACACCGCTTTCAACTGGTGCTCAATCAGTCGTCGAAGCGGCAATGCGACAAGCGGGGGTCATTTGAGATGGGAAACACTATGAGCATACGCAATATCATTGTTGGTCTGATCGCAATCACGCTGCTGGCAGGTTGCAGCATCTTTGAACGCAAGCAAGTCGATTACAAAGCAGGTGCAGTGGATGCACCTGCTTTAGAAGTGCCGCCTGATCTGACCAAAAGTGCGGCCGATCAACGTTTTTCGATTCCTGCCGCAGATGGTACGCAAGTGGCCAAATATTCCGACTTTACTCGTGAAAAAGCTACCGAACCGTGCGCTCTTCCTGCAAGCGCACCCGTCGCTATGACTGCTACTCCTACCACGCAATTGCTCACGGTCGGTGGCGTGCGTTTCATCTTGGTGACGGAGTCCTTTGATCGCGTCTGGCGTAAGGCTGGACTGGCCTTGGAAAAGGCTGGTATCGCGGTCGCAGATATGGACAGAAGCAAAGGCATCTACTTTCTGAAAAACATCTCTAAAGACAAGAAGGTCACTGACGTACAAGTCTCTGTGCATGAGGTCAGTGGCGTGAGCGATGTGACTGTCAAAGAAAGTGGCGATTTGAACGGCAAAGAGGCGTCCCGCGTACTCGATGCCTTATTCCAGAATCTGGAGAAATAAGATTCAGTGATCCGCTTCGCACTTCTAGGCAGTGGCAGCGAAGGTAACGGCCTCGTAGTAACAGTCGGTTCTACCTCGCTACTAATGGATTGTGGATTTTCTGTCAGCGAAACTTCCACGCGTCTCGCTCGGTTAGACATTCAAGCAGAACAACTCAGCGGCATCTTGGTCACACACGAACACAGCGATCACATCGCGGGTGTGGCTAGGCTGGCACGCAAATTCGACCTCCCCGTTTGGATGACGCACGGCACTTTGCGTTTTCAGCAGACGGCGTTTGCGGATATCACCGTGACACAGATCAATCCCCATTCCTCATTCGCCATCGGCGATATCGAAATACAGCCTTTTCTTGTCCCACATGATGCGGGTGAGCCCGTGCAATACGTGTTTGGTGATGGTTCGCTTCGCTTGGGTGTATTGACTGATACGGGGCATGCGACTCCGCACGTGGAAGCCAATCTTTCTGGATGCGATGCGCTCATATTGGAATGCAATCATGATGAAGAGCTGTTACGTAACGGACGATATCCAGCCAGTCTTAAGCAACGTGTGGGCGGGCGTTACGGCCATCTCAACAACGCACAAGCCGCTGCTTTGTTATCTCACCTCGACACCACTCGATTGCAGCACATCGTGGCTGCACATCTGAGCCAGCAGAACAATCTGCCCAAGTTGGCTGTCGAGGCATTGAGGGGGGTGTTGGGTTGTGCTGAGGAGTGGGTCGCCGTGGCGGATCAGCAGCAAGGTTTGGATTGGCGCGAAATCAGATGACTAAACGACAGACGTAAAAAAGCCGACCTAAGTCGGCTTTTTTATTGCGGTAGAAGTATTGATTACTTCTTAGCAGCAGCGGCAACGCCAGAAGCAGCTTCAGCAACGCTGGAAGCTGCAGCAGCAACGCCAGAAGCAGCTTCAGCAACAGTTGGAGCGGCAGCAGCAGCGGAAGCTGCAACAGCGGAAACGTCAGCAGCTTTTTGACCGCAAGCAACGAGGGACAAAGCAACCAGAACAGCGAACAAAGCGGATTTCATGTTATTTCCTAGAGTCAGTAAAGTCATCAAGTGAGGGTCATCAATAACCAATGCGGCCACCCTCCCACCGCAAAAGGCGCGGCATTCTAACAATTCCTACGAAAAAAGCTAGATGTTAAAGTCCTAACTTGGTTGGGGTCGCGCTAGGGCAGGAGGTTTGCCACATCTCCCGGAAGCGCGAATTGAGTACGCGCGCGCCTTCGGAATCATGCTTGGCAAGGAGTCCACGTGCATCGTCGAAGTGATAGCGACGGACATAATTGGTGTTGTCGGCCACAGCAAAAGGCTCAGTGACACCTTTCAGGTGTGCAGGTGTTTGGAATATCTCCATGCTGTGGCTGAACTCACGCAAAAGCATCATCACGCGCGGGCAGTAGCGTACGAGGTGTTGCGATTCATGCGCCAAAAGCTTTAGACGATTGTTGGGACTGCCAAGCAGGAAGTGGCGCAGGGCGTTATAACGCGCTTCTGAATTAAAACCGATGTCTGAGAAATCTTGCTCGAAGATATTCAGTGAATGCTGAGCCGAAGCGCAGACAGTATCGAGTGCGTTGATGTAGTCGGTGATGCCATCGAATAGGGTGTGTTGTAGCGCATCTTCACTCATGATCATCCCTTCCTCGAGGGTGCCAAGAATCCATCCAGATACCATTCATGCAATAAGCGGTTGCTGCTCATGCTTAGTTTTGTGCCAGCAGCAAGCGTCCGCGAGTCCGCCAATTCACGCAGCAGTCGATAATCGGTCTTGCTGACTGGGTGTGCGTCACCATTGATAAAGACTGTACTGCCATGGCATTGCATCTGTGTCTTCAAGTTGAGTTTCACACCCGTTTTTTCTAAGGCCTGAACAAACTTGGCTTCGGACAAAGGTTTGTTTGGTGTATCGAAGAAGATGTGCGACTTAGGTTCGGAGAGGTAGCAACCCAAGAAATTCGCCACATCCTCGTCGTCCCACTTCACTTTGCGGATGGTGTCGGCAACCTGTTTTAGCATGTCATTACCGATCTCAGAAGGGTGCTTCTGCAACTTCAAATCAGGATCGGCGTACGTACCTTTGATCTCGATGCGATCTTGCAGATAGACCAAGAATTGCTCAGCCAGCTCTTGATACCACGGTGTGCGGAATCCGATGGAATAGGTCATGCAATCATCTTCCGCGATGCCGTTGTGCGCACATTGAGGCGGCAGATACAGCATGTCACCCGGTTCCAACACCCATTCTTGTTCGACCTTGAAATCCTTCAAAATGCGTAACGGCGCACCTTCGATCAATGTTTGGTCGGCCTGAGTAGAGATTTGCCAGCGACGGTGTCCGTAACCCTGTAACAAGAACACATCATAGATGTCGAAGTGGGCTCCGACACCGCCGCCTTTGGGCGCATAGCTCACCATCAGGTCATCGAGCCGTGCATGCGGGATGAAGTTGAAGCGTTTGATTAATTCGGTTGCTTCAGGCAAAAAGTGATTCACGCCCTGCACCAAAATTGACCATTTTGTTTTACCAAAATTTTTGAAGTCATCTGGTGTAAAAGGGGAATATTGCAGACCAAAATTGCCACGTCGCTGAGTTACCAGACGTGCTTGCGCATCCTCAGTACAGGCAAGATCAATCAATCCTTGGGGTTTGAGTAGTCCCTTGAATCCGGGCACGGCCTGCCGGATGAGCAATGGTTTCTTTTGCCAATAATCATGTAGAAACTGTTGCGGAGTAAGACCGCCGAGTAGTGCATTTTTCATACTGGGATTATAGCCGCGTGGCAAGCCTTGAAAAGAAAATTCAGCCCCAGATAATTGGCGCAAAATTGGATAGAATGCGCGCCAGGAGGACGGCATGTCACAACAACAAAACACACCTCTGCAAGCAGGAATGGATGCGCCTCATTTTGAGTTGCCTGATGCCGATATGGAGCTATTTAAGTTGGCTTTACAGCATGGGAAGCATAACGTGGTCCTTTATTTCTATCCGAAGGACGACACCCCCGGCTGCACCATGGAGGCGAACGAGTTTAGCGACCATGAAGAGGATTTCGCCCAATTCGACACTATCGTGATTGGTATCAGTCGTGACGATTGCATCAGTCACGCTTCCTTTCGCGACAAATATGGCCTTTCCGTATGGTTGTTGTCTGACACCGAAGCGCGTGTTTGCAAAAAGTACGGCGTAATGGTTGAAAAGGAAGTGGATGGACACAAGAAGCAGTCCATTCTGCGTTCTACATTCATCATCGACAAACAGGGCAAATTACGCCATGCCCTTTATGATGTGCATGCGCATGGACATGCTCAAGAGATTCTTAAACTGGTAAAGGAAATGCAATGAAGATCGCAAAGTATGCAGTTGTCTCGCTTACGTACCAATTGGCAGACATTGACGGAACGGTAATTGAAAAGACAGGCGACCCCATCAGTTACCTGCATGGTGGTTATGACGGTATCTTCCCCACGGTGGAGGAGGTGCTGGAGGGCAAGAACATCGGTGATACGTTCGCTGTCAGGATGGAACCTGATGATGCATTTGGTGAATATGAACACGAACTAGTTCGCGCTGAACCGCGCAGCATGTTCCCCAAAGAAGTCGCTGTTGGGATGCAGTTCGAAGGCGGTGCAGAAGGGGATGATGACGAAGACTTCATGCTCTACACGGTCACGGAAGTGACGGACGATGAAGTGACGGTGGATGGCAACCATCCATTGGCGGGTAAATCATTGGTGTTCACTGGCACAATCACAGGTGTGCGTGCGGCGTCTGCGGAAGAACTGACACATGGTCATGTGCACGGCGAAGGCGGCCATCACCACTAAGATTTTCGGTTTATCAAAGTACAAAAGCCTGCTGATGAAGCGGGCTTTTGCTTTGGGGTGTACAGCGCGTCAGATACGTTTTGCCAACTCAGACGCTTTACCCAGATAAGTCTCCGGACTCAGATTCTGCAAGCGTTGTTTCTCGCTTTCAGGGATATCCAATGTCTGGATGAAAGCGGCGATGCTCTCGCGATTGATACCGCCCTTGCCGCGCGTCAATTCCTTCAGTTTGTCGTAGGCATTTTCAATGTTGTAACGGCGCATCACGGTTTGGATCGGCTCTGCCAATACTTCCCAGCTATTGTTTAGGTCTTCTGCCATGCGGTGCGGATTTGCTTCCAACTTGTTCAGCCCCTTCAAGCAAGATTCGTAGGCCAGCAAGGTGTAACCCATTGCCACGCCCATGTTGCGCAACACAGTGGAGTCGGTGAGGTCGCGCTGCCAACGGGAGATGGGCAGCTTCTCAGAAAGGTGTTTCAGCAAGGCATTGGCTAACCCCAAGTTGCCTTCCGCATTCTCGAAGTCAATCGGGTTCACCTTGTGTGGCATGGTGGATGAGCCGACTTCACCTGCGACCACTTTCTGCTTGAAGTAGCCCAACGAGATGTACCCCCAGATGTCGCGGTTCAAATCTAGGAGGATGGTGTTGGCACGTGCGTAGGCGTCATACAACTCGGACATGCAATCGTGCGGTTCGATCTGGATGGTGTAGGGATTGAACGCGATACCGCGCGCTTCGACGAAACGCTTGGCGAAGCTCTCCCAATCCACGTCTGGGTAAGCAGAAAGATGGGCGTTGTAATTGCCCACCGCACCGTTGATCTTGCCCAGTATCTCCACTGCTGCGATACGCGTGTGAGCGCGACGCAAACGATGCACTACGTTGGCCATTTCCTTGCCCATTGTGCTGGGGGTCGCGGTCTGTCCGTGGGTGCGGCACAACATCGGTACATCCGCTAATTGATGGGCGATTTGGGTCAGTTTGTCGATGATGCATTGCAGGCCAGACAACATGATGTCTTTGCGTGAGTGGTTAAGCATCATCGCGTGGCTCAGGTTGTTGATGTCTTCCGAAGTGCAGGCGAAGTGAATGAATTCGAGTGCCTTGGCGGTCTCTGGATTTTCGCCCAACTTCTCACGTAACCAATATTCGATGGCTTTCACGTCATGGTTGGTACGGCGCTCGATGGCTTTGATCTGTTCCGCATCCGCTTCAGAGAATTGTGCGGCGAGTTGGTCAAGTTGGGCGATGGTGCCGATGGTGAACGGGGGTAGTTCTTCAATACTTGTCTCCGCGCTCAAGGCTTTGAGCCATTCAATCTCGATAAAGAGGCGGTAGCGGATCAAGCCATATTCACTGAAATATCCGCGCAGGGATTCGACCTTGCTTTGATAGCGACCATCGAGAGGGGAAAGGGCGGTAAGGGCAGAAAGAGTCATGGTGTCGTAGCCAAAAATAAATCAGGGGCGCATTTTACGCGAAGCGGTATTTCTATGCAGGTTGCGTGATGAGCGTGCGGGTGGGGTAAGCGAAGTCAGCCCCGTGCTTGGCTACGATTTCCGACACCTTGATTAGCACATCCTGTCGTGTTTGGAGATACTCAAGCAGCAAGCCAGTTCGAGTGAACGACAGCAGCGTGATGTCGAGTGAGGATTCCGCCATTTTGCCGAGTGCCACGACTACTGTTTGTTGCGCATCAATATGAGGGTGTTGCCGCAGCATCTGTTCAATATCTGAGGCGATGTTGACGATCTTGCTCAGGTCTTGGTAACGCAGGCCGATGACTTCTTCGATGCGGCGATGCGAGATGCGCGAAGTGTTCTCAACTACGATAGTGGTGAATAGCGAATTAGGGACATAGAGGAGTGACATGTTTTGCGCACGCAGCGTCGTCTGCCGCCAACCGATGTGTTCGACCACGCCTTCGATATCCCTGTCAGGCGAACGTATCTTGTCGCCAACATTGAATGGACGATCAAGATGGATCATCAAACCACCAAACAGATTCGCCAGCAGATCTTTGGCTGCAAAACCAACGGCGATACCGCCGACACCCCCGAAGGCCAATACCCCTGAGATACTGAATCCTAAAGTCTGTATCACCATCAGCGCGGCAAGCACCCCCACCACGATGCGTGCGATCTTGCTTAGACCATCCACCGTCGTGCGGTCTTCTGCCCCGTCAATCATTGGGCGTGCTGCAATTGTGTTGGTGGCGGCCTCGCGAATGAGTTTCAACAAGAACCACGTGATACACAGGATGAAGCCGATGTTGCGGGCAGGGGTGAGGTAGTCAAGCAACTGCTCCCCAGTTTGTAGTTGTATCAGGCGCAGCGCGAAGGAAAGACCAGAAATCCAGATCAGTGCGGGGAGTGGCTTCTTTGCGGCGTTGACAAAGGCATCGTCCCAGATGTTTTCGGTGTGTGAAGCGACCTGTTCGGCGCGTTTCAAGGCGCGACTGGCGATGAAATGCACCAGCAACGTGCCGCCCAGAATGAGGAGCAGTCGAATGAGTTCGGGAGTGAGTTGATTGAACATAGCGTTCCTTTGCGATTATTCGATGATGCCGCCGCCGAGGCAGATGTCGCCATCATAGGCAACTACCGATTGTCCTGGTGTCACCGCCCATTGTGCTTCGTCAAAAGTGAAACGGGCGGCGCTCTCATTGGAGAGTGCGATTCGACATTTCGCATCCTGTTGGCGATAACGTGTCTTGGCGGCATATGGGCGCGCGGTGTCGGGTGGCATGCCGCTGATCCAATGCATCTCAAGCGCATCCAGTTGGGGTTTGAGTAGCGCAGGGTGGTCGTGTCCCTGCACCACGATCAGGCGGTTATGCACCATATCTTTTCCTGCCACGAACCACGGTTCGCCACTACTCTCCTTGCCGCCCCCGATACCGAGTCCTTGGCGCTGACCGTAGGTATAAAACGACAGTCCCATATGTTGCCCCATCACCTTACCCTCTGGCGTCATCATGTCTCCAAGTTTGGTTGGCAAATAACGATTCAAGAACTCACGGAAAGGACGCTCGCCGATGAAGCAAATGCCCGTGCTGTCTTTCTTTGCGGCGTTAGAAAGACCGTGCTGGTGTGCGATTTCGCGCACCTTAGATTTGGGGATGTCGCCCAGCGGGAACAGCGACTTGGAGAGCTGAAGTTGATTCAAGCGATGCAAGAAATAACTTTGATCCTTGCTCCCATCATCCGCCTTGAGCAACTGAAACAAGCCATCCTGTTCTCGCACCTTGGCGTAATGCCCTGTGGCGATCTTGTCTGCCCCCAAGCGGATAGCATGATCTAAGAAGGCTTTGAACTTGATCTCCGAGTTGCACAGGATGTCTGGGTTGGGCGTGCGTCCTGCCTCGTACTCGCGTAGGAAATAACTGAACACGCGGTCTTTGTACTCTTTGGCGAAATTCACCGCTTCGATAGGAATGCCGATGGTGTCTGCAACCGAGACGGCATCAATCAAATCTTGACGCGAAGAACAATACTCACTGTCGTCATCGTCCTCCCAATTCTTCATGAATAGGCCGGTGACTTCATAACCTTGTTGCTTCAAGAGCAGCGCAGTGACAGCAGAATCCACCCCGCCAGACATGCCCACGACGATATGTTGACGAGATTTAAGATTGTCTTTCACATTTGTCCTTTCTCCCGCTTGCGGGGGAAAGTTGGATAGGGGGACAAGCTTGCTCGCTACTCATAGTGAGTGATTAAATCGAGCGGATAGCGCTTGCCTGCGAGGTAGTCTTCTACGCAGCGCAATATCAAGGGGCTACGGTGACGGTCTTGTGTCGCGCGTATCTCATCCAGCGTCATCCACACTGCGCGCACGATGCCTTTGTCTAGCGCTCGCTCCGGATGGTGGGCTAGTAGCTTGCCGCCAAACGCGAAGCGCAGATAAGTTGCCTCGGATGTGGTCGAATGCCAGCGATACACACCGATGAGGAACTCAGGGGCGAAATCGTAGGCAGACTCTTCCAGTACCTCGCGTACGGTGCCAGCAGGCAAAGTCTCATTCGCCTCCCAGTGCCCAGCAGGTTGGTTGAATTGAAGCCCTTGAGGGGTGTGTTCTTCCACCAGCAGAAATTTATTATCCTGTTCAATGACAGCGGCGACGGTGGCGTGTGGTTTCCAGATCATGTGGCGATTTTAATCGAAAATAAAAAAAGGCAGGGTCGCCCCTGCCTTTTCATCGACTTACAGCGAAATTACTTCGCTGCTGCGTCAGCCTTATCAGCTTTTTTGGAATGATGCTTGTGTGCTTTCTTTGCAGCTTTCTTTTCTGCTTTAGCAGCAGGAGCAGCAGCTGTAGCAGGAGCAGCTACAGGAGCAACTGTAGCTGCAGGAGCTGCTGCTGGTTTAGCAGCGTCAGCAGCAACAGCAGAGAAAGAAACAGCAACGAGAGCAGCAGCGACTAATGTGGACAACAGTTTCATGTTTGACTCCATTTGTTAAGTTAAGTTGATGAATGACACCATCTGTGTCGACGCCAAAAACGTGACTCCCACCGTTGGCGTTGACAAAAACTTAAAAAATATTTCAGGTTTGTTTGGTGCCGGGGGGGGGAATCGAACCCCCACGCCCTTTCAGGCACTGGATTT
>JAVHQF010000291.1:0-1595 GCA_036170995.1 Sideroxydans sp. | reverse complement strand
CTCCGCTGAACGCCTGATGCAGTAGCGACTTCTTCAGTTCGACTAGGGCGGCGAGCTTGCGCTGGTAGAGGGATTCGAGGCGTTGGGTTTCTTCGCGGAGGGCGTCGAGTTTGGCGACAATCTGCTTTTGCTCCGAAATTGATTTCGGGAATGAAATCTCAATCAACTTAAGCAAGCTAGCTTTGATGCCTTGCACGGTTGCGCCTGTTCCCTTGACATGAATGCGTTGTTGTACTGGCTGCGAAAGCAGAAGGTATTTCAGAAAAGTGCTGTCGAGTTTCGATGCATCTGGCTGCATGATGATAATGCGTTGCGCAAAGACAACTTTCTCATCGGTTCCGAGCTGCGCCACATTGGCAAGCGGAGCTTCGGTTGTGAAAAGAACATCTCCAAGTTTTGGGATGCCACGCGTCATCCAACTATCGTAACTATTCGGAGCGACAAATTCTCGCGGCTCATCTTGCACGTAACCCATTTTCACGTTCTTGGCTGTGATGAGTCTCAATCCGCTCGCTGTCTTCTGCGGTGTCTTGCCTCGATAGTCAATAAACCGAATGCACTCACCGATGACCGTATCTACCCACCCTTCGCCGCGCTGAGTGAAGACGGATTGCAGGTGGCTTTCGAACAGGGCGCGGGCGTTTTGCAGGTTCTGTTCGGCGTTGGCTTTGGCGGTGGCAATGCCGTCAAACGCTTCGTCGAGAATGCCGACGATGCGCTGCTGTTCGGGGAGCGGTGGAAGCGGAACTTGAAGCGATTTAACAAAAGGAAGCTTTACGCCCTGAACCGTTGCTCCCGTACCTTCAGCCACGATCACATCAGCAATACTCTTCAACCACCAAAACAGAAACCGAACATCAAGCTTCGCGGTGTCGTGCGGAACAATGCCGCGCAAGTCTTGATTGATAGCAGTGTCTTGTCCGAGCAAGCAAATCTTCCCAAGGCCAACGCGAGTGGCAATTACTACATTGCCGCTTGGAATAATATTGGTGGCACTGCTCTTTACTGCTTCCTTGGTGATCTTAAATTCGGTTGAGGTAATGACTTCTTGTTTGAGGTCACGGACTGTTGCCCAAGGAATGTCACCGGAATAAAAAGCTGGCTTGTCCTTAGATGGCGTACCGCCGCCGACAACATCGCAAACATCGCCGAGATTTTTCGTCTGCCACCCAGCCTTCATAGCAACGCCCTGATTGTCCCCAGCACTTCCGCGCTCTCCGCATCCAGCGCGGCAATCTCGTCCATGATGTCCTGCGGGCTGCGATGCACCACGGCTACACCTCCATCGGGATTCTTCACCGACAAATCAAACGTTGCGGTGTCTATGCTAGTTGCATCCACGCTCCAGCTCTTGGGCGAATCGGCGAAAGTCTTTTGCAGCGCGATGAATTCGGCAAGGTCGGCATCGTTGAGCGGGTTGGTCTTGCCCATATTGCGGCCGGGTTCGAGCTGGTAGTACCAGACCTTGCGTGTCGGCGCACCTTTTTCGAAGAACAGCACGACAGTTTTTACGCCCGCGCCTTGGAACGTGCCGCCGGGACAATCGAGCACGGTGTGCAGGTTGCAACTTTCCAGCAGGTGTTTGCGCAGGCTCA
>JAVHQF010000290.1:0-7675 GCA_036170995.1 Sideroxydans sp. | reverse complement strand
GACTTTTAACCGGACACTACTGATGCGGGTATTGAAGCAGAAATACCTTGCTGAGTTCAAGGCGCTGTCAATCAAGCGAGCTTAGTCAGTGCAGACGATCAGTTCTTTATTTCTTGAGAGACGAGAAATCGCTGGGAAACACCCTTGCAAAAGGGGGGGCTAAAACGCTAACTTGTCGTCCTAAGAGCACATATTTTTCTTACCCACAAAAGCTGTTGATAACTTTGTGGATGAAACAAGCTAGTGAATGTTTTAATCCCGAGTTTATTGGCTTCTTACCTTTCTGCTCAATAAATACACCAAAAATATATCAATAAAAACATAAGGATGCTGTAAGTTGTAACACTCCTGCAATCTATATGGTCATGGAAGCCAAATACTTATTGGGGTTGTGAATAATCACGTTTTGTCAATATGCCATTTGGTCTATATTTCTAATATTGTCTGCATCGTCGCGCAGACAAAAAACAATCGTTATTATTCAGTCGCGTGGCAATTTTCAAGGAACACTGCGCTCAAATGTACCGAACATTTCCAATGTGTGTTTCTCAATAGACCAGACTATGTTGAGGTGGTTTATACCGCAACATAGTCTGGTTGGGTATATGTTTTCTTGGGTTAGCAGCGCCCACACGCCGCGCAAGCTTTGGTTGCGCCGTACCAACAGATGTTGCAACCATTCGTTCGTTTTACCCTGCTTGGCCTCGACATATTTTGGCTCATCGCTTTTAAGTGATGGCAAAAGAACTTGTCGTGCAAGGGGACTGAAGGCCTCGAAGCCGTCAGCATGAACTCTGTGAAGTCACTGGCTAAGAAAGACAGAACCTGCCAAGAAGGCAAATAACCCATCGTTACGAAGTTCATGTCCATTTCTAATTTTCATCTGTAATAATGAGGTTGTAAGTCCGTCATGGGCGTGCAGTTTTTTTATTGAGGGATGGACGTGGCGTTGGATAACAACAGAGCATTAAGTATTCGCGAGCTAAATCTAGCCGCGAAACAATTGATTGAGGGCGGGCTACCATTGCTGTGGGTGCGTGGCGAAATATCTAACTTCGTCAGTGCCGCATCGGGACATTGGTATTTCTCCCTCAAGGACGAGGTGGCTCAGGTTCGTTGCGTGATGTTCCGTCACAAAAGCCAGTATCTGGATTTCAAGCCTGCTAATGGCATGCAAATCACAGTCTTGGCTTTAGCTTCGATTTATGAAGCACGTGGTGATTTCCAACTTACCTTGGAGAAAATGCGCCCAGCAGGTTTGGGGGCACTATTTGAAGCGTTCGAACACTTGAAGTACAAGCTGGGCGACGAGGGTTTGTTCAACGTTGATCGCAAACGCGAGTTGCCGTTGTTGCCAAAGCAGATTGGTATTGTCACATCGCCTCAAGCGGCGGCTTTGCACGATGTATTGCGCACCTTAAGTAATCGCATGCCGAGCATCCCAGTGGTGCTGTATCCAACACCAGTGCAAGGCGAGGGAGCGGGGCAGAAGATTGCCACAGCCATACGTACTGCTAGTGAGCGTGCCGACTGTGATGTGCTCATCGTATGTCGCGGTGGCGGAAATATCGAAGACCTGTGGGCGTTCAACGAAGAAGTGGTGGCGCGCGCCATCTCTGATTGTCACCTCCCTGTGGTAAGTGGAGTCGGGCATGAATCGGATTTCACCATCGCCGATTTTGTGGCTGATCTGCGCGCCGCCACGCCGACAGCAGCGGCACAAGCTGTTGTGCCAGACAGGCAAGAGTGGCGGCAACGTTTGTTGCAATTTCAAAAATGCTTCGCGCGCGCAGCTAATCAACGTTTCGAGCAGGCAATGCAGCAGCTTGATTTCACCCAAAAACAATTGGTGCATCCGGCGCAACGTATTCAATTCCAATCTGAGCGCCTGTTGACAGTGAGGCAAAGGTGGAAAATCGCGATGAGCCATAGTCTAGAGCAACGCAGGGTGAGATTAACCTCCATGCAGCAACACTTGCAACATCTTGATCCCAGCCAAGTGCTCGCACGCGGCTACAGTCTGGTGCGAGATGCAAAGGGAAACATCGTTTCCAATAGTCAGCAAGTGAATGAGGGTGCACTGTTGGATATAACTTTCGCAGTAGGTGGTGCGAGCGTGCGAGTGTGGGAAAAACGCTGAGTGCATCTTAACGGTCATAGCAAGTTTGCCGCCCATGATAATGAAACTTGCCATGACTGTTACCCCCTATCCAACTTTCCTTCGCAAGCGGGAGAAAGGATAAACGAACCGCTGCGCGAGTTTTACGTTAATGAATCAGTTAAAATCCACGCCCATTCTAGTGCCACAATTCCCCCTCAGAATTATGCTTAAAAAAATCGCACTCAAAATTGATGCCAACACTTACCGAGGGACGCGTGAAGGTGTACCACGATTGGTAGAAGTGTTGCAACGCCATCAGGCACAGGCTAGCTTCTTTTTCTCCTTGGGCCCAGACCATAGTGGTCTCGCCATTAAGAATGTCTTCCGTTCTGGCTTCCTTAGCAAAGCTAGGCGCATTTCGGCATTTCAACATCACGGATTCAAAACATCGCTCTACGGCATATTGTTGCCAGCTCCAATTATTGGCGAGAAATGTGCCAACATCCTGCGTGCCGTACGTGATGCTGGCTTTGAGGTGGGTGTCCACGCCAATGATAGATTCTGCTGGCAGGATAAAGTGGCAGACAAGGGCGAAAAGTGGACGCAGCGTGAGATGAATAAGGCTGTCGCTCGATTCACTGAGATATTCGGCAATGTTCCCAAGTCGTACGCGGCAGCGGGTTGGCAGACCAATCGTTATGGTCTGCGCCACAACCAGCATCTTGGGTTCGAATATAGCTCAGATACACGCGGTACTCATCCCTATTTACCCACTTGGGACGCCGAAATTATCGCCTGTCCACAACTGCCTACCACGCTACCCACTTTGGACGAACTCATTGGACGCGATGGCAATACAGCGGAAAATGTTGCACAAAATCTTCTGGCTACAACGCATAAACCTGCGGTGACGGGGCATGTGTTCACATTACGCGCCGAACTTGAAGGTGGGTTGTGGTTGCCGATATTTGAGAAGTTAGTCACAGGTTGGCAAGCACAGGGATACGAACTTGTCTCTCTGCACCAATATCTGCAAGCATTCAAAGTCGTCGAAATGCCGCGCCATGAAGTTAGATTCAGTGCGGTTGCGGGCAGCATCGGAATGCTTGCCACCCAAGCTTAACTAGACACGGCGATGGACAAAGACGGTTTAATCACTTACATGAATATATGGCGCTGGGGCGTGCCATTGGTGTCACTCGTTCTGATGTTGTTGATCTATATATCGGGCGCAAACACGCAAGTTTTTTTTGCGTTTAACCATGCCACATCGCATCTGGGAGACAACTTCTGGAGTCACGTCACGGTATTGGGCGACGTGGTTTCGTTGCTGATTATCTTGCTTATGTGCGGACGAAGACCGCAACTCGTTTGGCATTTCATCCTCGCTGCCTTGTTCGCTATCTTGTGGACGCAGAGTCTAAAAGCACCATTGGGTATGATGCGTCCTCCCGCTGTGCTGGATGTGAGTCAATTCCACCTTATTGGTGAAGCTTTCATGGCTAACTCGTTCCCTTCTGGTCATACAACCACCATCTTCTTGATTGTTGGCACGCTGTGCCTTCATCGTTTTCCTTGGAGTTTCAAATTAGGCTTGTTGGGAGTGGCAATCTTGGTCGGTATTTCGCGCATCGCGTGTGGAGTCCATTGGCCGCTGGACGTACTGGGCGGTGCGTTGGGTGGTTGGTTAGCGGCAGTCGCAGGCGGCTGGGTTGCCGTGCGTTGGAAAGCAGGCTTGAATGACAACTTCCAACGTGTGATTGCGTTTCTCTTAATGGTTGTCGCACTCTGGGTCATCTTCCGTGATACCAAAGAATTCGTAGTAACCATCCCCTTTCAAATATTTCTGTCTATGCTTGCCATTGCCTTTTCTGTCCCGTCTTTATTGAGATTGTTCGGATATAAACGCTAAAGAAGCGCCAACCCATGCCGTTAAAGTGGATGTGGTCATGAATGGAGATTCTTGTGATGTCTGAAAACGATTCAATCAAATTGAAGCAGTGGGTGGCGAAACTGTCGTCCGCCGAGATACCTGTATTGAAGCAAACTGCGCGTGACCTGGCTGCCTTGCACGATGATGAGAGCAAACTCAGTCCTCGCAATGTAGAGAATGCCATAGCAGCCGACCCTATGATGACCGTGAAGTTGCTTCGTTATTTGCAACAACACAAACGGCGGAGTCAGACCAATGAGGTCGTTCAAGTCGAGCAGGCTCTTATTATGCTCGGCGTGGATATCTTTTATATCAAGATTCCTGCATCTCCATTAGTGCAAGAGGCTTTGGCAGGTCAAACCGAGGCGTTGGTTCAATTACTCCATGTAATCCATCGTGGACATCGAGCCTCGAATTACGCAAGGGATTGGGCGATACGTCTGAATAACATGCATTTCGAGGAAGTGCGCATAGCGGCTTTGTTGCATGATTTAGCTGAGATATTGATGTGGTGCTTCGCGCCGCAAGAAATGCTCAAGATACGGGCGATACAGCAAAAGGAAAAGGCATTGCGTAGCCATGCCGTGCAAGAGCAAGTGCTGGGTTTTGCATTGAGTGATTTGCAGCATGCGCTAATCAAGGAGTGGTCATTACCTCAACTTCTATTGACGCTAATGGATGACGATAACGCCAGACAGACACAGGTGCGCAACGTCGTGTTGGCAGTCAACTTGGCACGGCATTCTGCGAATGGTTGGAACGATGCCGCGTTGCCAGATGATTATAAAGAATTGGGTGAGCTACTACGTATCTCCCCAGCCGATGCAATGGTGTTGGTTGTGCCAGAAGAAGGTGCGGCCTGTAATCTGACCCAGCCGCACTAGGCTCAAACGTTCTGTAATGCGCGCGCTATCTTGGCATCAGCTTCTGTAGCCAATGCGGTCAACTTGGCATCTCCCAACACCTTCATCATTCCCGTAGGCTTGGCGAACTCAATGGATTGCTTTCTAGCAGCCAACTCGCGGATAACGGCATTGCAAGGCAATAGACACGCCACATCACTGTTCTCCGTGTAGGCCTCGTAAGCCAACATTGGATTGCACGCACCCAGGATCACCGTCGGGATGATGTCCTTGCCAGTTTTGTCCTTAATCTTACTGTGCATGTCAATGCGGGATAGGATGCCGAAACCTTCTGTTGCCAACGCCTTGGTGACGCGATTAATACCGTTTTCGAAAGTATCATTAATCTCGCGTTTGAAGTTGATGCTCATGGTTGGTGCTCCCGATAAATATTAGAGTGTTCTAATTTACTTTATTTCGATGAGTCGAGCAAGCAGCTGTTCAGTCAGATTAGGAGAAAGGCAGTCGATCCTAATGCTAGCTGACATTGACCTCAACCAAGTGAGCTGGCGTTTCGCCAGTTGGCGTGTGGCAGCGACACCTTTTTCAGACAGCTCCGCTTTTGAAATCTCTCCATCTAGGAATTCCCACGCTTGGCGGTACCCCACGCAACGCATCGAGGTCATATCTCGATGTAGGACGTACTTGTCGCGCAGACTACGCAACTCCTCTACTAACCCATCTTTCAGCATCTGCTCGAAGCGAACCACGATGCGATGGTGTAACACCGCACGGTCGGAGGGAATTAGCGCGATGGGGGTGATGTTGTAGGGTAAGTGGGGGTGTTCTTGATGCTTAATAAGCTCCGACATGGGTTTGCCCGATATGATGAATATCTCCATCGCACGTTGCACACGCTGCGTGTCGGTGGGATGCAAACGTGCTGCCGTCTCAGCATCCACCTGTGCCAACCTAGCATGCAGATGTTCGATGCTGTGTTGTGCGATTTCCGCATCCAACTGTTCACGCAAGGCGGCGTCCGCTTGTGGTAATGGGCTCAGACCTTCGCGCAATACTTTGAAATACAACATCGTGCCCCCCACCAGCAACGGGATTTTGCCGCGCGCGGTGATGTCCGCCATCAAACGCAGCGCATCGTGACGAAATGCGGCTGCGGAGTAAGCATCAGTCGGGTCAATGATGTCAATGAGGTGATGCGGGGCACGGGCAAGGGTATCTACATTCGGTTTGGCCGTGCCAATGTTCATATCGCGGAACACCTGCGCGGAATCCACACTAATCAGCTCGACTGGCATGTGTTGCATCAATTCGATCGCTACGCCCGTCTTACCGCTGGCAGTAGGACCCATCAGGAAGATGGCGGGAGGACGCATATTCATCAAGTACAGCGGCGACCGAAAATCAAATGTTCTCTAGTTTAAGTCGGCGCTGGCGCACACCTTCTGCAAGTCTGTCTAGCACTCGTACCGTGTCTTCCCAACCTATGCAAGCATCTGTGATGGAAACGCCTTTTTGCAGTGGTGTACCAGCCACTAAGTCCTGACGGCCTGCAATGAGATTGGATTCAATCATCACACCGAAGATACGTGTTTCACCATTGGCAAGTTGAGTGGCACAATCCTCAGCAACCTCAATCTGGCGTTGATATTCCTTACGGCTGTTAGCGTGCGAGAAATCAATCATGACGCGTGCTGCAAGTCCCGCATTGGCGAGTTCTTTGCCCGCAATATTTACGGAACTGGCATCGTAGTTGGGCTGCTTTCCACCGCGCAAGATAAGGTGACAATCCTCGTTGCCGAAGGTGGAAACGATGGCCGATTGGCCGGCTTTGGTGACCGACAAAAAATGGTGAGGACTAGCAGCTGCCTTGATGGCATCAACTGCGATGCGTAGATTGCCGTCCGTTCCGTTCTTGAAACCTATAGGGCAAGAGATGCCCGAAGCTAGTTCGCGATGCACCTGAGATTCGGTTGTGCGCGCTCCAATCGCTCCCCATGAAATTAGATCGGCGGTGTATTGGGGCGAGATAGTGTCCAGAAATTCAGTTGCACAGGGTAGCCCCAGTTCGTTGATTTCCCACAATAGCTTGCGAGCTAGGCGTAGCCCATCATTTATCTTGAAGCTACCATCTAAGTACGGGTCGTTGATAAGTCCTTTCCAGCCTACTGTGGTGCGAGGTTTCTCGAAATAAACGCGCATCAGGATTAGCAAGTCAGCAGCATGCCGTTCGGCCTCAACTTTTAACTTGGAGGCATATTCCATTGCTGCCTTGGTATCGTGGATTGAACAGGGACCAACCACCACCAGCATGCGGTCTTCCGCACCATATAGGATGCGATGGATCGCGGTACGCACCGTATGGGTCGTTTCGGCAGCGGTTTCGCTCACAGGAAATTCGCGTAGCAAGTGGTTGGGCTGAGTGAGTTCCTTGATTTCCTTGATGCGGACATCGTCAACAATGTGTTTCATGGCTAGGATTGAAAGTTAATAAATCAAAAAAGGGGGAGCATTGTGCCTGCCTATGCAGGCAGCGGCTTGGACATTTCTGCACTAAAGCATCGCCGCTAAAACTGGCAGTTTTATTTTACAGGTAAGTTTCAAGGATGAATGTAAAGAAAGGGATTACTAACAAAGTTACCATCAGAGGGGTGCAATAAACAACAATAACGTGCAATAAAAAAATGCCCGAGAGGGCAATTTGAGCATGTTTTATATGGATATTTTGTATATTTTCAGCGTTTTGAAACAAAGTGCAACTGAATAGTGGCGTCCCCTACG
>JAVHQF010000289.1:0-7762 GCA_036170995.1 Sideroxydans sp. | reverse complement strand
TCGGATGTTGGTGAGCACCGCTTCGTGCAAGGCCCTATGCGCGTGGACTTGTTGGTAGCCAGTGATAGCGAAGGCCAGTCGGTATTTCTGGATGACGAAGGCACCAAAGACGCTGCACTGCGTATGGGGATGGCCGATAGTTTCAGCGCCAAACTCAAGCTGGCAGCCTACCGATCGGTGATTCTCAATGTGCCGAGCACCGGCAAAGATGATCTACACCGCCGCCATCTGGCGCAACGTTTCAGCTTTAGTAGCCAAAGACTCACCAACCTCGACCGCCTGATGGCCGCCATCGTAAAGGAACACATCAGTTTCACAGACTTCGCTGACGTGGCAGCCCAGATCGTGATGGACCAACTTGGAGTCGGCGGTGCCAAAGCAACGGGCAATAAAAACCTCCAGTTGCGACAAAGCAAGCAGCAGATTGAGCAATGGCTGCGTGACCGCGATGCTGTCGACCGGGCCGTCAAAATGGAAACCGATGTCAGCCAATTACGTGATGTGGCGGGACAGTTCCAAACGCTGGAAATGCAACTAGGCTCCAAACGTGCTGATTGCGTCAAACTAACGAAGGTGAACCAGAACGAACTGGATGCGGCTACTGCTGAAAAATCAGATTTGGAGGGAAAACGTTTACTTGCGCACGATCTGTTCAATATTCGCAAAAAAACACTGGAAGAGGCACTTAGCAAGGCCAAAACAGAGGCTCTTGCAGCAGAAGACCATCACAGCCGTTTACTGAATAAACGCAATTTCCTACGAGATCATGATGCTCAGGAGTGGGCACATAAGTGGCTTGAACTCGACTCCCTCTTGGGCCGCAAAGCCACTATGGAAACGGTCATTCAGACGCTTGAATCTGTCGCTGCCGACGTGGTCAGAAACTACGAAAGAAAATTGGCGGATGTTGCCCAAGAAACCGTAAGACGCGAAGCCGAGATGAGTTCCGGTCTGGAGAAAATAAGTGAGTTGGAAACCAGAGAAGTCAAAACGCTGGAGGCGCAGGAAAACGAAACCATCGTTCGCATGGAAGCACAATGGGCCGCCGTGGAGGAGCATGCTGCAGAGCAACTCTCGATTTGCATGGAACTAGCAGCGCAAGCCAAAGCTTACCTCGCGCGCCCCATGATCGATCCGGATTTGCAGCGTCGACTCGAGGACACACGCCAAACCCACACCGGACACCAAAGCCGATTGTTGCAGGTAGGCAGGGACACGGTAAAGGCCCAACAAGAACTAAATGCAGCAGATCAGCGCTGGCAGCAGGCCGAACGGGTGGTCAACAGCCAAAAGGAACAACACGCCAAGGCGCATAACAAAGTCGAACATATACAGAGCCAACTCAAGCCACCAACCGGTTCCCTGCACGCGGCCCTGCTCGCCTGCCCAGACGAAGACTGGAAACGGACGCTGGCCAAGGTCATTGCACCGGAATTGCTTCTACGCGAAGACCTCCAACCCCACAAAGTCACCGATGATGCCTTGTTGTATGGATGGGGGCTTGACCTTGAAAGCATTGAGCGCCCCGAGTGGGTCGATCAGGAGGACTTGCGCCAACAGCTGACAGCCACTGAGCGCGAACTGCAGGCCGCAACCAACGGCCTGGACGAAGCGCGAAGCACTTTCAGAAACGCAGAGACAAATCGGCAGCAGGCGCAAAATGCCCTGAACATTGCCCAGGCACGTGAAAACGTGGAGCAAGCCAAATCAGATGAAATCGCACAGCAGTTGAAGGCCGTCGAAGAAGCTGCAGCCATGGCGTTGGAGCGCATCACAAAAGAGGCGAGGGCGCAGGAAGCAATCGCAAGTAAGCACCTGGACGAAACCAAAACCGCCAACGAGAACGCCAAAAATCGCACCAAGATCGAACGCAATGTGCTGCGTTTGGAGTTCTCCGATCAGAAGCAACAGGCACGCCAGCGGGGGCAGCGCCAACGCAATGAACTCCATGAGCGCATAGGAGCGTTCAAGTCACGACAGAAAGAACAAGCGGATGTCATCTGCAAGGCCCGCGACGACGAGCTCAACGCAAAAGGCGTGGACACCAAAAAGCTCACAGAGAGCAAGAATGGATTGCAAACAATCGCTGACCAAATCCGCACCATCGAGGACCAGGCAGCGCTGGTGCGCGAGTGGCAGGATTGGCTGCAGGAGCAAGGTCCTATTCGACTGGTAGATGCCGAAGTGACCATGGGTCACGCCAATGAGCAGCGTGATCTGCGCAAGTATGAATTGGATGCTTCGGAAAACGAGTTCAGGCAACTCAATGCAGAGTTTGGCAGCCAGGAAGCCAAGTTCAACACACGTATTCGAACAGCAACAGAACAGATATCCATATTGCGGGGGCTAGCTGCAGAGTTGGAAGACTTTGCCAGCTCTGGAGTTTCCACAAAAACTATCAACGATCTGGCTTCAATCATCAAATCGGAAGTCAGGTCTTTGATGGACGAATACGCGACAGTTCGACAATCCATGCGCACAAAACTCGAGCGCGTAGAGCGCAGCTTGACCGAAGGGGAGTCTTCCACAAAGGATTTCGTGTTAGGTGTACTGCAGGAGGTAGCAAAGGAAGCCAAAGACCTGGAACGGGCTTCTGCAATTTCTAGGGTGTACGACCGCATCAAGCCGGAAGTGCTCGTCAATGTGAATACCAGTCTTCGCACCATGTTGGAAAACATTGCCGCTTACCGCAAGACCATCTGGGACTTTGAGAGTGAAGTGCGCAAGTTCAACAACAAGCTCCAAGAAGGACTGAACAAAGTATCCAAGCGCTTCACCCACTTCACCGATTTCAAGGTGTCCGTTGTCACTGACTTCGACAAGATTGATTTCATCGGCAAACTCAAAGTGCTCGACGATGCCATCAACGACCACCGCGACCGCAACGTGGCCACATATGCCGTGGAGATGCCACCGGCCACGACAGCTCATGCGCTGCGCGCTTTCATGACCGCCTTGGACAAAGGCAACCTAGAATTGAATCTTGGAGACCACATTACGCTCTCCGGCAGCGTGGTCGATGATGGGGTGTTCAAACCATTCCACAATGCGACGGAGTTGGAAAAAATCAGCTCCAATGGGCTGACTGCCATTGCACTTATCAGTCTGTTGTCCGGATTGATCAATGTCATTCGCGGGAGCGGTTCCATCTACATCCCATGGGCGACTGACGAGGTGGGGCGCTTTGACGGCCCCAACTTCCAGGCGCTCATGGAAATGATGGCCGATAACCGGATTGACCCAGTTACAGCGTCACCCGCCCTGACACCGGCGGCATACGGATTCTTCAAACACCGCTACATCTTCAAGCCCGGCAGCGTGATCGCGGAGTACCGGCCGCGCGCCACTGCACAGGCGATGGCCGAAGGAGTCCTGTGATGCGAAACCAAACATTGCGTTTGCTGCTCGATGGCGAATACATCTGCGAAATTGCGCACCGGCATGCCTATGAATACCTGCTCAGTGACGGACACAATCAGTTCGTCAACGAATGGTTGGATGCCATCAACATGCGACTGGCCAGGGTAGGGGAGGCTGGAGCGTTTTTCATTGCCCCTTTGGGGCTGTCTTCCGATGACACCACCCGCATCCGTGACGAATTCCTGCGGTTTCGGGATGTGTATGGGCCCGCAATCCGCATGCTGCAGGTCATTCGCGCTGCTAAGGATGAGTTTGAAATGATCCCGGGGGCCTACATTCAGCACGCCGAACTGGTGCAAAAGGTCAACGACTCACCTGCCACGGGGGAGCAACTACGCAATCTCGTGAGTACCATCCGGCAAACCGACACCCGGTACAGCAATGCGGAATTGATGAAGAAACTTCTGGAACACCTGCGCGGGGATGGGTATCTGGTGCTGGTTGACGAAGCCACAGAGATGTACCGTACAACAGGCAAACTGGAACAACTTACACATGTGCTGCGCTTCCTGAGCGAAAACGTCGACTTCTCCAAAGGTCAGAAAGAGCAAGCGGACGCTGCAGATTCCGCAGATGATTTGTTTGACAAAGCGCAAAAATGAGCCGCAGCAAACCAGTCAACGACAGGGACCAGGTACAGAAGATCCTGTCCACCCTGCACCAGCACAGCGACATCGTGTCGATGAGCATGGTTGGGCAGGTTTCCAGTTCCGATGCCAACGCTGCAACCGACAAAGGGATCATTGCACTGGCCAACGTGGGGGCGTTGCTCCCCGTCGGCGAAGGTGTCTTCCAGCTCAACCCCCGGATACGCCGCTTTCTCAGTGACAGGCTCACTCAGTTTTCAGCGATGCAGTCCCTCACACGCATCACTGAGCAACTTCACAGTGCACAGGCGCAATGGAGCGCCCTCATCGAGATGCGCACCAGCGGGGATGTAGCTGACAAGGCAGAGATCGAAGAGTCGCTAGGGATCACCGTCGGGGAAATCCTGTACTTTGTCCAGCAGAACCTGCGATTGCTCAATCACCAGACCACAGCTGACTTTGGCAACGTCGAATCTATGCGACGAAAAATCCGACAGAACCGCTTCTACGCCGGCAACATCAAGGTTCTCATAGCCGAACTGGATTCATTGGGGGCGTTTCTGGATAAAGTCGACCGCGAGGGGGTTCAGTATGGGCTGTACAACATGCGCAATTTGCTCGTCGGACAGATCCGTCCGCAAATGGGTGAATGGCGGCACCGCCTCAACGAGATACAAGCCAAGATCAGCGAAAAGCTATTCGTACGGCGACAGATAGATGCGGACCTGAGATTACTGCTTGATGCCGCCCTATGGATGGAAAGCAACCCGACATTGAATGGGATGGAAGTCGAGCTAGGGCAGCATCCGAGCGCCACACTGTTGACCCCGACCAGGATTGCCGTCCAACCGCATTACGATGTCTCCCCGATGGGCGGCAGCCAGGAGCGCTTGATGACATCGGTGGCATCCAAATTGCCACCTCCACGCGCAAAACCGACCGCCAAGGAACAAAAGTCCCGGCACGTGGTTATCGCCACCACGGCAGAGATGGAAGATGAAGAACTCGCGCCGGCCGACATCCTCGTTCAGGAATTGGTGCATTCCATGCGATCGGGACAGGGTAAGGCCTTCGAACTCCTGCAATGGGAGCGAGAGCGCCGCCTTGGCGCTGGTATCGGTGATGAGGAATGGCTGTTCTACGCATCAAACCAACTCGCCATCGCGGGGGTCTATACCGAACTGCAAATTGCGCCTACAACGACTGATACGGTGAATGCAGTATTTGACGGCGTAATGGCATTTCCAAACTAAGAATGCTCCTAACGCACTCTGACTTGCGGTTTATGCAGGGCATCATCGAATCGCCTTCGGACAAGCGCGTCAGTGAGATTGCAAGGCGCTGCAGCAATGAATTTAAGATTGGAATACAAATAGGGCAACGCTTCACTTACAGTTGTGCTGATGTCGATCGGGCTATTGAATTGCTTAAAGCGCATGGATTGCCTCTGTATCCGGACAAACTATCGGACCGTGCATCATCCGTGCATCGGCCTAGCGTGTCGGAAAAAGTCGGCACCCAAGGTCCCCACCAGGACAGTGTGGCTTACCGGCTGTTTCAAAGATCAACCCCTTTCGGCGTTGGGTACAGCGTAGCCCGAGCAGACGAAGTGGGAGCCATACCGGCGCAGGTAATGATGGTGGTCGAGAATTTTGAGACCTTACGTCAACTGCATCGTTACACCTGGGTGCTTGAGCGAATGCAGAGTTGGTCGGCGTGCCTTGTGATCTACAGAGGCGAGACGATTTATTCCACAGCGGACGCACAACGCGCAGTACAAGCCTCTCATCTCCCAAAGATAGGATTTCACGATTTCGACCCAGCGGGGCTGTTCTTCAGCGCACAACTTCCAGGGATAGTGGAACACCTTGCGCCGCCAATGGATTTATTAGAGAAGGTAGTGAAGAGTGGGAAAAGGACCGATTTGTATTTCGAAAATCTGCCTCAGTATCGTCTTTACCTCGACAAGTGTGAACAGGCCAACATTCCCCAGTTGTGGTCGATTATGAAACGTTTACAAAGAGGTTATCCGCAAGAATGGATGCGGGATATTTGAACACCAAATCCGCGCATCCCCCCCTGCTAGGCGAGGTGGCCGCGCAGCGGCATTAAGGCGTGAGCCGAATTCTTCGCCAGTAGGCATGCAAAAAAAAGCCCGGCCGAATTGGCGCGGGCTGAAATACGCTTGAGACCAAGCGTACACGCTCCAGGGAGGTGAGAACGTGGCTGCAAATGCAGCAACTAAATTCTAAGCGCACACATCATTATTTTGACTGCGCAATGATGCATTCATGGTTCATTGACCAAGTAAATGTGCGACAAATGGTTATGAGAACATGCCGAAAAATTGTTACGCACGATCGGTCTATGCACACAGAAACATTCGTTGGATAGACAAAGAAGCTAGGTTGGATAGGGAAAATGAAAAACATGAAAACACCTTGCCACACCTATTCCGATGTCCCGGGTCGTGCCGCCTGGATCGTTCTTCAAGATGCCGAAGAAGAGCTTGAGTCCGCGTTGAGGTGTTTCCCTAAGAATTCAACGATGGCCATCACTTCTGGACGAGCGTATTTCATCGGTACGGATGGTGTTCTCAAAGCTGCACCAATAGCAGACGGTAACCAGATTGACTACAGCCAAGCGAAGAGCCGCATGGAGTACGTTGGTTTCGACTGGAAGACGTTGCGCCAGATAGCAAAAGAAGTGAGAGTTTGGCTTTCAACACCGGTGGCAAGCCGTCACATCACCCAGATGCATTGAAGTTTTTGGAATGAAATTTGAAGCATTTAATTTCCCAGTAGATGCGGAACTCACATCAACTTCATCGGACACAGACCGATGGAAAATTCTCATCGTTGATGATGAAAAGGAATTGCACCAGGCCGCCGAATTTGCACTGCAAAGCTTCATGTTTCTTGGGAAAACCATTGAGCTCCTACATGCCCATAGTGGCATTGAAGCCATGGGGTACTTTCAAAAGAATGATGACATCGCGATCGCCATCATCGACTTGGTGATGGAGACTCCGAGGGCAGGGATGGACTTGGTGCACTACATCAGAAAAGTCATCTGCAACCACCAAATCAGATTGGTCATTCAAACATTTCAACTGGGAAATGGCTCTGAAATTGATGCCATATTCGACTACGACATTGACGACTACCACGACAAGGCCAACATCACGGCCAAGACGCTGCGCATGTTGATCAATGGACACCTTCGTGCCTACAGAGACCTGTGCACCATAGACTTTCAATGCAACGCACTGGGCCAAATTTTCTGTGCCACGGCTAATACCCAAAATGCACAATCACTTGAAGAGTTGGCTAAAAGCGTACTGAATCAGCTAAAGACCATCTTGGACGTGCCAAAACCCGAGCTGTATTGCCTCGCGAAGCCAGTAATTTCAGACCTGGGTGTGAGAACCGAAACTCTGTATGCAACATCTGATTTGCGCGATGCCATGATTTACAGCAGCCTTGGCCTGCGTACACCCGTACCAGATGTAGTGCTCAGTCGCATGGGCCACGTGTTGAAGACCAAAAAAAACATGCATTTCGACGATGCCTACGTAACATTCAACGGTGGTCGAGATGAGATCAACAACAACATCCTCTATGTTCGTCACGATGGAATGCTCAGCACCGTCGCACGTCAGTTGCTGGAACTTTACACGCAAAGTGTGGCGATCACCTTTGAAAACATCAATCTTCATCACAACCTGCAAAACACTCAAAAGGAGCTGGTTTACC
>JAVHQF010000288.1:0-1622 GCA_036170995.1 Sideroxydans sp. | reverse complement strand
TGGACTAAACCCAAAGCATCGCCGCTCTCGCTCCCTCTCCCACTGGGGGAGGGCTGGGGTGGGGGAGCACTCTCTATTCTCCAGCCCGCAAGTAAGTAGCAGGTTCTGCTTGTAAAGACACATTCCCTATCTCGCTTCAGTCTCCCACGCAAAACCCAGATGATCCAATCAAAGAATACGACCTTGTGGTCACCTTTTTTATCCTGTGCAAATCTTATCTCAGCTTCGCCTCTTCAATCAGCACCTTGTAGGCGTAGCCCGCACTGAAATCCATATCAGTGTGCACCACACCAGTTGCTGTCACCACAGCACCAATGCTGGTATGGCTGGAGGTCGTCACGAGGATGTCGTTAGTAGCATCCGCTTCCAAGCCAGAGCCATCCTGAAGATGCACCCAGTTCTTTCCCATGATGTCTGGGTTGTACTTCACTACTCTGCCACGCACTACCACCGTCTTGCCTTTCAATTTACTACCGTTGTTAACCACCTCGGCGACTGTCTTCGCGTTTGCCCCCGTCGCTTTAGCGATGGGCGCGTCACTGATGACATCCAATTTAGGCTTAGCCACAGGCAGGCGTGGCGGATTCGCATTGAAAGCAGAACCCAATATGGATGACTTAGACTCACCACGATTGGTCAGCACCAGATTGCCAAACAATATCTGATCGAACGTGCGCTTCAATGTTTTGCTCTCGAAATTATTCATCACGCTCACGTTATCCAGCGTGACCGCATCGCCTTTTTTAACCTGCCCCTTGATCACCGCCGCCCACACCTCGCCTTGCTGGGTATCCAAACGAAGATAGGTGAAGTTCTCCACGTTCAGCACTTCCAACACCGCGCCTTTAACCACAGAAGATTCGGACTGCATAGAAGGATGAGGCTCTACCGACCATGCGAACGAAGCGGATAGAAACAAGCAGATTGCAAAAACGATCTTCATACTTTGATTGCTCCTTGAGATTGATGTCAAAGTCTAACAGGTGAATAGGATGACACAGGCAAAGCTAGCGTAGCTTGGCCTTGCAATAGGGGCATTCTTCAGGCGAGTAGTCGATACCGAAGCTGATGTCGCTCGGCCTGCCATCCGCCTTGGTGGGCACCACCACCTTCTCGCAGGCAGGACAACGGTAGTAACGCTTCGCTGATATGACGTACCATATCCCCGATGCAAAGATGATCAGATTCGCCAGCAGCACGATGGGCTTGTCATCAGGCAAACCCTTCCACATCACAACGCACCCGAACAGAATGAGCGACACCACGGGCAAGATGCCGCGCACATAGAATATGCGTCTGCGTCGTTTGAACTCGGTGATCGTTGCTGCCGCTTTCTCCATGGATGCTCTCCTATCGATGGCTCGAAGACTACCATTTTCCAGCACGCCTTGCCCTACCCCTTTACTCCAGCAAAAGCCCGCTGCTTTTGCCAATCCGAGTAGAGGAGAACATCATCTCTAAAAAAATATATCCGCTCAGGGGAAGCATCATGAAACAAAGCAAATCCAACAAAGAGAACCACCACTCCGTCACCCGCTTGCTGATCATCTTGATCAGCGCCGTATTCTTCATCGAAGCTTTCGTGATGAACATTATGCATTGGATGCCGCCCACCACTAAAA
>JAVHQF010000287.1:0-1631 GCA_036170995.1 Sideroxydans sp. | reverse complement strand
TGCACGACCTCTATCCGCCACCTTCCAAACCGAAGTGTCTTTCATCATCAGGGGTAGCTGCAACTGCAATGCGCGTTAGAGAGTCCTTAACAGTGACATAGCCAATTTGTTACACTGCTCACCATTAAATTTGTCACCCGGTAATATTAAAAATCATGAAAGCCAATCCCCGTTTATTTTCCCGTTCGCGCGGCTTTACCCTGATCGAAGTCATGGTCGTCATCGTCATCATCGCGGTACTCGCGGCATTGATCGTACCCAAGGTAATGAGTCGCCCCGACGAGGCGCGCGTCACGGCGGCCAGACAGGACATCGGTGCCATCTCGCAGGCACTGAAACTCTACAAGCTGGACAACATGCGTTACCCCACCACCGAACAGGGCTTACAGGCACTGATCAAGAAACCTGCCAGCGCGCCCGTACCGGAGAACTGGAAGGGCAACGGGTATCTTGAAAAATTGCCCAAAGACCCTTGGGGCAGCCCGTATCTGTACCTGCAACCGGGCCTGCACGGCGATGTGGATGTAATGAGCCTGGGTGCCAACCGCGAGGCGGGCGGCGAAGGCAATGATACGGACATCGGTTCGTGGGATTTGTAACTTCCCCGGAGTTGAGTGACCAGTCCTCGCTCCTCAGCACTCACTCTTTCACACGACGACCAGGAGCCATGCCTCCTGGTCGTGCAGGAACAAGCCTTGCGCTTGCAGTCCGCCATCCCCAGCAAGGCTTTACGCTGGTGGAACTGCTGGTGGTGCTGGTGGTTATCGGTATCACCCTCGGCATGACTATGGTGCAGTTAATGCCGGATAACCGTGCCGTACTGCGTCAGGAAAGCCAGCGTCTGGCACTGTTGCTGGAAAATGCCATGCTGGAGGCGCAAGCCAGCGGTCAGACACTAGGATGGTCGGGCGAGGCATCGCATTACCGTTTCTGGAAAAAAAATGAATACAACGACTGGATACGCATTGAGGACGACGCGCTGTTTCGCCCGCGCGATCTGCCGGAGGGGATGCGCATCAGCCAGACCAGCGTCGAGGAAACCCCCCTCCGGTCTGGTGACAAATTGTCGCTCAGCGCCTACGCCTACCCCCTGCCGTTCCGCATATACATCGGCAATCAGTCCGGCAACGCCAGCGTCATCGGTAAAAGTAGCGGCGAAGTGACTGTCCTGATGGATAACAATGTCTCCGAAACATTACCATGAAAATCCCTGACACCCGGTCACAAAGAGGTTTTACCTTGCTGGAATCGCTGGTCGCGCTGGCGATACTCGCCATCGCCCTGGCAGCAGTGTTGCGCGCGACCAGTGCCAGCACCAATCATGCAGATGCCTTGCGCGAACGGCTGCTGGCCGACTGGGTAGCGCAAAATCGCATCGCACTCCATGCCGGACGGGGCGACTGGTTGCCCGTTGGCACGCAGCATGGGGAAGAGGCGCAGGCAGGACTCAAATTCGTCTGGGATGAAAAAATCAGCACCACGCCCAATCCGGCGTTTCGTCGCATTGATGTCAATGTCGCAGCGGCCAGTGCGCCACAGTACACGCTGCGCAACCTGACCGGTTATCTGGTGCAATTCCCGCGCCGATGAATATCAGCCACCGACATCGCGGCTTTACCCTGATCGAGCTG
>JAVHQF010000286.1:0-1636 GCA_036170995.1 Sideroxydans sp. | reverse complement strand
TGGTGTTGGACGAAGCCGACCGCATGTTGGACATGGGCTTCATCCGCGACATCAAACGCGTCATCGCAGTGCTGCCCAAGCAACGCCAGAACTTGTTGTTCTCTGCTACCTTCTCGGACGAGATTAAGTTGTTGGCAGAAGGTCTGCTGACTAACCCTACGCTCGTTGAAGTGGCACGTCGTAATCAGACAGCGGAACTTATTGAGCAACGCGTCTATCCAGTTGATCGCGAGCGTAAGCGTGAACTGTTGACGCACCTCATCAAAGAGCACAACTGGTTCCAAGTGCTGGTGTTCACCCGCACCAAACACGGCGCGAACAATCTCGCCGACCATCTGAACAAGAACGATATCCCAGCGATGGCCATCCACGGCAATAAGAGCCAAGGCGCGCGCACCCGTGCGCTGGCTGAGTTCAAGACAGCCAAGTTGCAAGTGTTGGTGGCGACCGATATTGCCGCGCGCGGTATCGACATCGCTGAATTGCCGCACGTAGTGAATTATGAGTTGCCCAATGTGGCGGAAGATTATGTGCACCGTATCGGTCGTACCGGTCGCGCAGGGAGTTCAGGTGAAGCCAGCTCACTCGTGTGCATCGATGAAAAGAAACTGTTGAATGACATCGAGCGCCTCATCAAACGCGACATTCCCGTGGTGAACGTGCCCGGTTTTGATGTCGATCCGCGCATCAAAGCAGAGCCAATCTTGAATGGTTCGAATCGTGGTCAAGGTGGCGGTGGACGCGGTCAAGGTCGTGGACAACCGCGTGCGGGTGGAACTGGTGGGGCAGGCCGTACTGGCGGTGCGCCACGTACCGGTGGCGGCAAACCAGCTGGTGCACCTAAGCCAGCTGGTGCAGGTCGTGGTCCAGTGCCATCGGGTGCGCAGCATCGTTCCGGTGGACGTGGTCGCTAATGGCTACTGTCACTAACGAAGAAGCCATCGCCGCCACCAAGCTGTGGCTGGAGAAGGCGGTCATCGGTCTCAACCTGTGCCCCTTCGCCAAGGGCGTGCACGTCAAGGGACAGATACGTTACGTGGTGAGTGCCGCGCAAACGCCAGATGATTTACTGGCCGATGTGATGAAAGAGTTTGAAGTGTTGGCCGAAGCCAGCCGCGACAAGATCGACACCATCCTGCTCATCCATCCGCACGTGCTGACCGACTTCCTCGACTACAACGACTTCCTCGAAGTCGTTGATGAGGCATTGGAAGAAGTCGATCTCGCAGGTGAGCTACAAGTCGCCAGCATGCATCCGCAATATCAATTCGCCGAGACCGAGTTGGACGACATCACCAACTTCACCAACCGTTCGCCGTACCCAACCTTGCACATCTTGCGAGAAGAGAGCATCGACGAAGCGGTTGCTGCCTTTCCTGAAGCAGAGCAGATATTTGAAAAGAACATCGAGACGATGCGCAAGTTGGGATATGAAGGCTGGGATGCATTGGGTTTGGCTGAAGTTCAGAAGCGAAATAAGTAGTTCTTCCATCGTTCCCGCGAAGGCGGGAATGACGGTATCCTTGAATCATGACTACCCCCAACTATGCCGACCTCACCCCCGATACCGTGCTCAACGCACTGGAGAGCATCGGCTTGCGTTGCGATGGTCGTCTGCTTGCCCTCAACAGTTACG
>JAVHQF010000285.1:0-1643 GCA_036170995.1 Sideroxydans sp. | reverse complement strand
ATCGAGGTTGACGTATGATGTAAATGATCTCTCAGCTAGTGGTGCTAAATCGACGGTGGTTCAAGCTACGCAGTAATTCAGAAAGGTTTAAATGACGATTTTTTTCCCTAAAAGTCTAACGATTGATGCTTGCGAGGAAGTTATAAAAACAATTGCCGATTCTGATGCAATTGCCGATCTTGTGTTGCCTGTCGATACAACTAAATTCGCTTTTGGCGGGTTGGCGGCCGCCATTCAGGCGGTAAATACTTGGGGCAGAAAATCAATCAGTCGAAAATTAATTCTTAAGGAAAGTATAAAGCCAGAAGAAGAGCGAATTGCTGAAGTTGTTAATCGACCCCATCAGTTTTCCGCTGCAATGTTGGCGAAAGATATCAGTAACAGTAGTGACGCTAAACTTGTCGATCTGCAAGCCAAAATATATTTGGCAGCAAAGGGGGCGATTGATAATCAAGCAAGAAGCGCATTTGGTCAGCAGCGTGGTGCGCTTTGTTGGTTTGCTTTTGTAGACCATAGCACTAAAGGATTCGATAGAAATTTCTATATAGAAAATAGGGACAGTAAGCCGCAGCCACGAAATCCAGAACAGATTAAATCGATTATTCGTGCCATGGTTGAAAAATCATTGTATACGGCTGGCGGAGGTCAACCTCTTATCGAGCAAGATGTGGAGCATCTGGGGCGTATGTTTTACGAGCTTTTCTTGAATACGCACGAACATGGCAGTCGAGGTAATGCCAGAAGTGATTGGTTAAAACCGGGTATACGTGTCATTTATTCCAATGGGATTAATCTTTCAGGCAAAGGTGTAGCGGGTACTTGGGGCGAAGAGCCTGTATTGTCAAATTACCTTTCATCACAAAATATAACTAGCAGATTTGTTGAAATTAGCATCATTGATTCGGGATTGGGGTATTGCGGTCGCTGGCAGGCTGATCACGCAGCGTTGAGTGAGGGGGAGTCGCTGACGTTGGACGACGAATATTCGATTTTTAGAAAATGTTTTACGTTTAGGCAAACTTCATCCGGCAAGGATAATAAGGGGCATGGTTTACCTGTGGTAATGGAGCGTTTGACGAAGCTTAGGGGACTTATGCGTATTCGTAGCGGTCGCTTAGCTTTATTTAGGGATTTTGTAGAGAATCCTTATGTCCATCAAGATGCTTGCGATTTCACAGATTGGGCTTCACGTTTGCCCGCAAGCCAAAAACAAACGCCAATGCCATTTGCTAATGGTGTTGCAATAACACTATTAATTCCTCTGGAGGCAAAGCAATGAGTAATTGTTTCGCTTTCCGTTTCTGTGAGTCAAACGAAAACAAGCGCAAAAGCTTAGTGATTTTTTTCTCTTCTTATGTATCTCCAGATTCTGTTGTAAAGATTCTTAAGGCGGATATTGAAGAGAATTTAGCTCCCTTTAATGTTTACATCCTCGCCGTTGGTGCTGATGCTGAAGAATTTATTGGATTCAGCCAAGTTTCATTTCTGGACGAATTTGTCTCCTTTGTCGGCGATGCCAATGACAAATTGAAATTTTTGCGCATCACTACTGTTGGGCACATTGAGGATGCCACCTCAAGTCAGTGTGTGGCGGAAGAATTGAAGCAGAGAATTTTGAATGCAGGAATGATTGAAATCTTCAA
>JAVHQF010000284.1:0-1645 GCA_036170995.1 Sideroxydans sp. | reverse complement strand
ACAAGCGCAAGGATTGATCGCTATGCCCAGCCATCACCACATGGTCGAAATACTCCGTGCCAGCATTGCTCTCGACACGAATCTGCTTTGTGGCTCCCTCATTGGTACGCTTCACAGCGTGGACTGCGCAGTTCAAACGCTTGTCAGGAATCGTAGCCAGTATCTTGTCCACATAATGGCGCGCCCCCCCTTGCACCGTTCGCCATTGCGGTCGGCCATTCACTTGCAACAGCCCGTGGTTGTGGCAAAAACGGACGAAGGTGGAAAGTGGGAACGCCATCATCTGCGTAGTTGGGCATGACCAGATACAGCCTGCCATCGGTAGCAGATACCAGTCACGAAATTCCGCACTGTAGTCATGCGCGCTTAAGTAGCCCCCCAGTGATGACGCATACTCTTGATGCCCAGCATTCAAGGCCAGTGCAGTCGCCTCCTTGTTGAAGCGCAGAATGTCGCGCAACATGCGGATGAAGCGCGGATTGAACAAATTCCGCCGCTGCGCGAACACGCTATCCAAGCTGCCCCCCGACCATTCAAGCGTTCGCTGTGCCAATGGCAACTTGACGGAGAACGACATCTCTGTCGCGACAGTTGCAACGTCCAGTTCCTGAAACAGTTCGACTAAATTTGGGTAGGTCTTGTGGTTGAAAACCAAAAAGCCAGTATCCACACCAAAGGTCACGCAGCCGAGAGAAACATCAACCGTGTGTGTATGCCCGCCGAAGTAATCCGCCGCCTCGAACAAGGTGATTTGATGCCCACTCTGTCCTAGACGATAGGCGGCTGCCAGCCCAGAAATACCTGAGCCGATTATTGCGATTTTTATGGCTAAATCTCTATTTCCCATCATTACGTCCTAGACAAATACAATTTTGTGATGCAAGAATAGGTCAATTCTGTTTTAATTGTCAAACTTGTCTAGGACAAATAAATGAAAACCCCTGATATATTTTTCGACATAGCAACGGTAGAACGGGAAACGGGCATCGGCAAAGATACGCTGCGCGTATGGGAAAAACGCTATGGATTCCCCGCCCCCGTGCGCGCAGAACGCGATGAACGCCTCTACCCGAACGCCCAGGTCGAGCAACTAAGATTGATAAAACGCCTGATAGGCAATGGCTTGCGCCCTTCCAAGGTGGTCGGACTAGCAGCGAGTGAACTCGATGCCCTGCTGGCAGGTGCAAAACCCAATGTCGCGGATCATCCAGCACATGTTGTGAATTTTGTTGGACTCATCAAGGCACACAAGGCAGTTGCGCTTCGGATTGCACTCGGTCGAGCACTGCTTGAACAGGGGTTAGATGATTTTTTGTCCAAGACAATCACTCCGCTCAACCAATTGGTGGGGGAATCTTGGATGCGCGGAGAGATACGAATCTTTGAAGAACATCTCTACAGTGAGCAGATCACACATGTATTGCACAATGCCATCTCAACGATGCGCGATCCCGATGCCTCCCCGCGCGTACTACTGACCACTCTTCCAGGAGAAGAACACGCTCTTGGCCTAATGATGGCCGAAGCCACGTTGAGCCTATACGGCGCAAGTTGTGTCAATTTGGGCGTACAAACCCCTACGCAAGAGATCGTCGCGGCAGCTACCGCGCATCGTTCAGACATCGTCGTGCTTTCTTTCAGCGAA
>JAVHQF010000283.1:0-7951 GCA_036170995.1 Sideroxydans sp. | reverse complement strand
TTAGTTGAGCATAGGCTGACTGACTGCGCCGTTTCGACTCCTCGTTCTCCAGTACGGCAGTGTCATGCACATAGACTCTGGGGACGGATTTATCGCGACCATTCAGTCGTCTCAAATCATCCTTGAATATATTCAGTACGATGCGCGCGAGATAAGTTGTGATGCCTTCACCGACACGATAATCGGCCAGAATTTCGTCATTCTCGAAAATTTTGACCCATACAGCTTGAGCAAGATCATCGGCAGAACAAAAGTCACGTCCGTGCGAACCTGATCTCATGCGGTTGCGTGCATTTTTCAATAGAATTGGCACAATTAACCGCGACAGCTCCTCTGCTGTTTGCTCCCGGATACTGCCCGTCTGACTGCGGTAGCGAATCAGGCATTCATCCAGTTTTGCGCTGCTGGAGCTTTGATCACGCGCTAATACGTCCATTTTTATTCCTTCAGTATTTTGTTGTTGGGAATAACTAATCAGCCCTAATTCTTTGATATACGGCAGTCACCTTCAGAATGACTCATCTGGCACGTCATGATTGCTCACCGCATTGTGGCAGCCTTCCCCGCTTCATTCAAATTTTCGGACAGCAATGAGTCAACGCGTCGCTATCTGCCGTAAATGAAGTCATGAAAGGCGAATGTTTCGCTTTTAGATTGGTTTTTCACCGGAGTACTGATATGCGCACAACAGGTTTTTCACTTAGCCGTGAGTCTTTCTGGCAAGCATGCTTGGCGATATGCAAAATATGCTTGAAGGAAATCATACTCCTCGTCCCCATCGTGGCAGTGACATCTCTGCTGTTCTGGTTAGCGATACCGCTGATGACGGAAAATATCGGTGGTTTGGGGCAGCGTTATCTGGCGGATAGCCTGCAAACTGCCCAAGGTGTAAAAGCATGGTGGCAGGGTGCAGCAACTGGACAACGTGCGCTTGAAGCCTCTAACGGCATTGGCTATATTTTGGCGCTCTGGGCTATGCTGGGTTGGCTTTCCTTGCGCCTGGCTGCATTCGGTCGTGGTCGCATGACCGGAGCGTTGGGTGTGATCGGGCTATCCGGATTAAGCGCGGCAGTGATTGAAGCTTACGGTATCAATGTCCAAATTTGGCTGGGTGTAAGTACAGCAGCTTTCATTGGTGTTTTAGCACTGGGTCTGCGCGCGCTATTTTTTCCACAACGCAGAAGTACTGGCAGCCAATTGATTCTGGCTCAGATTCATGGTGGCTGGGTATGGTCCTTGTGGATACTCCTTACCGGCCTGGGTGTTTTATGGCTGACTGATCTTGCCGCGCGCGGGCCTCATAAGCTGATGCTGATCGGCCTTCATCAACTGGATGCGTTGTGGCTTGCCAGCATGTTGATGCTGCCGTTCATGATCTGGTCACATCATAGTGTACTCAAAGGGATGCTCTGGTTGCGTGAAATCTGGCGCACGCCGCGCGGTCCTCTGGTAATGAAAACCGCGTTTATTGTCGTGTTGCTTTTCTGTATCTGGTTGGGGCGTTATGCCAGCTTTGGTCAACAACACGGCTACCCTCATCAAAGTGCTGAACTGATCCGGGTATTGATTGCCCTCAGCCTTGCCTGGCTGATGAGCCGCTACGCCGAATGGGGTGCTGATGCTTCGAGCAGAGCGACTGCTACTGGCTTGGCGTTCATGCTATTGCTCGGCGTAATCAGCAGCTTGATCATTTCCGGTGATCTTGGACCTGTGCTGGCCATGCTGCTGGGCGGTTTGCCGCTGTTGCTTGCGATCATGATGCCAAGCCAATCCGGAAATAAGACCGGAGTCAGGCTGATATTTGCTATCGTGTGCCTGCTTGGTCTGCTTTTTCTGGTCCAGGCTGTATTGATGAAATGGCTGCCGGAAAGCGCGTTCGCGCCCCAACGTCTGGTCGAACGCGCTCAGTCCATTCTGACTCCCTATGATGCACGTCTTGATTATGCCGCTCAGATAGGCTGGTTGCTAGATGCAGCATCAAGCAAAGGATTTGGACTGGCATCAGCACCGTGGTGTGGCGCCATGCCTATGCTCGGACTGGGCAGTTGTACAAGTACCAGTGGCGTACCGGTGCAGTTTGGCAGTGACTATGCCTATATTGGCTTGGCTGCCTTGTGGGGGCGCTACGCTGCTGTTTGCATCACTTCACTGACAGCCTTGATGTTTGTTGCACTAGCTTTTATCAGCTTGCCAAAACGCACAAGTCAACATGCGGCGCTAAAAGCGCCTGCTCTGCTGCACGCATGGATTGTTGTCGCATTCTCATCTCTGGCACTGGGACAGCTGGCAGTCAGTGTTGCAGGCAATATTGGCGCAATTCAGCTCTCCGGTATCACGCAACCCTTGCTTGGCATGGGGTCGGTATCGTTATGCGCAGCGGCTGCGTGGATCGGCTTCTCACTGGGAGGCCATACTGACAACGGTTTAATGCCAATAGGGGGAGAGCCGCAACAAGTTCGTGATGAACCTCGGTCCTGGGTCACGCGCGCAGTCATGTCAATGCTCATTGGCGTTCTGGTGTTGGTGGCGGGTTTGATTACGTGGGCGGTTCAAAGTGAAGTGCCGGTAAAGGATAAACTGATTTCCCAACAAGTCGAGCATGGCCTTGCATTACTGGCTTGCCAGCAGAGCGGTGACGCAAATCTGAAAGCGGCTGCCTGTGCCAAGTTACATAATCAATGGCCAACGATAGCCGGTGAAAAAAAATCGGGCCGCTGCCAAAAATTACTGGTTCAGCTTCCACAAATTCTTGATTCCATTTCCAAACTAGGCAAAGTACAAGTCAGCCTTCTTGCCAGCGCGAGCTGTTCCGAGATTGATGCGCTGGATGCCGTGTCACGATGGGCGCGAGAACAGGGAGAGGGTGCATTGTTGCGTATGCTCAATACACCAGCACGCCTGCATAGCGCAAGACTTGCAGTTATCAATCCCTACCGTGTGCCCGGATGTCTGGAGTTTGCACATAAAACACAAAGTACGTATTTGGGCGATGCAAACGACCAGGCGCTGTGCGGTCCTGATAGTTTGACACGCCTGGGCAAGCTCATACCGGGAGTTGATACGCTAGATCATGCGCTCAGCCGCGCAACACGAGCTACGCGTGAGTCGGACAATACCAGTCAAGGTGAGACTATTGATCATCAACAGACTCAGCAACGTGACATCACTGTACCGGCCTGGGCTAGATTCTTGACTATGGATAACTGGTTACAGCGCAGGCTGCCGATTCATTCATCCAGTACCACGGTGCTTGGACAAGGGAATCATCTGGGTCTCAGCATAACAGTACCAATCCAGTCCACAGTTCAAGGCATTGCCGATTGTTACACCGGCAACAGCCTTGATCCATCCTGCGAGTCAGGTGGTGGTGCCATGCTTGAAGGTGCGCGCGCACGCATGATGGGAATTCTGGTGGTTGATGCCAAAACTGGAGGGATAGAGGCTGCGGCCAGCGCTCATTCTCCCTGTTATTCCGCGCAGCACAACGGCCAAATGATCGGGGATTGTTTGCGCTTACCCAGTGCGCCTGATTCAAATGATTGGATGCTTGCCAATCATGGGCTGAATGGCGTTGCGATGCTCGGTTCGCTCGATAAGATGCCGATGTCGCTTGGTCTGGTGCACGTCGGCTCTCCGCTTGGCCGCGATCAGGCACGCATGGATATGGCTATCGGCCACAGCGAAACCGAAATGTTTATTGATGACGTGATGTGTGTGGATCAAGACTTTTCGCCAACCTGTATCAAATCACGACTGACAGCCATCGCTACGGCTGCTAATGACATAGGCTGGCAGACGCATTGCAAACAGGGTGACAAACAGTGCGGCAAGATTAATTTGCTGCAAGGATCTGCTACCAGCTTGAACTATTCGGTACCTGCTGCCCGCTGGATGAACAACCCGCTGCATGTTACCCAGTCGCTGGCTGAGTCTGTTAATCCGGGGGGGCGCGGCTTTATACGCGAGGCCATCGCTGCTTGCTATAACCACGGCAGTGAACACCGCTGGCGTCATTGCAAGGGAGAGGCACTAGTACAGGTTCTGGCTGAGCTGTTCGGGCAAGGCAATGCGACCAGTACACCGGTTGGCATCGCACAAGGGCTGTACAGTATTGTGCGTCGCGCACAATCTGATGCCCTTTCAAACTCGGCTCAGGAACTGACTTTGCTTGGCAGAGAGCAGAATACGATCCGTTCGGGACAGCAATCAGACCCGGCAGCACAAGCCGTGTTGCACGCAATGGGCAACACCATCCTGACAGGAGGTACTGCGAACAGCGCTTGTCTGCGCGTGGAAGCGATTTTAGGACATCAGACACCGGGACAAAAGCCACGGATCGATTGTCGACAACCCAATGAATGGGTACTCAGTGGGAAAACCGGTACACCACTGTTTCCGCATGACACTCTCACTTTCATGCAGCGCGAGCAGCACTGTCAGAGTGTTGCGAATCAGCCCGACAGCCCAGCAAAACGCTATGAACAAGTTCGCTGCCAAGTACCGCCGGTCAAATGGTTTGCCAGCGTGGTGGGTCAAAAGCAGCTGGACGGTCGTATAGACTGGCAGAAGATCATCATTGTGCTTGCCGAACGCAACTGGAACGCGAGTACCGGGTTAATAGACAGCCCGCTCGACCGTGGCAGTCCCAATGTGGCAGCCGAAGTTGCTTTGCTGGCGGCAAACAGGCTGATCGAAAATACGACAACCAAAGGCAAATAGATCATGAGAACAAACTCACCCGTTGTTTTATCTCAATCCTCATCCCGGTTTATACGTCATAGCAATGCGACGACCTGGGACAGGCTAAGCTGGGATGTGCGCGATGAAATCATTGACCTTTGGCATCATCCACTCATCGTTCAGCAGTCTCTCGAAAAGGGTGCCTGCCAGACGACACTTCAACTATTGCTTGATCCGAACCTGTTGAACCCTCATCTGGATGAACAGGCAAATCGTCGTATTTCCGATCTGTGTCAGTGGCTCCGCGACAACGGCGTTCGCTTCGACCTTGGATTCGCCCCGCAAATCCTGAATGCCAACGTGAGTGTCAGGAAAGCGGATACGCATCAAATCCATTTGGACATTCATTAAGGATGAGTTGGTTTTAATTATCGCGTCGTAAATGCAAATAAGCAGTCCAACAAACACAAAAGGAAAATAAAATGAACACCAATCATTTAACTCTCTCCGATAATGCACCCGCATGGATGGCACACGAAGCCCCGAGAAAAACATTATGGCAGCGCTTGTTCGGGGTACAGGTGAAACCTCAAGTTGCAGAACAGAAACCCAAGCAGGCCGATGCTGACTCAGTGCTGTTCGATTACGGTCTCGAACCCAACACCCAGACTGAAGTAAATACGAAAAAAACAGGTGCAGAATCCGGCGTATTCGTTTCCCGGCCTGGACGTAGTCCGCTTGAGGCATTCAAGGATGCCATTACGGATGGCACACGAGTATTTTGTGAGCAAAACGTCCATCCTCTTTATATAGAGGACAAGCAGACCAAATTTCGTGTCACCGGCATTAAGATGTATGTGCCTAGAGCCAAGCACGAACTGATGGCCGTTATCGAACAGCTTCCGATTGATGTGCGCAACAGGTTGGCACGACTGCGCGCTCAAAATGCCCCGGGCGCGGCAGAGCAACTGGTGTTTGATGACAGTTTTTTCGGTATCACCATTGACATTGAACCAACGGTGATAGATGGCCAGTATGTCAGCCTGATTGCCTCCTGGTCTGGAACCAGTGTTGACATCAAAATGGCATTTTCCGGGCAATATGTGACCGTCAAAGCGCCGGTTGAGATCAAGCCAGCAACGGTAACACAGCCGCCCGTTGAAGCCGCTTCGGTTGAGGTCAAGCCATCAACTGTTTGCGCTGCCAATGTTGCGCCGGAATTGCCCCAGGTGAAACAGAGTCAGCAAGTCGACACCATGGCTACCCCCGTCAATCTGCCAGACAGCACTTTGCGTGATAGCGCAAAACCCTTATCCGGTATGGACTCGACTATGCCCGATGTGCTGTCAACAAAACGCGTCAGCCGCGATACGGTGACAGCCATTGACCCACCATCGCCGACACGCGTGAGCCATGAGACCCCGCTGGGATTGCCTCAACAACAAAAGCATGGCAAAGATACCTATATCCCTGCTGTGCAGCGCCGTCCGATAGCACGCTTGCATCTGTTGCCACATGGTGAGTCAAAGGAATCGGTAGTTGAAATTTGCGCTGATATGTTTCCTTTTGTGATAGGCAGGGAGCACAAGGCTTCCGGGCGCTTTGAACACGGTTACGATCTGGGCGTTGACGGCGATGATCCATCGGTCATGCTGATTTCTCGCGAACATCTGGAGCTGCGCTTCGAACCTAACCAGAATCACTTTCAGATCGTCAACCACGCGTTTGATCGTAATGGGACTTATCACAACGGTTGTGCAGTCCCGCTCCGGTTTATATTCAAAGCCAGCGGTAATCAGAATGCCCTGGTGCTCGGTGGCCCAAGCGGCCCGGGAACGGTACGCGCTGTATTCGAGGTGATCTGACATGAGCGTCATCCGCGAAACACCGCTTCAATGGCAGCACGACCATCCTGATCAGGATAACAAGGGCGCTGCATGGTCATTCCCGCCCTTAATCAATCCACCGAGAAGTACGCAGCAACTCGTGTTGTCACATGGAACGCAATCGGCAGCGGGCTGGCGGGTGGGCTGGGCCCAAATCATCGGAGCCCGGCACACGATCTGCGAAGACAGCATGGCCGTGCGTATTCTTCCATCCTCTTCTGATTTGTCTTTTAGCTCCACGGGAATTTACGCGGCGCTAACTGATGGCGTGGGGGGCGGGGCGCGAGGCGACGTGGCCAGTCATACGCTGGCTTTGCACTGTGTAAATTACATGCCGGAAGCTGATCGCCCCGATATTCTGCCAGAAGAGTTGATCCGTGCATGGATGTTGAAATCCGACCACGTCGTAACACGAGCGGTTCGGGCTGTCGCATCCAATCCTGGCGCGGCTACGCTGGCCGCTGTTTGGCTGGAATCAAATGGCCAAGGTTGGTTCAGTCGTGTCGGTGACGCACGAGCTTATCTGATTAGCCGTGTTGCCTGTCCGCCTGCCGCTGAATCGGAACGGTCTGAAATTGATGTCAGTTGGCAAGCACGCCCGGTACTGCATGACCAAACCTATGCACTGCTGGGCGAACCGGCTCCCGCGCCCGAATTGGCACACGAACCTGCCCGCATGGTGGGTGCAGGCTTGATCGGCAATCCGGAAATTGTGCCTGTTGCCGTTGGCAATCACGACACACTACTGCTTTGCAGCGATGGGCTGCATCGCTTTGTCAGTGAAGAAGACATTGCTGCATTGTCTGCCGAGGGGAATGAGCTCGATGCCGTTTCATGCGCTTTGGTTAGTCTTGCTCGTGCAAGGGGGAGCGATGATGACATCAGTATTTTGATACTGCGCCGCCATCTGGATGAGTGTTTTGCAACGCTTCATGAATACACTGATGAAGGTGAAGAATCATGTTTCTGAGTTCGATGGAGCAAAGTAAGCGCGTAATGCCTTCGTCGAATCCTGATGTGGCAAGGAGCAGATGTTGCAACTCAAATATTGCCTACAGTAACGCTTCAATCGGCCTTGATCGTGTTTTGTCAGTCATGCCAAGATCTCAGCCGGGTGGGGCTTTCGACGCGCACCTGCTTTTATACCCGCTCAATGTGCTGCGTTTGACGGAGGCAGTTCTGCAAACAGTGCAGTTGTTGCCAGACGATGAAAATTCTGCGTGTCTGGATACAAATGATATGTGGACGAGGCAGTTCACTATTTCATGCTCATTAAAGCAGATTGATGACGGTGATTATCAGGTGCGGATGAACTGGAGAATTCGTGTAACAGATGACTTGAACAATTGCTTGTTGAGTCGCAGGCAGATGATTTATCAGTGGGC
>JAVHQF010000282.1:0-1660 GCA_036170995.1 Sideroxydans sp. | reverse complement strand
TACATTCTTCCCGAAAATTCACTCCGGCGGCGAGCATTTTGAGATACGGCGTTTCGTCGAACCCCATGTGATCACTCCCGTGGAAGACAAAGACACTTTGATTGTTTTACCTTTCGATCAACTGGAGAAAAGACCTGAATGGGCGTTTAGGGCAGACGTACCAGCCGCAGACGCTGTGCAAGAAATTGGTGATGCCATCCGCAAGATTGGCATCCGTACCCCGCTGTTTTTGCAGCATATCGAAAAAATAATATGGACGTTGCCGGATGGCACATCAGGGCAGTTCGTCAGAAACTCCGAGCAGATCGCAAATCGTGATGGGCTGCGAAAAGTGAAAGTCCTCGATCAAGACGACCACCTTGAAGAGTGGCGGATATTTGCGCGAAAGGTTGAGGTGCAAGATGCCGCGCAATCTCACCAAGTCAAAGTAGAAATTGCTTTTCTCATCAAGGACGGGGCGGTAGCCAAAGCGGACAACACGGAGTTGGTCGTTTTCTTTCCTACAGAAAAGAAAACTGAACTTGGCTTTCTCATCCAAGCCCCATTCAAAGCCACCAAGGCACGCGACAACATCAAAACTGACGATCCAGCCAATCGCCAGATGATTGAAGCTGCGGCACAACTTGCTGCCGATAGCCTATTAGTCTTGTGCGACCTTGGCTTGCTGAGTGTCGCCAGCTATGCAGCACTACCATTGCGGGCACAGGATTTTCCAGAAGGCAGCCTGTTCCGCCCAATTTATGACAAGGTACGCGAAGCACTCAAAACCCAGCCGCTTCTGCCTGCGCATGATGGTAGCTTTATCAAAGCCGATAATGCCAAGCTGGCGCGAGGCAAAGAGTTGGTTGATCTGTTTTCGCCGGTACTTGGCGTTTCGCCGGAGCAACTCGGCGCGCTGTTCGGCAAAGAAAAATTGGTGTGGCTGGATGCGACTATTACCGAAAGCGGAGAAACGGCGGATTTGCACACCTATCTGATTGGGCGAAAGAAACAATCTCAACCAGTTTGGGAAGTGGCTTCGCTTGTCGAAGGAATGCAGGTTGATGCCGACACCCTTGCGCCAAAACTGACTGCTGACTTTCTAGTGAAGCAGCCGATGGACTGGTTGACCAGGTTCATTCAGTACGCAATGCAAGGCGCACAATCGCTCAGAAAAGTGCAGTTCATCCGTCTTGCATCCGGCAAGCACGTTTCCCCGCCGCCAGACAAAAATGCGCTGCCATCAGCATGGTTTTCTCCCAAGGATGCGATTGGGGTGGATTTGTCCACGTTCCAGTTGGTTCACGCCGAACTGGCTGCGAATGCACAAATCAGGAAATTTCTGGAAAAGGAGGGCATCCGAGAAATTGACGCGGCGGCAATAGTTGGGAAGTGCATCTTGCCTCTATACAACGGCGTGGATACGCCTTTCGATGAATCCAGCTACCGTGACCACCTGCACCAAATTCACAAGGCATATACCGAAGCCAATGACGCTGCAAAAAAACAACTCACCACCAACTTGGATGGTGTCGGATGGCTGGCTTGTATTCATGCCAGCGGAAACGCACAAGATAAAATAGTTTGGAAAAAACCTAGGGCATCCGATGTGTTTTCGAAGACTGACGATCATGAAATTTGGTTTCATGGATTAGACAGTGAGGATGCATATTTTCTGCAC
>JAVHQF010000281.1:0-8068 GCA_036170995.1 Sideroxydans sp. | reverse complement strand
CACAGGATTTCACCGGCAACAAAGCTGACCTTGGCCAACTTCAGCAAGGTGCCCAAAGCGGGTGCTCCTGCTTGAGTAGAGCGGACATTCGACTTACGCCCAAGAACTAAGAAAGCTGACTTTGGAGTCGTGAAGGAAATCTAGTCGTTAGCTCGCTTGTCAAGCGCAGGGGCGTTTTGCTTTACGTGCACCCCCTCATAATCAACGCACAAATATTTCCGGCGCATCTTTGTGCTGTACCGCATGGCCGCCTGAAATATTTCCGTGATCATCCAGCACGTAGACTGCGCTTTGCCGGGCCAGTCCGCCCGCATGAATCGTTCCGTTCCATGCCGATTTTTCGGAAAGAACTGCCCATACCAAGGCATAGTTGAGCTTCGCCAAATACTGCATGATTGCCGTTTGGTCGACCACCAGCAATCGCCCATCTTGAGTGGCGCCCCTAAAAATGCGACGACCATCACGGTCATGAATTTCCATTAACCCGGCTGAGGTCAACCTCGGAGCCGATAGTGGGGCATCCAGCACCGCGCCAAGCCCACGGTGCAATGTTGGAGCTGGCAACAGCACGTGTTTTGACTCATTTGAGATTTCACAAACAGGCAAAAATAATTGCTGCTTCACCCCCCGTAGCCACGTCTCGTTGTTTCGACAATTCTCATCAATGTCAGCGAAGGCCGGATGCCAGGGGTACTCCGATATCCAACACTGATGCGCCTGCGGAATATCGCAGCCCTCGCCATAAAAGTCTTTGCCACGAAGAATCTTCAGTTTCTTTGCCAACCGCGATTTGGGTATCAAGAAAGCACGCACATCGACCCACTGCGACATTTGTGCCGATTTGAAGCGCTCGACCCCAAATCCAAGTTCTTCGTCGAAATTGAGATGCGTATGCAACACGATCCATTTGCGTTGCTCGTGCTCCACCGTGAGGTATGGCTCGAATGACGGGAAATATGAACTCACCCAGCGTTGCTTCTCTGCAATAGGATCAATCGCCACAACGGGGCATTCGACTTTCCACCATGCTGGCGGGCCATCTTCCTGGTCTGGCACTGCATCTTGCGCACTCATTGCGGCACCAGGGTCGTAATCTCTAACAGACAGTTCCCATGCACCACGAAGCGGGCGGTTGACACCATTCCACTCCCGGAATAACAGCGAGTCTGACAAGAGACCCAAGTACTCGTGCAGACCAATCCATTGATATTTCTTGGAAATACGTTCGGTTTTTTTATCATCCCTGCCGCGCCCTGAATATCCTAAGCGGCTTTCGAAATCAGCGTATCGCTCTGGTGTCCAGCCGAGTTCAATGACGCGTTGCCAGATGTATCGCCGTGCGAAACGCGCATCGTGCTCTTGACGACCTAGCCCCAACCCTCTTGTCGTCGATTCGGCGCGCTCATCGTCCACAAAATTGTGAACCGCCGACCCCATCACGTAGCGCCCGAAGTCGCCATAGTGGCCCATTTCTTCAGGCACAAGCGAGCTTGCAATTGACCCGTATGCATGGTCGGATTCATAGACCTGAACTTGCTCCTCCGACCAGACCACTGGTTTTGACTTGTGAATCCCTTTCTCCAACAACCCAAGATGGACTGAAGGCAACGCACCTGCCGCACACGCATGCCGCACGATAAAAGCAGCGTACTCGCGCTGCAGAATGTGCGACGCAACTTCGCTTTGTTGCCAAAATCTCGTGAGAACAAACTCCGCAACCTGGCTTGACGCCGCCGCGCGCAAGTACGGAAGTACGCCGCACATTACGGCAAGAAGCCGCTCCTTGACGTAAGGGTCGTTGACTTCCCAAAAGCCCTCAAGCAACTTCACACAAATTTCACCGGATCGGCTCGCAACCAACACTCTGATGGCGATATCGGTCGCCCTGTCTCGCAACTCGCGACTGGGCGAACTTGTCAGCCACAACAACACAATGGCAGCAAGGCGCACTTGCTCATCTGATGCCTTACCCGCTGAAGCATCTGCCCAGTAGAGAAATGGGGCGACAGCGCTCTCACCAGTTTGATCAGTTGGGCTTTCTAACGCAAGTGAAACAGTCCAACGCAACTCACGCGCTGGTAGTACCAACTTCATCAAGTGACGATGCAAGAAATCGGCATTCAGTGGGTGTGTTGGGACACACGAGAATTCAAGTAGCCTCTCTAAAACAGTACGTTGACCACGCTGGCTGTTCGCCCACAAAGCAAAGAGGCGGACGATTTTGGTGTCGGCCGGGTCGAGTACACGCCAAGGCAGCGCATCCAGCCACGCAGACCAGAGCGCATTCTTAGCCTGAGACCGTGCCCAATCCTTACGAATTGCGAGCGCAATCGGGCACTCGACCAACTCAACTCCAACGGCATCCGGTAGCAGCAGGGCATAGGCAAATAGTTGGGGAGCCACCGTCCAATTTAATCGCCCAGCGTCAACAAGATTTGGCAAGATGCTTGATTTCCACAGCGCCAACCACTCTTGCTTTGCTTTCACACCTTGCAAGCTGACCTGCGCTATGCGCACGTCACTAAACCGCTCATACTGCAGCCGAACTTGTGTCCCTTCACGTGTTTCAATCTCCTGCAATAAGCCCTCAGAATTCAGGCGCCGGTACAAGGAACTGGATGCCGTTTGGGTGGCAAAGTGTTTCAAGCAAATTGACTCAATCAAGTCAGTGCCTATCCGTCTTGCGTCCGATGACGCAAGCGTCTCGATAATCTCGGCTACCGCACGTTTGGTGGCCGCTTGTGGGCAGTCAATTTGCGTCTCAATATCCTCGGCAATGCGACCTTCCCACTCGGTCAATACGCCAGCAAACGAAACGGGGCCCAGTGGCAATGTCCTACCGCGGTAGGCCTCACACAGGGTTTTTAGAAATAAAGGGTTCTGAAACTCCGTATTCAACGTCGGAAACTGTGGGCTGACGACCTTGTAGCCGTCAAAATAGGCTTTCACTGCGGCGTGAAACTGGAGATCAAATCCGCGATGCGTGATCAGACCCGCTTCAGACAGAGTCCTTGACGGAATGGATGAGTCAAGGCAATCAGAACGACACGAGACGAGTAACCTCACGCGTGGAAATTCTTGCACCAGTGCGACGAGTTGCTGTAATTCTCGTCGCCATAAGCCACGCAGTGGGGACTCATTGATCGCATCAATCATTAGTACGGCCGCAGTGCCCGTGATTGCCGCCTGTGTCGCCATGCAGGCCAACAACTCACGCAGAGACCAGCGCCAATCCACAAGTCCCGGAATTTGTGTTGCCAACACATCTTGTGAGGTGAAGCGCTCGCCGACCACGAGCAGGCAAGGTCTGCCTTCGGCAAGTGTCGTTCTAGCCAAGTTAGCCATGAGATGACTTTTTCCGCTTCCGGCCTCGCCCGTCAGGACCCAAACAGGTTGCCGTTGAGCATCGACAAATTGCCGGACTTCTCCCAGAATCTCTTCCGTCAGATCCAAGGCGTTGTCCAATTCAGAGTTTCTGTGAAACTCTCGAAGCACTTTTCGATCATGGTCATCGTCGGCATTCTGGGGGAATAGACCATCAAGCAGATTCTTGATCTGCTCTTTCAAACCGACTAACGCACTGCTAAGTTCCTCGTCTTGCTCGATCAGACTTCCACCTTTCAACTCAACCGACATTTTTTGGTGAGCCTGTTGAAGCATTGCCAGAGATGCAGAGCGTTTCAGTTTTGATATCTCTGCTGGCACTCTTTCCATGACGTGCCGCCACGCGATGACCAGCTTGGAACAGGATTGGCGATGAGTGATACGCGCCTTCTCTGAGGCAGTCAAAAATCCGAGTGTGACCTCGGCTGACGTCTTCTGATGAAGTTGCGGCGTGTACCGATCATGCAGTTGCCCTATCGCCAATTCAGTCTGCTTTGAAACCCACGCAATGGAAAACTCTGGGCAAGCAAACCAATAGGTTAATACGTGACCGACCTCGGGGTTTTGTAAATGGCCCAATAGCTCGGAATACCCAACCCACTCGACAGTCAACGCCGGCCTGAGCGCACGCCAACTCGTCACCAGCGCTGTCCATTTTTTATGCTGTCCTGGCGTTCGGTCCAACGGAACACAGACGAAATAGCGCGTCAATTCGGGATGTTTTCCGATTGCAGTCTTGACCGAGTCATCAACCTGACGCCATTGCGTCGCATCCAACCTTGCAAAAAATTTCGATTGAAGTCCGACGTACAACCCTGATACCGTCAATGCAATCGCCTCCACCCCACCATCGCCTCCACGCCCCTCGATTCGGTCAATTCGTCGAGGCCTCTCCCCGATCAGCATTGGCAGAAGTTGCACGCAAAGCTCTTCGAATCCTTTGTCCTGCTTACCTTCCAGACTTCGGATTTCAAAAAATTTAATATTGGGTTTGCTGGCCACATTGATTCTTGTCACTGGCGATCCCTTTTTCTCAATTTTTTGCCTTTGTGCATGCTACTCGCTCAACCATCCAAGATGTTCTGGGCCATTTACTGCGCTATGTCGAACTGTGCGAGGGTACTTCTGTTCTACCATTTTTATCAAACTAGAGAATGCAAACTATAGCTAGCGAGTGAAACTTGAAGGAGCGAAAATGCAAGTCAGACATCTGAAAGTTGAAAATTTCCGAGGCATAGCCTCATTGGACTGGTCCCCCGGTCAGGCTTTTTGCTGCGTCATCGGTCCTGGTGACTCGGGAAAGTCGACTGTTTTGGACGCCATAGAGGCGGCACTTTCCTCACGCTGGTTCGCTTTTTCGGAAGCGGATTTTATTGGCGGCGACACTACCAAGAAAATTCAGATTGAAGCGACCATAGGGGAGCTTTCCAAGGCGATCAAATCGGACGAACGATTCGGGCTCTATATTCGCGGGTGGACACCAGCAAAAACCATTCGAGATGAAGCCGAAGACGACGACGAGCCAGTGTTAACAGTACGCCTCACAGTCGATGCTACTTTGGAGCCAGCTTGGGAAGTTTTTTGCGATCGGATGGAGGACACGCGGACGCTTTCTAATCGTGACCGCGCCCTTTTCGGGCTCGTGCGCCTGGCAGGGGAGGACTCCCGCCATCTCGCATGGGGCCAAGGTTCGGTGCTTTCGCGCCTGACCGGCGACAACGAAGAGGCGTCCGCCCGTCTGGCGTTGGCGTACAAGGTTGCCCGTGACAGCGCGAAGCTAGGCGAAATCGAAGCGCTCATGAAAGCGGCCACCGCCGCAGAAGGCTATGCCAAGGGCATGGGAGCATATGTCGAGGGCAAGTATGGCCCTGGATTGGAACTCGGCCGCGGCGGCCTCTCCTCAGGTTCCATTGCCTTGCATGACGCTGGCGTTCCCTTGCGTCTGGCAGGACTCGGCACCAAACGGCTGGCGACGCTCGCGATCCAGAAGTCCGCCATTTCAGAAGGCGCCATCGTGCTTGTCGACGAGATAGAGCATGGCTTGGAGCCTCATCGCATCATGGGCGCGATCTCCCAACTTCGACGCGACCAGACCACTGCCGCCGAAGTTCGACGTCCGGTCGGCCAAATTATCCTCACTACCCATTCCGAGGTCGCGCTGGGTGAAGCCGGCGCCGCTGCGCTCTTCGTATGCCGCACATATCGACCCGCCCGCGCGACAACCGTGGTCAAGCCCGCAGCTCCGGAGCCAATTCATGCGTTGATGCGGTTCAATCCGCGCGCGTTGTTCGCCCGGCGGATTCTTGTCAGCGAAGGGATGACCGAAGTGGGGATGCTGAACGGGGTCAGGGAGTTTTGGCCCCCGCGCCATGACGGCATGCCATGCGAGCACAAAGGGGCGTCGATTGCCGATGGCAACGGCGGCCAAACAGTGTCCATGGCATTGGGGCTGTCCGGTCTTGGCTACACGGTGGCGGTATACCGGGACTCCGATGTGCCGCTCCCGCCAGACAACATCGCTTCTCTGGCCGCCGCCGCGATCCCCGTTTTTGAATATGGAGGCCTGCTCGACGTGGAGCATGCGCTATTTTTCGCCGCCGACGACGCCCAGGTTCAGCGATTGCTAGCCTATGCCCGTTTGGAGAGGGGCGAGGGAAAGATCAACGACAACCTTCTTCTGGCCTTGGACTTAGACCGCGCCATCGTGGCAGGCGACTTCAGTGTGTGGGAACTGCTTTCGGAGCACGACGGGCAAGAGCTGCGCAACCGGATCGCCAGCGTTTTTGTCGCGAAGAAGTGGTTCAAAGACCAGCGCATAGGGCGCGGAGTCGGCCCCATCGCATGGGACATCGCCGCGTCGAATCCTGAATCTCCCCTGGCCGCGACGATGGCGGCCGCCGAAGGTTGGCTGTATGCATGAGGCTCAGGACCTAATAGGCCTGGGCAACGGGGCCATTGTCGCGCCCGCAGGACACGGCAAAACCGAGCTGATCGCTAAGGTCGCGGCACTGGGCCGGCGGGCGCTCATACTGACCCACACCCATGCCGGCGTGCATGCCATCCGGTCAAGGCTCAAACGCCTCAAGGTGCCTCACGCTGCAGTCGCGGTAGACACGATCGCCGGGTGGTCGATGCGCTACTCGCACGCATTCCCAGGCGTCGCCCAGCCGTGCGATGGCATGCCTGTGGGGCCACAATGGGACGAACTGTATGTGGGGACCAACCGGGCGCTTAGGGTCGGCGCAGTTCGCCAAGTCGTCGAGGCCTCCTACGACCGCATCCTGATCGACGAGTATCAAGACTGCCACTCGCTGCAGCATGAGCTGGCGACCACGCTCTCGGGAATCGTCCCCACATTGATCTTTGGCGACCCGATGCAAGGCATCTTTGAATTCGCTGGCGCGACCCTAAGCTGGGAAGACACGATTTATCCTCAATTTCCATTGATCGACACCTTGGAAGTTCCATATCGGTGGCGAGACAAAAATCCTGGGCTTGGCGAATGGATCGCGGAGGTCCGTGAGAGGCTCATCCGCGGCGACGATATCGACCTGTCAGCAGGAGCAGCAGTTTTTCGGCAAGCAGACAACGCTTTCGACATGGGACCGCTGTTTGAGGGCTTCGAAGGAGTGGAAGGCAGCTTCGCCGCCATCCATTGCAACAAAGGCATCTGCAACAGACTAGCCCGAGCAGCCGGCGGCGGCTATCAAGCCATCGAGGAGATCGCTGCGAGGCGTCTTCAAGAGTTCGCGGTGGCATGGGACTCAAGCGGATCGCTTCGTGACAGGTCAATCGCCATCAAGGCCTTGATTGAGGACTGCATCAACATTAAGGAACTGCCAAAGGGCGAAGAAGAAAGTCCCGCAGACGTTGCCATCAACGTCGAAATCCGGGCGGCGGGAGCGCAAATGTTCGGACCCGACGCGGCATCTGCAGGAGCGACAGCACTGGCCCTCATACGCAAACGATCTCGCTACAGGGTTTACCGCAACGAGCTCTGGCGCGACGTGGAACGCGCCATCGGCGACGTAGCTGCCAGCCGATGCCAATCGATGGCAGAAGCCGCCGACCGCGTGCGCCACCGCACCAGCATGGCAGGCCGCAAGCTCCCACGGCGGACGGTCTCGACCCCTCTTCTGCTTAAGGGCTTGGAATTTGATCACGTCGTTGTCCCTGATGCAACTCACTTCGCCGGGGAGCGATTAGCGCAGGCGAAGCTGTACTACGTCGCGATTTCCAGGGCGACCCGCTCACTCACAATCACCTCACGAGAGAAAAGCGTTCGGTTCAACGTTCCTTCGCTTTGAGAATTAGCGTAGCGAAGCTACCTTCATCGCGAATAACTACCGGTGGCAGAGTCACATGCACGCCTTGCTCTACCGAAGTACACAGCGCGGCCAGATCCCTCCATACTCCCCGGCCGCAAGCCGTTTAGCGCCGTGAACGAACAGTGGGTAACCGACGGCAAGTATCCTCAGCCGCACCATGCTTTCGATGAGACCGAGGCATCCCATGGCGGTATTGCTGCTCATGAACCAGCTACCGGCAGCGCCTGATTTTTGGGCTGAACGACCGCAACGAAGACTTTTGTATGGCGAATGGCGGCTATAGAGCAGTAATCCTGAATACCCGCTCCTGGTCAAACGCGGGTGCCCGAATTCACGTTTTGGTCAACAGAAAGCTG
>JAVHQF010000280.1:0-29525 GCA_036170995.1 Sideroxydans sp. | reverse complement strand
CTTGCCGCTGGCATCTTTGGTGTTGCGCAACTCTTCGATGAAGATGGCATCGGCAAGACGCAATAGGTCGGCGTATTCACGCTTTACTTCGCCAAGGATGCGCACGCCGAGACCGGGGCCTGGGAAGGGATGGCGATACACCATATCTTCAGGCAATCCTAAAGCGACACCCAGTTCACGCACTTCATCCTTGAACAGTTCGCGCAAGGGCTCCAACAACTTGAGATGCATAGACTCAGGCAGGCCGCCGACGTTGTGATGGGATTTGATGGTGTGCGCTTTCTTGGTTTTGGAGCTGGCGGATTCGATGACATCTGGGTAGATGGTGCCCTGTGCCAACCATTTCGCGCTCTTGAGCTTGGCGGATTCGCGCTGGAATACTTCAACGAACTCACGCCCGATGATCTTGCGCTTCTGTTCTGGATCGGTGACGCCAGAGAGGAATTTCAAGAACTCACCACTCGCATCCACGTGGATGACTTTCATCTTCATGTTCTTGCCGAACATTTCCATCACCTGCTCACCTTCATTCAGACGGAGCAAACCGTTATCCACGAACACACAAGTGAGTTGATCGCCAATGGCGCGATGCACCAGTGCTGCCGCTACCGAAGAGTCAACGCCGCCAGACAGACCCAGAATAACTTCTTCATCACCGACTTGTGCCTTGATCTTTGCCACCGCCTCGGCGATGTAGTCAGGCATGTTCCAGTCTTGCCCGCAACCGCAGATGTCATGCACGAAACGGCCAATAATGGCCTTGCCTTGGTAGGTATGTGTTACTTCTGGATGGAACTGCACGGCATAGAAACGACGTGAGTCATCCGCCATCGCAGCGAACGGAGTGGCTTCGTTGGATGCGATGGCGTTGAAACCAGCAGGCAATGCCGTCACCTTGTCCCCGTGACTCATCCATACATCAAGCAAGCCGTGACCTTGCGCGTTGGTTTTATCCTGAATACCGTCGAACAACTTGGAATGACCGTGTGCACGAATCTCGGCATAGCCGAACTCACGCACCTTGCCACTCTCTACCTTGCCACCCAGTTGTGCTGCCATGGTCTGCATACCGTAGCAGATACCCAACACAGGCACTCCTAGCTCGAAAACCACTTGTGGTGCTTTGGGGGGTTCATCTTCATACACAGAGTTCGGGCCGCCCGATAGAACGATACCGCTTGGCGCATACGCGCGAACCTCTGCTTCAGTCATATCCCACGGATGCAATTCGCAGTAAACATGCGTCTCGCGCACGCGGCGCGCGATGAGTTGGGTGTATTGGGAACCGAAGTCGAGAATAAGTATTTTTTTATGGGACATGAGAATGAACAAGGGCGCTTACGCGCCCCGTTTGTTTAGATTATTCGATGTGATAGTTCGGTGCTTCTTTGGTGATCTGCACATCATGCACGTGCGACTCACGGATACCCGCAGAGGTAATCTCGACGAATTCCGCTTTCGCGTGGATCGTTGGAATATCGGGGCATCCGAGGTAGCCCATGCTTGAGCGCAGACCGCCCAGCAATTGGTGTACTACAGCCAACGCGCTTCCCTTATAAGGGACACGGCCTTCCACCCCCTCAGGCACCAACTTGTCGTTATTGCCTTCTGTATCTTGGAAATAGCGATCCTTGGAACCTTGCTGCATGGCGCCCAAACTTCCCATACCGCGATAGGATTTGTAAGAGCGGCCTTGATACAACTCAATCTCCCCAGGCGCTTCTTCTGTACCTGCGAACAAACCACCCAACATCACAGCGTGTGCGCCTGCTGCGATGGCTTTAGCAATATCACCAGAAAAACGCACGCCACCGTCCGCAATCAGCGGAACACCCGTTCCCGCAAGTTCATCAGAGACCAATTGTATAGCGGTGATTTGAGGGACACCTACGCCTGCAACCATGCGCGTCGTGCAGATAGAACCGGGGCCGATACCCACTTTGACACCATCCGCGCCATGATCGACCAGCGCACGTGCCGCCCCACCTGTGGCGATATTGCCTCCGATAACTTCGACTTGAGGGAAATTCTTCTTAACCCATTGCACTCGGCTCAACACGCCTTGCGAATGGCCGTGTGCAGTATCTACCACCAACACATCCACACCAGCCTCGACTAGCAGCTCGACGCGCTCTTCCGTTCCTTCACCCACACCCACGGCAGCGCCTGCGCGCAAACGGCCAAGGTTATCTTTGCAAGCCAAAGGATGCTCACTAGATTTAAGGATGTCTTTGACGGTGATCAAACCGCAAAGCTCAAAAGCATTGTTCACCACTAGCACTCGCTCGATACGATACTTGTGCATCAAGTTACGCGCTTCATCTCGATTCTCATTCTCTTTAACTGTAATCAAACGATCACGCGGGGTCATGATGTTGGTAATGGATTGGTCGAGGTTCGTCTCGAAACGTAAATCTCGATTGGTGACAATACCTACCACTTTTTTGCCTTCCACCACGGGCAGTCCAGAAATCTTGTGCAGACGAGTCAGATTGAGCACGTCACGAACGGTCATATTTGGTGCAATAGTGATTGGGTCTTTAACCACACCGCTTTCAAAGCGCTTAACTTTGGAGACCTGCGCCGCCTGCTCTTTCGATGTCATATTCTTGTGAATGATGCCGATGCCGCCTTCTTGTGCAAGGGCGATAGCTAGGCGCGCCTCGGTCACCGTATCCATCGCGGCAGACAGCAACGGGATATTTAGTTGGATGTTGCGAGTGAGTTGCGTGCGTAGATTGACATCGCGCGGAAGCACATCCGAACGTGCTGGCAATAAGAGTACGTCGTCGAAAGTAAGGGCTTTTTGAGTGATACGCATGGAATGTTCCTCTGCAAAGCGCGCATTATATCAAAACTTTGCAGTATGCCTGAGTATGAGCAGGTCGTTCCCTAGTGCTTACTACCCATCACATAAATGATGTGCTCGAAAAATACCTCACACCAACTTTGATCGGTGGACTTGAGTGTCTTGAGCAGCTTTCGAACTTTTTCTAAAGGCCAATTGGGGTTGTATCTGACCAACATGTCTTGGGGGTAATGCGGCAACATACTTTGCAATTTTGCGCCGCGCTTATTAATCTCAGCCAACATCAATGCCAAATCCTTGTCTGAATCAATCCCAGCTGTTAAGTCACCATACACCTTTGGATTGTGCTTAGTATGCTCAATGAACTGACCCAGAACATAGAAAAACTCACCTTGATTATTATCTGTAACCTCATCGCCCAACATGTAGGGAAAGACCGACAACTCCAGCCAGTAATAATTCAGCTTGGGATTTCGCCACTTGCTTACCCCAACATAGCCTTTGCGTTCCTGCGCTCTCTGGACACAGTCATCTACGATCAACTTGTCCGATGCGCGTGAGAATTCGCAATCTTTAAGCACAATTGGTTTGACAAGGAAAAAATCAGGGAAATCATCAAAAAGCTTCCCCGAGGTTTGATGAGAACGATAATAGGAGCGAAATAATTTCAATACCAAATCTTGGTTGTTCTCAATATGCAAGAACGCTTGATGCGTGTCTTTCAAGACTTTCTTGTGTGGCATCTCTCCTCCGAACGATCATTAGTCTATTCGCTGATTAATTAGTTAAATCCAAATGGTATCAGCGTAATTTAACTTGCATGAATGATAAATTGACGTGCGTTAAAATAATAGGTAGTTTCTGACTAAATTTTCTGAGGGTTCTCACATGAAAGCCATTTTCACCCTATTCGTTATCGCATTGCTAAGTTTGAATGCACAGGCATCCCCCATTAAATGGGTTGATGAACATGGCAATGTGCACTACTCCGATGCGCCACCGCAAAACGTGAGGACACAGAACGTCCCCAATATTGCAGGAAAAGGTCAAGAAGCAGCCCCAGTCACTTACTCTGCCAAGAGCTATAGCGAGCGCGAGGCGGAACTTAAAAAATCCAAGTTAGAGAAAGAAGCTGTTAGCGAAAAGAAAGCCCAGCTAGAGGCACAGGCCGAAGAAAAGAAACGCAATTGTGTTGCCGCACAACATAATCTTCGCGCCTTAGAAGAAGGTACACGCATGGTGACTTACGATGGTAATGGGGAGAAGGTGTATCTGGACGATGCTGCTCGTGAACAACGTCTGAATGAAGCACGTGCAGTAGCTAATAGCAACTGTAATTAAGTAGGGGTTGCAGCCTTACTCGCCCCCTCGGTGCTAAGGCGTAACGCCTCTTCAATATCCACAGACACCACCTTGGACACACCGCGCTCTTGCATAGTCACACCAATCAGCTGCTGCGCCATCTCCATCGTCAGTTTGTTATGACTGATATAGACGAACTGGGTCTTGTCGGACATCTTCTGTATCAGCTTGCATAGGCGTTCTGTATTGGTGTCATCCAAAGGCGCATCCACCTCATCCAGCACACAGAATGGCGCAGGGTTGAGCTGGAACAACGAGAACACCAAAGCAATAGCGGTCAAAGCCTTTTCACCACCCGACAGAAGATGGATCGAAGCGTTCTTCTTGCCCGGTGGATGCGCCATCACCTGCACACCGCTGTCTAAAATTTCCTCACCCGTCAGCACCAAGCGCGCCTCACCGCCACCGAACAAAATCGGGAACAACTCGCCCAAGTGGCGATTCACCTGTTCATAGGTCGCCATCAACAGGTCGCGCGATTCCTTATCAATACGGCGAATCGCATCTTCTAAGGTTTCGATGGCATCGTTCAAATCTTTCGCTTGTGCATCCAGATAGGACTTACGTTCTTGCGCGGTCTGCAACTCTTCCAGCGCAGCTAGGTTCACCGCCCCCAAGGCAGAAATCTCGTTACTCAAGCGTGACAGCTCGCTGTGCAAGCCGCCCGCCTTCGCGCCTTCAATCATTGGCAATAATGGCGCTTCATCAATACCAACCAATTGTTCCGCCCATTGTTCATATTGCAGTCTCGCCTCTTGTTCCTTGAGCGTGATCTCATTCACCTTCTCTCGCAGCGGATTCAGTTTCTGCTCGCAAGAAAGGCGTTCCTGTTCCATCACATTCAAACTCACCGTCGCATGTTCCAGTACGTTGCGTGCCTCGGCCAACGCTTGCTCGTGTACTTGGCGTTGCCGCAATGCGACCTGCAACAACTGCTGTGCATCACCGTCACTCAGATTCGCTTGTTCGCTTTGATTTTGTATCAAAGACTCTTCCAATTGCCCCAAGGTCATGCTGTTGTGTTGCATGTTCTGTTCGATGTCGCTCAATTTATCTACACAGGTCTTGGCAAAGAAGCGAGCTTCTTGCAACTCATGCTGGGCACGCTGAGCGCGGTCACGCACATCGCGCAAGGCTATATCCAATGCACTGGCTTGCTGTCTTGCTTGGTCGCATTCCAGCAGTTGCACGGATGATCTTTCACGTTGGATGACCGACTGCTCCGCCACTTCTTGCAACTGGCGCTGTTCGCTGTTGGCACGTTCAGCCATTTCTTCCAACTCTTGAACGATCTGCGCATCGCGCTCGGCACTGCGTTCATTCGCCTGAGTCAGCTTGAGTATCTGCATCTGGATCTGGTGCTGGCGTTGTTGTGACTCAGCTCCTTCATTACGCAATGGTCCGATGCAACCCTCGATATTCAGATAAGCCTCTTCAGCTTGTGAGACCTTTAGCTTGCACTGCTCTACAGCATCCACTCTTTGCGATACTTCGACTTGCAACTGCTCGATCTCGCGTTGACGCGCCAAGATGCCATGCACTTGCCCTTCTGGCGCATGGAACAACACGCTGTGCGCTCCAACCACATGGCCTTGAGGTGTTACCAACCATGTACCCGCCGTCAAGCTAGCACGTAGGCGTAGCGCCTCGTCCAGATCAGCCACGGTATATACGCCAGAAAGCCAATCATTGACGACGGGAGCGGCTTGGTCATTTTGATAGCGCACATAATCTGCCAGCGGTGTCAGATTAGCATGAGCCGAATTGACTGCATGGCGCGCACCATCAGCTGCATAGACCGCCAACTTGGCTGGCGGAACCTCGCTCCAGTCCGACGTGTCTTCCAAGCGCCCGATTGACAAGGCATTGATACGTTCGCGCAACACCGCCTCCAACGCATCCTCCCAACCTTGCTCGATGCGAATGGACTGCCACAGACGTGGCGCACTATCCAATTGGTGACGCTCCAACCATGCTTTCAGATTCTTATCGTTATCTACCTGTGCTTGCAATTGCTTGAGCGCGCCTAAACGCGCTTCGACTTGAGACAATTGGCGCTCCAACGCCTGCGCCACATCGCGTGCCTCACGTCTCGCTGCATCAGCCAAGGGAAGTTGTTCTTGCAGTTGCGCCAACTGCTGTTGCAATTCTTCATGCCGCATTTGCATTTCGGCCAACTGTTGCTGAGCTTGTTGCAAGCCTTCCACATCGGCGCGCGGCAGATTGTCACGTTCCAGCAACAAACGCGAACGACGGCTATCCAGTTGTTGGACATTGCCTTGAATATGCGCGCGCTGCGTCTCAGCTAGTTGCAGTTGCTGTTGGATCAGCAGTTGTTCGCGCTGCATCGCGTTATGGCGTTCTTGCGCGACCTTAGCCGCCTCTTCGGCTTGCGGTAGCGATTGCGCTTCGTTCGCTGCACGTTCCTCGCAAACCGTGACGCGCGTACCGCTATCCTCTTGCTGCCGCAACCAATGCTCCTGCAAGGTCTTCAATCCTTGCAGTTGTGATTTTTGTTGAGCAATCTGGCGTTCGCCGTTCTGTATCTGTTGCGTCAAGCGGTTACGCTGCTCGACCAAGAAAGATATTTGCTGCTCCAACCGAGCGACTTCGGCATTGGAGGCGTACAAGTCTCCTTGTTTCGCATGGAGCGCATCCGATAAAGCAAAATGCTCGGTGCGCGCCCCCTCCAACTTACTTTCCACCTCACGCAACTTGGCGATCTCAGATTCCAGTTCGTTCTTCGTTTTCTCAATCTGCTGTGCATACCGCACTCGGCGTGCTTCGGATTCCTGTTTATTCACCAACCACAACAGGCGCTGCGTCGTTTCACGGCGCCCTTCCAATTCGCGGTAGGTCTTGGCGATCTCGGCTTGTGCGGTAAGATGAACTAATTGATTGCCTAGTTCGTGCAAAATGTCGGATACACGGGACAGATTGCCACGCGTATCGCCAAGACGAAGTTCAGTCTCACGACGGCGGTCACGGTACTTGGACACCCCAGCGGCTTCCTCCAAGAACACTCTTAACTCTTCTGGTTTCGCCTCAATAATCCGCGAGATCATGCCCTGCTCGATGATGGCGTAAGCACGCGCGCCGACTCCAGTACCTAGGAAGATGTCGGTGATGTCCTTGCGGCGGACGTTCTGATTGTTAATGTAGTAGTTAGAATCGCCGTCACGCTGCAACACGCGTTTGATAGATATCTCGGCATAGCTAGCCCATTGGCCGCCGACCTTACCCAAAGAATTGTCGAACACCAACTCAACGCTGGCGCGGGAAACGGGTTTGCGATTGCCCGAACCGTTGAAGATTACATCCTGCATCGACTCGCCGCGCAACGCCGAAGCACGCGACTCACCCAACACCCAGCGCAAGGCATCGATGACGTTGGATTTTCCGCATCCGTTCGGCCCGACGATACCGACCAACTGCCCGGGGAGGGAAATATGGGTGGGATCAACGAAGGACTTGAAACCAGCGAGTTTGATTTGACTGAGACGCAATTGGAAATCGTGCAGACGTTATAATGCGCGGCATTCTAACCGAACTCCTATAGGCAACCAAACATGACGCCCCAACCCAGCAAAGCACTGGAGACATTCCCCAATCCACAGCCAAAGCGTGACTACCACATCCATATGGAAGTGCCTGAATTCACATGCTTATGCCCCAAAACAGGACAACCAGACTTCGCCACCCTAATCCTTGATTACATTGCCGACCAACAATGCGTTGAATTAAAGAGCCTCAAGTTATACATATGGTCTTTCCGCAACGAAGGTCACTTCCACGAGGACGTGACCAACCGTATCTTGGATGATCTAGTCGCAGCCACCCAGCCGCGCTTCATGCGCCTCACCGCCAAGTTCTATGTGCGCGGCGGAATCTTCACCAATGTCGTGGCCGAACATCGCAAAACAGGTTGGCAACCCGCCCCCCTCGTTGAGCTGACTCAATTCTCCACGCAGACCAACACGCGCGGCTGACATGGAATACCGTCAACTTGGCGCTAGCGACCTAAAAGTATCCGCCCTGTGTTTAGGTACGATGACGTTTGGAGAGCAGAACACTGAAGCGGAGGCGCATGACCAACTCGACTATGCGGTATCGCGCGGCGTGAACTTCATCGACACCGCCGAGATGTACCCCGTTGCGCCCCGTGCCGAGACCGTGCACCGCACCGAGACTTACATCGGCAACTGGCTCAAACGTCAACAACGCGACAAACTCATCGTTGCCACCAAGATCGCTGGTCCAGCACGCGGTTTCGGTTGGATACGCAATGGTCCGCGTGTGAACCGTGAACACCTCCATGCCGCAATTGATGCCAGCCTGCGCCGCTTGCAGACCGACTACGTCGATCTCTACCAGATTCACTGGCCTGACCGCTATGTGCCGATGTTCGGCTCCACCAGCTATGACGTGACACAAGAACGCGACAGCACACCTATCGCAGAGCAATTGTCTGCGCTCTCAGAGCTAGTTAGAGCGGGAAAGATTCGACACATCGGTTTGAGTAACGAGACTCCGTGGGGTGTCTCCGAGTTCGTTCGAATTTCAGAACGGCTTGCCTTGCCCAAAATTGTCAGCATCCAGAATGCCTACCATCTGATGAACCGAACCTTTGAAAGTGGGCTGTCCGAAGTCTGCCATCACTCGCAAGTCGGTCTGCTCGCCTATAGTCCGCTCGCATTCGGCTGGCTCACAGGCAAGTACATCGCCGATCCTGCTGCACCTGGGCGCATCACCCTGTTCCCAAGTTTTGGGCAGCGCTACAATAAAGCCAATGTCCCTGCCGCAACAAAGGAATACATACGGATTGCACAAGAAACCGGTCTATCTCCTGCCACACTCGCACTCGTCTTTGCCAGAACACGCTGGTTCACCTGTAGCGTCATTCTCGGCGCGACGCACATGGCGCAGTTGAAAGAGAATCTAGACAGCGCCGCTGTGTCGCTTGATCAAAGCACCCTCGAAAAGATAGAACGGATACATCGTCTGTTCCCGAACCCAGCTCCATAATCATTTCACTACTTACCAAACATCTTTATTAGTCGGTTATCATTACTACATCCAAACCAAGGAGAAGCACCATGATGAAAAAGATCGCAGCAATCGTGTTGATCGTCCTCACAGGAGGTACTTGGCTTTACCTCGACCATTTGAACAAACAAGAACAACTCATCGCCGAGCAAGCCCGTCAAGCGATGATCCAAGCCCGTGAACAAGCCAAGGCAAGATTCCTCGTTCAGCTCAAGGAGGATATGACCAATTGTCTAGCCGCCGCTGAGAAGAATAAGACCGATTTCCTCACACTCAATCAGAAACCTGTGCCACGCAAACCAGGTGAGTTCACCATCACCCAAGCCGTAGCCGATGAAGCAGCCAAGACGTTAGCCGACGCCAATGCTGGATGTCAGCTAACTTTCGACACACGTTCAACCAGCGGATACTGATCTAACACTCTTTATCTTTGGGCAGCAAACATGCAGGTTCTTTGCACCCAAAGATGGTGAAGTAGCGCAACCACAGCCACAGCAGGATGGGGAACAGCGCGAGCCATAGCCAGCTCCCGTCTTCCGCCAGCGATACCTCTCCGTTCCACCAGCCCACCGTCACTTTGACGCAGGCGACCAGCAAGCCCAGCAGTACCACCATCAACACCGGACGCAGCAATGCATCTCGCATGACATGACTCATGTCGTAGCATCTTTCTGTGCGGTCAATGAGACACCGCGACTGTGATGCGGCAAGGCGAGATAGCGATGGGTCTGCATCTCGGTCAAGCGGCTAGCGATACGTTGCGACTCACTATCGTGCCGCCCTTCTCCGTAAAGCACAGCCAGTTCCATCTCGAACGAAGCCACCAGTTTGACGTGATTGTCGTACAACACATCAATGAGCCAAGTGAAGCGACGCGCTGCCGCGCAATTTTCAGCAGTCATCTTAGGAATATTAGAGAGAAATACGGTGGGATAGCGATGTGCAATCTCCAGATAATCACTCTGATCATGATTGCCCCCGCACAACTTGTTGAAGTTGAACCAGACGACTTCGCGTGCCTTGCGCACGACGGGAATCCGGATGCATCCGACGTGGATATCATCACTCTCGGAATACATACCCGCTGTCAGACGTTGAAACAAGGATTGCATGAGTTGTTCAGTAGAAGCATCGTGCGCATCCCTAAAAAGTGGATCGCGCACCATCTGCAACATGCGATAGTCGGTGTCGCTATCGAGATAAACTACCTTCAACTCACGTTTGAGCAGTGCGATTGCTGGCAAGAAATTCTGCCGCTGCAAACCGTTCGGATACAGACCGTCTGGCGGATAATTGGAGGTGGTTAGTAGTACCACACCACGTGCCAGTAGTGCTTCCAGCAAGCGCCCGAGGATCATCGCATCGGCAATGTCATCCACATGGAATTCGTCCAAGCAGAGCAGGCGCGTTGAACGCTCGATGTTCGCAGCCAATGCCATCAAAGGGTCTTTCTCGTGCGCGAGATTCTTCATCTCGTGATGCACTTCGGCCATGAAGTTATGGAAATGGATGCGGCGCTTACGGCGATACGGTAAGCAATGGTAGAACCCATCCATGAGGAAAGTCTTGCCGCGCCCTACGCCGCCCCAGATATACAAACCTTTGGGCACATCAGGACTCAACAAACTGCGCCCTAAAAATTGATTGCGTTTGCTTTTGAACTCGACGAGTTGATGCCACAGTGTTTCCAATTCCTCGATAGCGAGGAGTTGACGTGCGTCACACACGAAACCTGCGCGCTCGCAGGCAATTTGATACCAAGCATTCGGACTCATCCCGACCGCATCCATCACGCGACGACCTCGATGAACTCCAGCGCGTTCTGGTCCGGGTCGCGGCAAAACAAAGCCCTGCGTCCAGACTGACTCACGGTGTAGCTTATTTTTGCCGCATCTAAACGCAACATCAACCAAGCGAGTTCGCTCACACCAAGGGCGACATGACGGTCTCGCCCTCCATGCTGCGGACGCAGCAAACTCGCCTCCGTGTCAGGCAACGACATCAGATGTATCTGTTGACTCGTACCAACGTCATACCAAACACCGTCGAAACTCATGGCGGGTCGTTTGGCATTGGCTCGCAAGCCAAGTACGTCTTCGTAGAAAGCGCGTGACCGAGCAAGGTCACTGGAAATAAAGGTGGCGTGCTGGATTCCTAAGAGCATCAGGCTTTGACGGGAACGACCTTGCTCGCTGCCAACTTGGCGCGAGTACGAGCTTCATCAGTATCTTTGCCGTTCGCCAAAGCGACTCCCATGCGGCGCTTGTTGAACGACTCTGGCTTGCCAAACAGACGGATATCCAACTCGGGTACGCGCAGCGCCTCATCCACACCAAGGAAGGCGATGCCTTTTTCTTCCATCTGACCATAGATGACGGCAGAAGCCCCCACCGCACGCAGCGAGGTATCCACCGGCAAACCAAGGGTGGCACGCGCGTGTAGCTCGAATTCATTCAAGCGTTGCGTGCACATCGTCACCATGCCCGTGTCGTGTGGACGCGGACTGACTTCCGAAAACCAAACCCTATCCCCTTTGACGAACAACTCGACCCCGAACAGTCCCAGACCACCTAGGTCATCCGTGACTTTCTGGGCGATGTCACGCGAACGTCGTAACGCGACTGACGACATCGCCATCGGCTGCCAACTCTCGACGTAATCTCCATGCACCTGCACGTGACCAATGGGTTCACAAAAATGTGTCTCTGTATCACCGTTCGCGCCAAGCGCACGCACTGTGAGTTGGGTGATCTCATAATCGAATGGGATAAAACCTTCAACGATGACGCGCCCCTGATCCACACGTGAACCTCTAGCGGCATAATCCCAAGCAGCCTTCACATCGGATGGGCCATCCAGTTTAGACTGCCCTTTACCCGAAGAAGACATCACGGGTTTGACGATACATGGATAGCCGATGCCGCCATCGATAGCGTTCTGCAACTCTTCTAAGCTATTCGCAAATTTGTAGGGGGAAGTCGGCAATCCGAGTGTCTCTGCCGCCAGTCGGCGTATGCCTTCTCGATTCATGGTGAGCTTCGCAGCACGCGCGGTGGGAATGACACGTGCCAACCCCTCTTGCTCGATCTGCACCAGCATGTCTGTTGCGATGGCCTCAATCTCAGGCACGATAATGTGCGGCTTCTCTTTTTCAACCAGCGCGCGAAGCGCTACGCTATCCGCCATATTGATGACATGCGCACGATGCGCGACTGGATGCCCTGGTGCGTTCTCGTAACGATCCACCGCGATGACCTCCACACCGAGTCGTTGCAAAGCAATGATGACTTCCTTGCCTAATTCGCCACTTCCTAGCAGCATGACTTTAGTGGCGGAAGGTGAGAGCGGCGTACCGAGAGAAATTGGTTTCATAGATCAGTTACAAGGTGAAAACGACAAGTCATTAGGAGGTAAGAGGCAATGCCCTCGCACATTCGGCAATTCCGTTGCGTTTGAGCATTTTGAAATAACCAACTTCACTCTGAGCAACGACGTGTTGAAGGTAGGCCATATTCTTTTCGATGGATTCGATATAGTAGTTACGACGCTCTCCATAGACATCATCAAAGTGATATTCAAGCTTGTGGTAGATACCATCTAATACCCCGTCTAGTTTCTCACACGTGACTTTATAAAATCCTGTTGTCTTCCCCAACAGATCAAACATCCCTTGATAACTCCCAAACTGCGCCTCTTTGAATTCATGGAAGAGAAACAACAACTTTTCAACATATTTTCGATCTGCCATTTGACCCACGATATCTGCTGTCGCCACGATGCGTGCCAGCATGCGCGATCGCTCAGATACAAAGTCGATCTGCGCGAACGGCCTGAAATGTTCCGTGCCCAAGATCATGCCTTTCACATCCACTAAAATGCTGGAGGGAAGCAAGCGGTGGCCAAAATAGTTTTCCATGAATTCGACACCACGCTGCACGTGTGTCTGGGTGAATTGGGCTCCCGTTCCGAACTCTTCTCCCTTGCGCTGTGCGTAACCAATGTCATGCATGAGAATGGCCAACATCATCAAGGTGATCTCTTCGTCTGATAGTTTGTCTCCAGAACGATGCACGCCATGCATCAAGCGCACAACGCACATGAATACCTCTAAGGTGTGCGAGAGATCGTGATACAGCGTCTTGATCGGAGCATACCCAGGGAACTCGCCATAGAACATGCGCATCACGTCCTTATAGACCTTGTGGACGAGTGTGAAGTCATAATGCGGATTGATGCGACGAATGACGGCGGCTACCTTATCCCAAACGATATTGGGGTCTGTGTTACTGAACAGCTCAGATTTCTCAGTATGTATAGATGAATTTGTCATGTGTATTTTGTAGGCCAAAACCTCGCCACCCAATGGGGACATTCTGCCGTTTGGATTCCAGTCTAACCTACCGTCTTCTGCGAAGACAATCGCCCAGATAACAAGGCGGCAGAAATAATCAAAGTCGCACCTATCCAATCACGTATTTCCATCGCCTCGGTCGCAAGAAAATAGGATGAGAAAGCGGCCACCACCAACTCGAACAGGAACAGCACCACCGCACGGTTGGCTGACAGATACGTGATGCCGTACTGCACGGCAAAACTGGTGGTACACAACACCAACCCCATCAATGCCAGCATCAGCCAATAGCCTGAAGTGATATGGGTGAATTGCGCCAATATTTCGCCCTGCCACAACAAGAACGGCAAGGTCAGTGATGCCGTCCCCAACCATAAGCTGAACGATTTCGCCTCGACTGAAAGGTGCGCGGCACGGCGCGAGGTGACATTAGAGAGCGCGAAGCCCATACCTGCGGACAGCCCCAACCATTCAGATAGATTCTGCGGAACAGGCAGCCCCAGACTCGGCTCCCACAGCATGACCAGTGCGCCTAACAGGGAGAGTGCAATCACGCCATAACCGAAACGATTGAGACGCTCACCCAACATCCAAAAAGAGAATAGGATGGTCCACACGGGCGCGAGGTAGAACAACAACAGCACGCGCATCACCTCGCCATGCAACATGCCCAACACATAACCCAGATTCGCCCAGCCCGCACTCAATATCAGCAACAACGCCCACCAGCCAAAAGTGGAGCGTTCGTGCCACACGCGCGGCAACATGAATACGCCGAATCCCATCGCCAACGTGTAAGTGATAAAGGTCGCCAGCGCGCCCGACATCCCAACCTCTTGCAACACGCGGTAGGGATACCAGATCAATCCCCACACCAGCGCCCCACTCAATACGCCAACCACTGGCATGACATTTTGTTTTGATGGCACTCGCCCGACCTTTATAATGCGCAACGTTTTTGCCGCTCTCTAAAGACCTTTGCGCAACGTTACGAGCGCAGGTCAGACAAGGAAAAAAGCGGCGGAAAACCAGAGTGTACAAGTAAGTACATGAGGATTTTGAGCCGCTTTTTGACGCAGTATCACCAAGCGCAGTAGTTGCGCAAAGGTCTTTAAATGAATCCTGATCTACAAAAGCTCCAGCCCTACCCCTTCCAAAAGCTCGCCAAACTGTTCGGCGAAGTCACAGCGAACACCGCGCTCAAACCGATCAGCCTGCATATCGGCGAGCCTAAGCATGACACACCGCGCTTCATCAAAGAGGCCTTGATCGCGGGCTTGGATGGTCTGTCGAATTATCCCACAACAGCGGGCAGCGATAGCTTGCGCGCCACCCTCGTTCAGTGGCTGGGTCGCCGTTATGGCATTCCCGCCCCCGATGCCAAGACCCAAGTATTACCCGTGAATGGTAGCCGCGAAGCCTTGTTCTCATTTGCTCAAGCTGTCATTGACCGTAGCCAGAATGCTCCTGTTGTGGTCTGCCCCAACCCGTTCTATCAGATCTATGAAGGGGCTGCTTTCCTCGCAGGGGCGACGCCGCATTTTTTCAACACGCTACCTGAAGACAATTTCGCGATGAACTTCGCACAATTGCCTGAAGCGGTATGGCAACGCACCCAACTCATTTATGTCTGCTCCCCTGGTAATCCCAACGGTCGCGTGATGCCCCTATCCGAGTGGAAGACGCTGTTCGAAATGGCAGACCATTACGGTTTCATCATCGCCTCCGACGAATGTTATTCCGAGATCTATTTTGGCGAAGAGCAACCTCTGGGCGCGCTACAAGCCGCACAGCAACTTGGGCGCGGCGACTACAAGAACCTAGTCGTATTCTCCAGTCTGTCCAAACGTTCCAACGTGCCTGGTATGCGCTCTGGCTTCGTCGCGGGCGATGCTAAGGTGCTTGAGAAATTTGCGCTGTATCGCACCTATCACGGCTGCGCCATGAATACCGCCATCCAAACCGCCACCATCGCCGCTTGGAACGATGAAACTCATGTCGAGGAAAACCGCAGACTGTATGCGCAAAAATTCCAGCAAGTCATTGAACTGCTCTCTCCAGTCTTGCCCGTTACTAAACCAGATGCAGGTTTCTACCTGTGGATACGCACCCCCATCGCAGATACCGCCTTCGCGCAACATCTATACCGCGACTATAATGTGTCCGTGTTGCCAGGTAGCTTCTTGGCGCGTGAAGCGCACGGAGTCAATCCGGGCACCAACTTCATCCGCTTGGCGCTGGTTGCTAATCTGAACCAGACGCTGGAAGCCGCAAAACGAATCACCGAATTCACCCAAAAACTAAACTAGGAACTCATCATGCCTCAATTGCAAGCCATCATCGAAGAAGCCTTTGAACGCCGTGCCGACATAACGCCTCGCAATGTGGATGCGCAACTCAAAGAGACCATCAACACCGTCATCGAATATCTGGATCAAGGCAAGTTGCGCGTGGCTGAAAAGATCAATGGCGCTTGGGTCACTCACCAGTGGATCAAGAAAGCGGTGTTGCTGTCCTTTCGTATCGAAGATAACAATTTCATCAAGGGCGGCTTCACTAACTACTTCGACAAAGTGCCTTCCAAATTCGCCGACTACAACTCCAAAGAGTTCCGTGAAGGGGGCTTCCGCGTAGTGCCCCCCGCTGCTGCTCGTCGCGGTGTACACATCGCCAAGAACGTGGTTCTGATGCCGTCCTACTGCAACATCGGTGCGTATGTGGACGAAGGCACGATGGTAGATACTTGGGCGACAGTCGGTTCCTGTGCGCAGATCGGCAAGAACGTGCACCTGAGCGGTGGCGTAGGTATCGGCGGCGTATTGGAGCCTGTGCAAGCGAACCCAACCATCATTGAAGACAACTGCTTCATCGGCGCACGTTCGGAAATCGTTGAAGGCGTCATCGTGGAAGAAGGCTCGGTCATCTCCATGGGCGTGTTCATCGGCCAATCCACCAAGATTCTTGATCGCGAAACTGGCGAAATTATTTACGGTAGCATCCCTGCGGGTTCGGTCGTGGTCAGCGGCAGCATGCCTTCCAAAGATGGCTCGCATAGCTTGTACTGTGCCGTTATTGTGAAGAAAGTGGATGCCAAGACTTTGGGCAAGACTGGCATCAACGAGTTGTTGCGCGGAATCTAAATAATAGGATTGAGGAACTAGGATTGAAGATTGAGTAAGTGCAGCCGCTTAGCTTTTAACTCAATCCTAAATCCTAATAACTAGGAGAACTACATGATCGTCACGCCGCTATTGCAACTCGCCGCTGATAAGCAGGCATCAGACCTGTTCTTCTCTGTCCAAGCACCTATCCAGATTAAGATTAACGGTGTGGTGATGTCCGTGAACTCGCAGGCACTAACAGCGGAGAACATCAAACAAATCGCCTACGAGATGATGACGCCAGATCAGATCGCTGATTTTGAGATGCATATGGAGATGAACTTCTCTTTCCGCATCCCACAGATCGGCAACTTCCGCGTCAACGTCTTTCGCCAACGCGGCAGCATCGCTATCGTCATCCGTTATGTACGCGGGCACGTGCTGAACGTAGAGGAGTTGAATCTTCCCTTGGTGTTAAAAGAACTCATCATGGAAAAGCGCGGACTCGTATTGATGGTGGGGGCGACAGGTTCGGGTAAATCGACTACCTTGGCGGCGATGATCCAGCATCGTAACGAGACACAGACCGGTCACATCCTCACCATTGAAGATCCTCTCGAATACATGTTCCAGCACAACAAGTCCATCGTGAACCAACGCGAGATTGGCACGGATACGGCGGACTACGGGGCAGCCCTAGTAAGTGCCATGCGCGAGGCACCCGACGTGCTGATGATCGGTGAGATACGTGACCGCGACACTCTGAAACATGCGCTGATCTTCGCGCAGACAGGCCACCTCTGCCTCTCCACATTACATGCGAACAACAGCTATCATGCGCTGAACCGCATCGTGAACTTCTTCCCCTACGATGCGCGCAATAGCATCTTGTCCGACTTGTCGCTCTGCTTGCGCGCCATTATCTCGCAACGACTTATCCGCAATGAGAAGGGGGTGCTCATCCCTGCAGTAGAGGTATTGCTCAACTCCGCGTTGATTGCCGACCTTATCAAGAACGATCAGATCGACAAGATTCGTGATGCTATCGAACAGAGTGTGTCGCAGGGTTCGCAGACTTTCGAGCAGGCACTGTACAAGTTGTACAAATCTGGCCACATCACCAAGGATGATGCGTTGAAGAATGCGGATTCGGCAAGCAATCTAGCTTCGCTCATTGACTATTCTCAAACGAGCAAAGTCAAAGCCTACGACCCTAACGCCAACCCAGCAGCGCCCCCTTCGACCACATCTTCACCCGACTTTGGGGGTATCAAACTCAACATCGAGATGCCAGGTAATAACTAAGAATGCAGTTTTTTATTTCTGAATCGGCCCGCTACACCTCTTCACCCTCACTCGACAAGCTCAGGACAGGCCAAGCCTCTGCCGAATGCTGGAGAGAGTGCGAACAAATTACTGGGTAATCATTATGTCAACGAAGTTATATGGCATCCCCAATTGCGATACCGTCAAAAAATCGCGTACATGGCTCGCTGAACACGGTGTCGCTTATGAGTTCCACGACTTCAAGAAACACGGCGTCACCGAAGCACTAATTGCAAATTGGCTGATACAAGTCGGTTGGCAAAGATTGCTCAAGAAGACAGGACTCACATGGGGCAAACTTCCCACCGAGGTCAAGGCTGATATGCAAGATGATGCCGCTGCTTTATCCCTGATGTTGCAACATCCCAACATCATCAAACGTCCCGTGCTGGTTCGTGATGGAAAAGTGTTAGCCACTGGCTTCAACCCTACTGAATACGCAAATCTCAAACTGTAAGAACGATTTATATATGAGCAAAACACTAGAACTGACCAAGCAACTCGTGTCACGCAGATCTCTCACCCCACTAGACGATGGTTGCCTAGACATCATCGGAGCCCGATTGACTCCGCTCGATTTCAAACTAGAGAAGTTGCACCACGGCGAAGTGGACAACCTATGGGCGCGCCGTGGCGATGCCTCTCCTATCGTGTGCTTTGCGGGACATACCGATGTCGTGCCCACTGGCCCTGTCACCCAATGGGATAGCGATCCATTCACCCCAACGGTGCGCGACGGCAAGGTGTACGGTCGTGGCACAGCGGACATGAAGGGTTCCATCGCCGCCTTCGTCACCGCGACTGAACGTTTCGTCGCAGCCCATCCTCAACATAAAGGCTCCATCGCATTGCTACTCACTTCAGACGAAGAAGGCATCGCGGTGGATGGCACGGTGAAAGTCGTTGAAGCATTACAGTCACGCAATCAGATGCTGGATTACTGCATCGTGGGTGAACCCACTGCTGTGACTAAGGTCGGCGACACCATCAAGAACGGACGTCGCGGCTCACTTTCCGCCACCTTGATTGTCAAAGGCGTGCAAGGTCACATCGCCTACCCGCATCTGGTAAAGAATCCCATCCACAAGGCTGCGCCCGCCATCGCCGAATTGGCCGCGACCGAATGGGACCAAGGTAACGAATATTTCCCGCCGACCTCGTGGCAGATCTCTAACATCCACGGCGGCACAGGCGCGACCAACGTCGTACCTGGAACCGTGGAGATACAGTTCAACTTCCGCCACTCCACCGCCAGCACGGTGGACAGCTTGAAACAACGCATCCACGCTGTCCTCGACAAACATGGCTTGGAATACGATATGCAATGGGAGAACGCTTCCGGCAAACCCTACCTCACCCCGCGCGGTGATCTGGTGGAGGCAGTCGCGGATGCGATCAAGCAAGTCACCGGCTTGGATACCGAACTTTCCACCAGCGGCGGCACGTCTGACGGTCGCTTCATCGCCGACATCTGCAAGCAGGTGCTAGAAGTCGGCCCCGTGAATGCGACCATCCACAAACTCAATGAATTTGTATCAGTCAACGATCTTGAAGTCTTATCCGATATCTATTACCTGACCTTGGTCAAGTTGCTCGCAAAATGATGAAGCTAGTCTTCATCCTGCTGGTCGTCATCCTCATCGTGTGGATCGTCTCTCGCTCTCGCCGTGAATATGATAGAAACAGTGGTTATGAAAGTGGTATGGGTAGTTCCAGCGATTCCAAATCGTCTGGTTCGAACTGTAAAGACAATGACAGCTGCAATGGCTGCGGTAAAGATTAAATGGATATCAATTACTACTCAGAGGCGAATTCTTCACTCAAGACATTGCGCGACTGTTTGCGCTTCGCAGTCAGCCGCTTCAATGAAGCCGAGTTGTTTTTCGGACATGGCAGCGAAGACTCATTCGATGAAGCTGCCTACCTGATCTTGCACACCTTGCACTTACCGCTAGATAGGCTCGAACCCTTCATAGACGCACACCTGACACAATCGGAAATCTACGCCGTCATCGACATCATTGAGAAGCGCGTAGAACAACGCATCCCTGCCGCCTACCTGACCAATCAAGCATGGCTGGGCGATCTCTCCTTCTACGTAGATGAACGCGTCATCGTACCGCGCTCCTTCATCGCCGAATTGTTGCGCGAGGAGTTGTCGCCCTGGATCGAGGATGCCGAAGAAGTGACCAGCGTATTAGACATGTGTACTGGCAGTGGATGTCTTGCCATCTTGGCGGCACATACCTTCCCTAATGCGAGTGTCGATGCAGTCGATCTCTCCGCCGATGCCTTGGATGTCGCGCAATACAACGTCACGGACTATCTATTGGATGATCAGATCACCCTGATCGAGTCCGACCTTTTCGCCGAGCTGGATGGCAAGCGCTACGACCTCATCATCTGCAACCCACCTTACGTGGATGCCCCTTCGGTCGCCGCATTGCCCCCCGAATACAAACATGAACCCGAGCTTTCGCTTGGCAGCGGCGACGATGGGTTAGATGCGACACGCATCATCCTTGCCAAGGCAGCCGAACATTTGAATCCAAATGGACTATTACTCGTCGAAATCGGTCATAACCGCGATGCACTCGAAGCGGCGTATCCCAAACTCCCTTTCACCTGGCTCGATGTCGCCGCAGGCGACCAATTCGTGTTCATACTGAACCGCAAGGACTTGCTGTAAGCGCATGTCCGTCGAGCACTACGAAAATTTTCCTGTTGCATCCATCCTGATGCCGAAGCGACTGCGCAAGCCAGTCGCCGCCATCTACCACTTCGCCCGTGCAGCAGACGACATCGCCGATGAGGGCGAACTCTCGAACGAAGAGCGACTACAGCAACTGAATGATTTTCGTGATGAGTTGGACCACGTCGCAGCGGACGAGACCCCGCTGATGCCCTTGTTCCAACATCTGGCTGTTGAGGTCAAAGCACATGCGCTGCCCTTGCAGCCCATGCATGATCTGCTGGATGCCTTCTCGCAAGATGTGGTGAAGAAGCGATATGCGAACTACGACGAATTGCTGGACTACTGCCGTCGCTCGGCCAACCCCGTGGGTACGCTGCTGTTGCATCTGTACGAGGAAGCCTCACCTGTCAACATCGCCTACTCCGATGCCATCTGTACTGCCTTGCAACTCATCAACTTCTGGCAGGACGTATCCAAAGACATCGCTATAGGGCGCATCTATCTGCCGCAGGATGACATGGCGCGCTTCGGCGTGACGGAAGAACAGATAGTCCAAGCGCGATGCGACGATGCGTGGCGCGCCTTGATGCAGTTCCAAATCGAGCGTGCCCGCGCATTGATGCTATACGGCAAACCACTCGGCACCATCCTCACCGGATGCATCGGCTTAGAGATGCGTATGATCATCCAAGGCGGTCTGCGCATCCTCGACAAGATCGAAGCGGCTGATTACGACGTATTCAACAAGCGCCCCGTATTACGCCCCTTCGACTGGGTTATCATGCTGGCCAAATCTGCACCACTCTGAAACCGATGGACTCTTACCAATACTGCGTCAACAAGACCAAGCAAAGCGGCTCCAGTTTCACCAGCAGCTTCCGCTTCCTCTCCCCAGACAGACGGCAAGCCATGACCGTTTTGTACGCCTTCTGCCGCGAGGTGGATGATGTGGTCGATGAATGTTCGGATGCCGATGTGGCACGCACCACGCTCAACTGGTGGCGTAACGAAGTAGCGGCAGTATTTGGCGGACACCCTACCCATCCAGTCTGCAAAGCATTGATACCCGTCGTTTCAAGATTCAATCTGCCACAAGAACATCTGTTAGAGATCATCGACGGCATGGAGATGGACCTCGACCAGCCGCGTTATGCCGACTTCAAATCGCTGCAACTGTATTGCTATCGCGTCGCCTCGGTGGTCGGCCTGCTATCGGCTGAAATCTTCGGCTACACCAATCGTGAGACATTGAAATACGCGCACGACCTCGGCATCGCCTTCCAACTCACCAACATCATCCGCGACGTAGGCGAAGATGCGCGACGCAACCGCATCTATCTACCGATGGACGAGATGCAGCAGTTCGGTGTCACCGCTGCCGACATCCTCAATTCGCGCGAAACTCCAAACTTCCAAAAGCTCATGGCATTCCAGATCGAACGCGCGCAACGTTTCTATGACCAAGCACTCGCCCATCTACCCGCAGTGGATCGCAAAGCACAACGCGCCGGGCTCATCATGGCGGCCATCTATCGAGCCGTGCTGGAAGAAGTCGAACGCAGCGGCTGCCATGTGTTGAAAGAGCGCATCTCGCTCGGCACCGGTTACAAGCTGTGGCTGGCGATCAAGGCATGGGCCACGAACTGAACGTTGGAATCATAGGCGGTGGCTATGCGGGCATGGCGGCTGCGGCCGAACTCGCCTCCCGCGGCATCAAGGTCACCGTATTTGAAAGTGCCAAACAACTGGGCGGCCGTGCACGTGGCGTGCTGCATAACGACACTCAGCTCGACAACGGACAACATCTCTTGCTCGGTTGCTACCGCGAGACCTTGCGCCTCATCGAATTGGTGGGCGGTGACATAGAAAAAGATTTCCTGTGCCTGCCATTGCAACTCGACCTACACGGTCAGTTCTCGCTCAAAGCCCGCCGCCTGCCCGCCCCGTTACATCTGCTCGTCGCTTTGCTCAATGCGCAAGGACTGACGTGGGCCGAACGCATGAAGGCCGCCGGATTCATGCTCAAGCTACGTCGCGCAAACTTTCAGCTGGGTAGGCTCCCTCTCCCAACGGGGGAGGGTTGGGGTGGGGGAACACTAGACACCACAGTCACCGAATTGTTGAGTTGCTATGGCCAAGATGCCGACCTCACCCTCAAGCTATGGGAACCGCTGTGCATTGCCGCGTTGAACACGCCCATCCATAAAGCTTCTGCGCAGGTCTTACTCAATGTGCTGCGCGATACGCTCAACCGCAAGCGCGCGGATAGCGACATGCTGTTGCCGCGCATCGACTTTACGTCGCTGTTTCCACAACGGGCGGCGGAATACGTCGAACAGCATAGTGGGAAAGTACATCTCTCCTGTGGTGTGGAGTCCATCCATCCCACAGAAGAGGGTTTCAAAATCCTCACCGCCGAAGCCTGTCCTGAGCACAGTCGAAGGAGCACACATACCTTCAGCCATGTCATCTGCGCCGCACCGCCCAGCGTTGCCGCCAAGCTGTTACGTCCTATCCCCGAGATGGGTGGTAAGACCGTCTTGCAAATAGAGACGTTGGAAGTGCAGCCCATCTACACCGTGTATCTGCAATATCCAGCACAAGTGCGTCTGCCCCACCCCATGATCGGCTTGCATCAACGCTTCAGCCAGTGGTTGTTCGACAAAGGACAGATCGCTGCACAACACGGCTTACTTGCTGCTGTCATCAGTGCGGAAGGGATACACCAAGAATTGAGCCAAGATGCACTGGCGGAGAAGGTCATCGCGGAGCTGCATGAGGAGTTCGGTATTGCTGCAAGACCAGATTGGTTCAAAGTCATTGCCGAGAAACGCGCGACCTTCTGCTGTTCTCCAAACCTAGATCGCCCCACCCAACGCACCGCCATTCCCAATCTACTGCTGGCGGGTGACTACACAGACGGAGATTACCCAGCGACGCTAGAAGGTTCGGTGTTAAGTGGTTTGCGTTGTGCTGCACTTTGTCTGCCAGAACGAAAGTAATCGGTGTTGTCGTAATAGGTAGCCACTTCGTTATCCATACTCCACCCCGGAATACCCAACAAGGGCACAGGCGAAAGCTCCCGCGTACTGCGCGCATTCTCAGTATTCGAAAGATACGCCGCTAACTGCTCATCCAGATGGGCCAATCGTTGGTCTAGCGGGCAAGTAAAGAAAGCCTTCTCCACAGGAAGTAGCAAGCCCTGCCCAGTCATGCCGACATAGGAGCTCAGCGCCTTTTCGTATAGCCCGTGCCCGAAGATGTAGAAGCCCATACCTGTCCTGAGCCCGTCGAAGTGATTGGCTTCGAGTTGCTCCCGTCGATGCCAGAACAATTCTTTCCACTCGAATCCACGCAACAGTTCAGCTAAGCCATCATCCGCGTAGGGCACGATGACGCCAGACTCATCCAGCAGTGTGATGGCATCGCGCACTGCGCCCCGCTCGCTCGATCCTTCTGGCAACGCCGCTTGAGTCAAGGCAGAGTAGTGCCGTCCATTGATTGCCGCCTTGGCTTTTGGGAAGCTCAACCACACCAGCGCATTCAACAGATCGTGCCAGTTGTCCGCACGCGTCGGCACCTCCCCCTTTAAATAGCAACGCGGCTCGTACTGCGCCTCGAATTCCAACTTGCCGTATTCCTGCGGCACGAATGTGAGCAACGTTCCGTTATGCACTTTGATACTCGGCTCATGCGCCAGCAATAGCGCATTGCATTCCTGCAACGTCGGGAAATGTCCTGCCTGCATGCGAGCAATGACGGGATGCAATGGCTCGAATGATGTCGCTTTCAGAAGCGATTCTTTATCCCACTGTGTCTTGATATCCATAGCTGGAGTTTATCTGAAACGCGCTCTACAACACATACGCTGCGGCTTGTGGTAACTTGCGCGCATGTTTGAAATTGGGAGTAGATGATGGACGATCTCGATGCAATCCAAGCCAGCTTAGCCAGCTTCACCCAACGCCTCGATGAGGCCTCGTCGGATCGTTTCAACGAGCTGCGCAAATGCTCCTTCTTCGACCCCATCCCCAGTGAGTGGCTCACCCCCATCTCTGAACACGCCGAGATCAAGACCTTCGCTCAGGGGCAGGCAATAACAACTGAGGGGGAAAACATGACCTCCTTCTTCGTCATCTTGTTCGGCACAGCAACTGCCTATTACAAAAGCAAAACGGTGGGTGTAATCCATAGTGGTGAGTGCATCGGCGAAGGGGTGTTCTTCGCTAACGAGACACTTGAACGTTCTGCTACTGTCACTGCCGATAGTCATCTAGTCGTTGCTGAATTCAGAAAGTCTGGACTAGACAGCATCAAAGGTGATGCTAAGAACTACATTGACAAAGCCTTACTCACTGCGCTCTTCAAAAAACTACTCGGCGCCAATCGCAAGATCGAGGAGTTGCTGCGCTGATTCCATGAGCATCATTGCAGTCTTCAATCAAAAAGGCGGCGTCGGCAAAACCACCACAGCGCTCAACCTTGCAGCAGCACTCTTGCGCAGTGGACGCACACCTTACGTTATTGACCTAGACCCGCAAGCCCAACTCAGCGCCATCACTAATATCACCGCAAAATCAGGCGAAGAGACAATTTTAGCGTCCTTCCAGCACAATCGATCTCTGCGTGAACTGGTGCACACCTCCGCCAACGGCATGCACGTCATTCCGTCACACACCGAACTTTCTAAGGTAGATGTCTTGTACGGCAAGGGATATAACGTGGTGAACAAACTTAACACCGCGCTACGATTAGAAAAGTTCGGCGACAAAGACGCCCCGTTGATCATGGACTGCAGCCCCTTAATCGGCGTGCTTTCCTTGAACGCCATCTTCGCCTGCAACGGACTCATCGTCCCCATCTCGGCAGACCATCTTTCCACCAACGGCGCGATGCAGATCGAGAAGACCCTGCATGCACTAGAGAACGTACTCAAGCGACGCGTCAAACGACGTTACCTACTCACTCGTTTCGATGGACGCAGAAAGATGGCGTGGGATGTGTTGAAGCAAGTGGAAGAACATTTCGGCACGGACGTGTGCCGCACCCGCATCTCAGAGAACGTCAGCTTGGCCGAGAGCCCGGCCTTGAATAAGACCATCTTTGAACACGCCCCCACTAGCCGAGGCGCGCATGACTACAGTGACCTACTGGAAGAACTGATGGCGGATGGTTTTATTGAGTGAAGAGTGTTTTGCAGATTCAAAGTTACACCGCTGTCTGTAATTCGGCCTTATGGAAAGCTTTGCATAAGGCCGAATTACAGACGCTAAGTACCAACTTGCAAGTTGAATTTTTTCTGGCCGACAACTGCAGCTCAATCGAGAACCTTTACTTGGATATGAGTGTGATGATGTCCTCTACGGACATGACTTGAGGTGTCTTGTGGTCGTCCATCTGATTAGCGTTGCAGCTGATGATCTCGCAATGGTGATACATCTGGCGTAGCTTGCGCTCTGCATCTTCCTGATCTTTCCCCGCGATGATGACACTGACGATGCGCTGTCCGTCGCGGGTTTGGATCGAGAAGTTGAATTTCTGCATCAACACGCCTTCACTCCCTATCAGATGACGCGTTGCCTTCTGGCTTCATACAGGCATACGCCGGTACTGACGGATACATTCAGGCTTTCCACGCTGCCTTGCATGGGGATACGCACGAGCTGGTCGCAGGTCTCTTTGGTGAGGCGTCGCATGCCCTCGCCTTCCGCACCCAACACAAAGGCCACTGCGCCTTTGTGTTTCACTTGATGCAATTCGGTCGTCGCTTCGCCATCCATGCCGATGACCCAGATGTCGCGTTCCTTCAACTCACGCAAGGTGCGCGCGAGATTGGTGACGGTGATGTAAGGCACGGTCTGCGCCGCGCCGCAGGCGACTTTTTCTACCGTGGCATTGATGCCCACTGCACGATCTTTGGGAGCGATGACGGCATGCACGCCAAAGGCATCCGCACTGCGCAAACATGCGCCCAGATTGTGTGGGTCTTGCACGCCATCCAATACCAATATCAAAGCTGGCTCAGTCAAGGTATCCAGCACGTCATCCAGATGTTGCACTTTTTGTGATGCGTCCACACGGGCGGCGACACCTTGATGACGCGGCGTTCCTGCCATGCCATCGAGGCGCTTGCCATCGACATTGATGATGCGCACGTCGTTGCTCTCTGCCAACTTCAAAAGGTCGCGCGCGCGCGGATCTTTGCGGGATGGATCGACAAACACTTCCATCACGCTGTCTGCGTTTTGACGGATGCGGGCGGTGACGGCATGGAAGCCGTGAATGATGCGTGACTCAGCCATGACGCTTTCCTGCCTTCTTACCTTTGGATTCAGTTGTTTTTGGTGGAGCAGATTTTTTAGACTCTGCTTTGACTTTCTTCGGAGTAGTCGCGCCCCATGCGCCAACAGGAATTGCAAGTTGCTGTTCTCGTTTGCCCCCTCTCCCATCAGGAGAGGATTGGGATGAGGGAGCACCTCCTGAAGCATTCGCAGCACTTTCCAGCGTGAAATCAATCTTGGTGCTTTCCATATCCACGCGTACCACTTTGACTTTCACGCGGTCGCCCAAACGGTAACGTTTGCCAGTACGTTCACCTAACATCTGATGTTTGGTTGCATCGAAATGAAAGTAGTCCGCGCCCAGCTCGGACACGTGTACCAAGCCTTCTACATACAGATTGTCCAAGGAGATGAACAAACCGAAACCAGTGACAGAAGAGATGGAGCCTTCGAACACCCCCCCCAAATGGTCACGCATGTAGAAGCATTTGAGCCACGCTTCCACATCGCGCGTCGCATCGTCTGCGCGGCGTTCGGTCATAGAGCAATGCACGCCTAGTTCCGCCCACTTGAGTTGCGGCTTGTATTTCTTGCCTTCCAGCACTGCTTTGATGGCGCGATGCACCAGCAAGTCGGGATAACGACGGATAGGTGATGTGAAGTGGGCATAAGCCTCGTAACCCAAACCGAAGTGGCCTAAGTTCTCTTGTGCATACACAGCTTGGCGCAATGAACGCAGCATCACGGTCTGTAACAAACCCGCATCTGGACGGCCTTTTATCTGCTTGAGCAGTTGAGAATAGTCACTCGCTTGAGGATCGTCTCCGCCGCCCAGTTGCAGACCGAACTCTTTGAAAAACTCGCGCACAGCTTCCAATTTCTCTGGCGTTGGGCCTTCGTGTACACGATACAAAATAGGGTGTTCATGATCCTTCAAGAACGCCGCCGCGCAGACGTTCGCCGCCAACATGCATTCCTCGATGAGCTTGTGTGCATCGTTACGCACTACGGGAATAATCTTTTCGATCTTGCCTTGGTCATTGAAGATCATCTGTGTCTCGACCGTTTCAAAGTCGATCGCGCCACGTTTCGCACGTGCTTGCAGCAGCACTTGGAACAGTTTGTAAAGATTGTTGATGTGCGGCAAGACTGCCGCATATTCACGCGCGCTCTCACCTTGCGGATTTTCGATCATGTCGGCGACCTTGGTGTAGGTCAGACGCGCATGTGAGAACATCACGGAGGGATAGAAGCGATGCAATTGAATCTCACCTTCCGCGCTGATCTGCATGTCGCACACCATGCACAGACGTTCGACATTGGGGTTCAGCGAACACAATCCATTGGATAATTCTTCTGGCAACATGGGGATCACGCGACGCGGGAAGTACACCGAGTTGCCGCGATTGATAGCTTCTTTGTCCAGCGCATCACTCGGTTTCACATAGGCACTCACGTCGGCGATAGCGACCACCAGCCGGAATCCTTTGCTGTTCGGTTCGCAATACACGGCATCGTCGAAGTCACGTGCAGTCTCTCCGTCGATAGTGACCAAAGGCAACTTCACTACCGATTCACGTCCTGCGTAATCTTCTGGTTTCACTTGAGGGGAAAAAGCCTTTGCCTGTTTTTCTGCATCATGCGGAAACTCGTTCGGCAAATCATGCTTGCGCAATGCAATCTCGATCTCCATGCCAGGGTCGGCATAGTTGCCCAACACTTCGACGATGCGACCGATTGGTTGTGCATGTTTCGAAGGTTGTTGCATGATTTCCAAAATAACAACCTGCCCCGTCTTGGCATCGTTATGCTCGCCCGCAGCCACGAGAAAGTCCTGACTGATACGTCGATTCTCGGCGACAACGAACTTGATACCGTGTTCCTCGTAGAGACGACCGACCACGCGCGTGTTGGCATGTTCAAGCACTTCAACGATCTTGGCTTCGCGCCGACCGCGCCTGTCTTCGCCGCCGATACGCGCCATCACGGTGTCGCCATGCAAGACGTTATGCATCTCTTTCTCGCTCAACACCAAGTCTGCACTGCCATCCTCGGGAATCAGGAAACCAAAGCCATCAGGGTGCCCTTGCACCTTACCTTTGATAAGGTCGAGCTTATCAACTACGCAGATGGCGCGTTTGCGATTGCGCATAATCTGACCGTCGCGCTCCATCGCTTTCAAGCGACGCGTGAATAGCTCTTCCTCATGCAACTCAATATGTAGAAAAGCGTAAAGGTCGTCTTGTTCTACTGGCACACCCTTCTCAGCCAATATCTGCAAGATGTACTCACGGCTAGGCAAAGGGTGTTCGTATTGTTCGCGTTCCCGCTCCAAAAAGGGGTCAAGCTCACGCATGGTTTTTTTCTTTTTCGTCATTGACACAATATCCTATAGCAATTAAAGTGCGCACCCTCAAGAATGCCCAGATGGCGGAATTGGTAGACGCGCACGGTTCAGGTCCGTGTGCCGCAAGGTGTGGAGGTTCGAGTCCTCTTCTGGGCACCAAGATTAAACAAAACGGTTCGCGTAAGCGAGCCGTTTTTGTTTGGTGAC